>JAGQWL010000166.1 GCA_020437385.1 Bacteroidota bacterium
GGTCGAGGTGGACGTTTTCGATTGTCACCCGTACCCAGTTTGACATCAGAAACGCGAACGTCCGAAAGTTGCGGATCGTGATATCGCGGACCACCAGATTCTCGACGCCGAAAAACGCGAGTCCGACTGAGTAGTGGTCGGCCTTCGTGTAGTGAACGTCGGGTGGAACGTGGTGCGCCTGATGGAGACAGTTCTGGTTGTACGTGCCGCCGATCAAGGTGATGTTGCGGTCGATGATCGCATCGGCGGAAGGGTTCGCGTTGATGAGCAGCGCGGAGTTGGACTGTGGCGCCTGGAAAAAGCCGCAATCCGCGTTCAGGCACTCGATGGTCGTGTTGGAATGAACGCGAAGGGACGAGACGAGCGCGGCGCCGTCCATGACGAGGCGGACGCCGCCGTTCGCTGCGGCGACATCGAGTACTGCCTGGAGCGCGGCGGTGTCGTCTGTTCCTCCGCCGTTCTTGACGTTCGAGTTGAGCGCGGCGCTCGTGGCGCTGGCGAGAACTGTTTGAGTGTGGTGCTTCATGAACGAGAGTTGCGGGTTTCAGAGCGGCGTGATCGTCGGTTACGCGGAGTTTGAGTCTGGGAGTCGGGGAATCTACGAACGGAAAGTAGGAGCGGAAGAAAGTAGGAAAGTAGGATTGGGTCGCGGTCGGTTGCTTCGCGACGCGAGCCGTCATCCCGAGCCACAGCGGCTTCCTCGCGGCGCAGCAACAACTCACGGGAACTCATAGGATCGCGTCATCGAACCGCGACGCCCTCCTATCTTCTTATCTTCCTATCTTCTTCGATTCCGCAGAATCTCCGATTCTGCGACCCCTCATCCCCGAGGTGCGTAATAAGTGCAACGCTCCGGGACCGCTGCGGCCGTCTTGTTTCCTCCGTTCCCCTGGTCCCCAAGAGTTGCAAGAGCCTCGTCATACTGGCCGAGCAGGTCGCATTCGATGTAAACGAACGTCTGCAGTATGCCGTTGAGGTTGCGATAGTTTCGGCGAACACCGTCCGTGCCCGATTCGTAGATCGTCTTGTAAATCAGATCGCCCGCGGTGTTCGTCTGCTTCTTGTACGCTTCCTGTTTGTCGTAGACATGGGACATGAGGAGGACTTCGTCGTACGGCACATGGTTGATCGCGCCCGTGGTGCCTGCCACTTCCCATGCTGTCGAGAGAACTGACGACGACGCCGGCGAGATAAATCCGCGAGGGAAGGTCTGATAGCCCGGCGCGTCACCAGGGCGGGGTCCGCGTCGGTCGAAAGCAATCAGCGAGTCGGATACCTGGATGTGGTATTGCAGGGAGCCGTGAACGGCCTCGCGATTCAGTTTCAGTTCCTCCCGGATTGCGTTGGCAGCACGCACGCCTGCTGCGCGATCCGCGCGGGTGTTTCGCCATTCATTAGCAGCGAGGGCCAGCACGACGCCGAGGACCACGAAGGCCGATTCGAGGGCGATTTGTTTCCAGGGAATCGCGGAAGGTCCGTTTTTCATCGACATAGGCAGTTCGTGTACAGGCGTGTGCGGGAGCCGAGTAACCGTAACGGCCCGCTATCCTGCAACCTCGTGATACTCGATCGCCGATAGATGCGAATAGAAGTTAGAACCTAAATCTATTTGCGTCATGACCCGAAAAGAACTCAGCACGAAATCGCCGCTGCGAGTGCTTCTGGCGTGTTTCTGCTTCGTGGTATCCGCCCATTCTGCATCCGCACAGGTCGTTGCTGTCGATGACACCGTACATGTGGGCGTCAACGACGCGATCACGATTGACGCGCTTTGGAACGACTCGACGCAGTCCGGCACGCTTCGGATTGTCGGCGTCGACGATTTGGGGGCGTCGGGGACCGTTACGCTCAAGGAGGACTCAACAGGAATCCTGTATTCGCCGTCCGAGGATTTCTCCGGCACCGAGTCGTTTGCCTACACCGCGACGGATGGATCCAGCGAAGCGA
>JAGQWL010000167.1 GCA_020437385.1 Bacteroidota bacterium
AGGCGATCACTGCCGTAATAGTGTCACGGCTCGGATAATCCTCAGAACCGAAAGCCGGCTACGACGCCCAGCGATCTTCTGATGCCAAACGCGGCAGCCTGTGCTGCGGTGACATTGAACGGTGCCGTACAAAGCAGCAGTGGGATCAGAAAGCGCAACGAGCGCAGGTTAAGGCCCTCCGGGAACTTTCTGAATTTCGATTGCATGTCGGTCGAATCTGTTTGCCTCGAGTGTTTCGTTCCTTAGCAACTTCCGCCCCCACTATAAAGGTCATTGGTGAGGAGGTAGTAGATCGTGCTATCATCATTCGCCAAAACAATGTCGCCGAAGGAGAGTCGTTGCTGCCAATTTTCGTAACGGCCGATTGTCGGATGGTCGCCGATGCGCGCGAGCACGGTGGCCGTGCCAACGGGAATGTCAATTCGTCGAATTTCATCGTCCACGCGGGCAATCAGAAACTGCCCGTCGGAATCGATGAGCAACGGTCCGTCAATAGATCCTTCCGCTAGAAGCTGATTCAGCGATCCGCCAAGTGTTGCGAGCCTGAGTTGTCGATGCTTGCTGACGGGTTCGCCGACAAAGTATGCGAGGTGGATTCCGTCGGGCGTCAGTCGAGGATCGCGCCCCGGGGCCACCGCCCGTCCTGCACTGTCAGTCGAATGCTTCACATAGAGGCTGTCTCCGCTGGCGAAAGCCAACGTCGCACCGTTGCGCGAGATTGCAAAGCCGTGCGTCGAGATGTCCAGAATCTGCTCCGTCGTTCCGTCCGCCAGATCCAGGGTTAGGACCTCGCCTCCGCTTGACGAATAGCTTGCGTAACGTTCGTAAGCAATGAGACTGTCGGATACCCAGATCGGTCTGCGCAGATAGTGTCCTTCGGCCAGTTTTGTCGGGGGCGTTCCGTCAGTCGCAGCGAGCCAGAGTTCAACGCCATTCCGAATAAAGACGTACCGGTTCCGTGATGGGGACAGGGCAAACGCGGCTATGCCTTCTTCTGCGTACAACGGACGAATCCTTCCGGCGGCGGGCAGCAGGAGCGATACATTGGCGTTCGAGTAGCCGTGAGTGACAAACACGGTGTCTGCAGTCACGGATACGCCCATTAGACCGTCACTGACAATGGACGGATTGATCCAGTCGTCGAATACTACGCGGCGGTTCGATCCATCGACGCCGACTGCCCAGACTTGAATGTCTTCGTCGAAGACGTCGGGACCGGCGCTGCAACGGGAGAAGGAGGACGAGTCGCATCCGCTCAAGGCGATACATACGATGAGGCATCCCGCAGCCAGTACTGATGGCGTGTGCTTTCCCGTGATCATTCGCATGCCTCCCTTGCGCCTACAACTCCGTCGTTGCGCCCGCACCTGCCGGAAAGGTCGTTTCCGCGTGCAGCAAAGTCAACTCATTTGCGGGCAAGGCAGCGGCTGAATCGCAGGCTCTGGGAGAACGGGCGAGGGGTTGGGAGAATGGGGACGCTCGCTTCGCTCGCGAAGTTGTCAGTTGTCAGTTGTCAGTTGTCAGATCAAGTTGAAGCCGCAGTGGTTTCCTTGGAGCAGTTCGATACCCTCGGGAACTTCAGCATAGGCTGATTTCATCGACTCGCGATGCTCGTGTCGTTCTGCAGTGGGCCGACGGCCCGGTATGCGACGGTCCGCCTCAGTTTATGATGTCACCCTTATTGTTGGCCAACTTCTCACGCCACGCCGCGAGTTGAGCCGGAGTTTGTCCGGGCCAGTCCGATACTTCGCCGACGACACGCAAGGGGGCCAGCGACCGATAGGATCGGGTCGGGTTTCCGGGAAACTTCTTGTTTGTCACGTTCGGATCGTTTTCGAATTCGCCCGTCGGATCGACGACGTAGACCCGTTCGGGGCCATCTCCCTTCGCGAGTGCGGCAGCCAGCCCCGCTCCGCCGGCCAGGGCCGTGAAATAGATGTGGTTCATCTTGAGGTCGGGTTGGTAGTTGGAACTGCCGCCCGGCGTCAACAGGTCGCCAAGCCGCAAGTCCGCCTTCGTCCCATGGTAGAACGGCCCCGTCGCTACCGGGCCAATCGAAGACTGGCTTGCGAGTTTTCGATTCCTCGCTGCCTCGTCGCGGCGCCCTGATTGATCGTGGCACAGCGCGATCGCTGCATACAATTCCGGCAAGGCACTCCGAACGGAGTCGTCGTTGATGGCCAGTGCGTAATGCAACGCCTTTTCGAACCACGTCAGTTTGTCTGCAGAAACGTCGTGGTGGTGTGCCACAAAATGGGCGGCGATAAATTTCTCCAGATCGTCGGTCGCGTCATCCCAGGCCTCGCGAAACAGTTGGCGTGCGTCTTCTTGACTACCCGATTCCGAGAGAGCCATTCCTTGAATACAGCGCTTGACGACAGGGTTGTTTGGGCCGAATTCCATGGCGGAAGGAATGAGGGAATGAGGGAGTGAAGGAATGAGGGAGTGAAGGAATGATGGAATGAAGGACGAGCGTCAAAGTGGATAGCGCGCGACCAGGGGTTCACCTTCTTCGGTCGTGAGTGCGGCGTACGCCGAGCCGTCGCGCACGGCCATGACCCGCACGTTGCCGTCCATCGTCACCGCGCGCACCGTTCGCCGCCGCGGATCCACGATCCAGTACGTCGTTTCGTTTTCGTCGAGCGAGAGGCG
>JAGQWL010000168.1 GCA_020437385.1 Bacteroidota bacterium
ACGTCCTGTACTGCGGCCTGATTACGTTGGCGGTCTCGACCAACAACGGTAACAACTGGTACGACTTGGGACGAAGCTATCAAAGCAACTCCCGACTCCACAACGACCAACACTGCATGGCAACGTTTCCGGGTGATAGTCCGCTCGCCTACGTCGGATGCGACGGCGGAGTCTTTGTGTCTCTGTACTTGAATGGAGTAATCCCCCTCGTGGGCATCACTCCTAAGAATCGATACCTGTACTCGACCCAGTTCTATCATATGTCGGTCCATCCTTCGAACTCCTACTACATGATGGGAGGAACCCAGGACAACGCGAGCCCCGCATCGAGGGGGAGCTTGACCAACTGGAAAAACCTGCAGGGTGGTGACGGGGCTTGGTCGGCATTCGATCCGAACAACCCAGGCATCCACTACACCCAGTCGCAAGGCGGTGCGATCTTCCGCTATACAAGTTCGGGAGACACGTCGGGCGACTTAATCTCACCCGTGGACTCAAACGGCAACGTGAACTGGTCGGCGAAATTCATCAATCCGCTCGTCATGAGCGGTTCGACGGTTGTTACCGGCGCCGACAACCGCGTCAAGCGGTGGACGGGCGTAGCTGGTGTCTGGACGAACTCTACGACGAGCACGACGTCCGCCATCCGCACCCTTGCCGTTGGCCAGAGTAACTCCAACCGGGTCTACGCCGGTTGCGATGATGGCGCTGTGTACAGATCCGACAACGGCGGTTCAACGATTACCAAGATCGACGGAACGCTGCCGAACTCGGCAATCGGAGCGATTGCGACGAACTGGGGCAATTCTATCGACGTTCTCGTCGGTCTCCAAGGCTCCAGCGGCGGTCTCTATCGCTGCTCGAACACGACCGCGACAACCCCCACATGGACGGACGTCTCCGGATCCGGTTCGACCGCCTTACCGGCGTCTCCGATCAACGCGATCATGAGAGACCCCTACAACTCGACCTGCTGGTATGTCGGCACCGACGTCGGCGCGTTCATGACCACGAACCAGGGCGTTACCTGGACGAACATGAATACCCTTGGCTTCGGAAACGTCAAGGTCAACTCATTCGCCATTCCTGCGAACAAGGCGTATCTCTATGCGGCGACCTTTGGTCGTGGCATCTGGCGCCTCACGCTGACCAACCGAACGTTTACTGCGTTCACTGCGGCTTCGACTTCGTTCTACGGAGGCCAATCGACGACCGCCACGATGTACTTGAGTTCTCCGGCATCGATCGCCCATACGGCGACCATCACGGATAACAGCACGTACATCTCGGCACCTAGCCAAGTGACCTTCACCAAGGGTTACTCGTACAAGTCGTTCTTCGTCAATTCGATCCAAGCCTTTGGAACGAACAAGTCGGCGACGCTTTACGCGAACCTCCTTGGTACGACGCGAAGCATCACCTTCACGATCAAGCCTTATCCGACGGTCTTGAGCTACGCGCTCTCGAAGAACGCTGAGTACGGCGGTCTGACTGTGACTGGCACGGCGACCCTCTCGGCTCCGGCACCCTTTAGCGGTTCGATTAGCTTCACGGACAACAGTCCATCAGTGACCTCGCCTGGGTCGATAAGCATCCCGGCAGGCACGGTGGCAAAGGCAGTAGCGATCTTGACGAGCAGGGTCACATCTTCGACGCTCGCTACTTTGACGGCTTCTTACAAGGGCACGTCGAAGGCGGCTGACTTGACGTTGCATCCCTTCCCGTCAATCAGGTCCTTCACCTTCAATCCGAATCCGGTCTTCGGTGGGTTCTTCACTCAAGGCACTGTGGTTTTGTCCGGTCCTGCGCCGATTCCGACGACGATTCGGCTGAAGGAGGCTGCTCCGTTCATTGCCGCGCCCGTAAGCGTGCCAATGGCTGCTGGAGCAAGCGAGGTGACGTTCCCGGTTGGGACTTCGCCTATCTTCATCGCGGGATCGACGACGGTGCCGATCTATGCACGTGTCTACGGCGACATAGCCCGCTCTGTTAGGGCAAACCTCACCGTGACGCCTATGCGGTTGGACAGCATTGCGTTCGCTCGAAATCCGATCAAGGGTGGTGAGACGACTGCGATGCGGGTCACCCTAAACTTCCCGGCGGTGCCGGGCGGCGCCAGGGTGCTCTGCAGTTCCGACAAGCCTGATGCCGTGCCAGATCCGGTGGTCGTTATTCCGGAGGGCAAGGCGTTCGCGGATGGCTCCGTAAGGGGCGCGAACGTGAACGTCACGACGATCTGCACGATCTCCGCATCGTATAACGGCAGCATCGTCCGCGAAACGCTTACGGTCAATCCTTAGGCTATCGCTCAAGAGCCCCGGCGTCTTATGACGCCGGG
>JAGQWL010000169.1 GCA_020437385.1 Bacteroidota bacterium
GCTCTTGTGTCGGCGAACCTTCCTTCCGGATTTGCGAGGCCGGTCCCTGCCTCCTTCGACCTCATCGGCGTTACTGAAGACGACGCGTTGGTATTCATTGACTCGGGCACCATCGACGACGACGGCAAACTGAGCTTCACGTCAACGCCACTCAGCAATATCTATCGCGATCGATTGCGTTCTGGTTCGACGATCGATCATCTTCGAATCGTCCCGGGCAGTTCGGACATCGGGGTCGGGCCAATGGTCTTCCACGCCGAATCGTCCTCCGCGCAGTCACCGAAAGCAACTGTTGTTGTAAGCCAATTTCAGAAATGATTCAGAACACCCGGGCCAGCCGTACAGCACTTGCATTCCTGTTGACGGTCACACTTGCGCCATCTGTCAGTGCGCAGTTTGTCACTGACGGGTCGATCTACTCTCGCTTTGGCATCGGAGAATTGCGTCAGTCCGCGACTTCTCAGGCTGCCGCCATGGGCGGAGGCGGCACTGCCTTTCGAGGTGCGCTGTATACAAATTTCGCGAATCCCGCCGCCTACGGGGATCTCGTGCTGACAAGCCTCGCAGCCGGGGTGAATTATCAGACCGTATCTGCGCGCGATGCTCTGGACAACCACGGTCGCCTGTCCAGCGGCAACCTGAGCTTTCTTCAGTTTTCACTACCGCTGAAAGCACAAAAGCTCGGTATCGGAGCAACTTTCGCACCCTATTCCGTGTCTCGCTATCGCGTCAGGGTTTCAAGTGCGGTGCAATTGCCATCTGATACGACGGCGTACACAATTGACTATGGTGGATCAGGAGGACTGCAGCAGGCAACGTTCGCGGTCGGATACACTATCAACAGTCACGTGTCGGTCGGAGCAACGGGAATGGGACTCTTCGGCGCCATCGAAGAGTCGCAGGAAACAAACTTTGAAAACGCCAGCTACACGCGGTCAATACTCTCGTCGTCAACGCGACTTAGAGGGTTCAGCGGGTCTGTTGGCGTACTCGGCTCGGCGAAGAACCTCCTCCGCGAAAATGATCGATTGACGGTTGGCATGACGTATTCGTTTCCCGTAAACCTCCAGGCTGATCGCGTGCTGACGTCGGGAGACCCACAGGAGCGGGACACGCTGAATTCGGCAATCACGGGAGACCTGTCAATACCATCTTCGCTTGCGATTGGGCTCCATTATCGCGCGTCGTCCCACGTTTCAGTCATTGCGGATGTTCTATCGCAACGTTGGAGCGGATTCTCGTCAACAGTCACACTCCCCGGCTACGTCCCTGACGCGGCAGGCAACAACATTCGCGATCGCGTGCGGCTCTCCGGAGGCGTCGAATGGCTGCCGGCCGGAAACGATGCTTTGGCCGGCTATGCGGCGCGCATCGCTTATCGATTCGGTGTATTTTATGACCAATCGTACATCTCGCCTTCGGCGTCGATGGCGATCGATGCCATCGGAGCCACGGGTGGGCTTTCGCTTCCCACCCTCGTCCCCGGCACGCGAATTGACATTAATCTTGAAGTCGGACAAAGAGGAACGACCGACAACGGGCTTGTGAAAGACCGTTTCTTCAAAATTGGCCTGAATGTTAACGTAGGCGAGCGTTGGTTCCTGAAGCAGAGGCTGGGCTGAATCGGGCCTGACCGGGCCTCAAGCCGTCATTTTCGGGGATCATCGCACAACCAGGACGAAAAATGAGAACTCAACGCCCTATTCTTGCTGCACTTGCCGCGACGGCACTGTACCTGTTGCCATCCGTTGCAAATGCCCAGGATACTGGACAATCCGAGAGCCCGAAGTACTACAGTCTGTATTACGAGGACTTCAAGAACAAGAACTACGAAAGCGCCCTACCCAGCCTCCGCTGGATTCTCCAGAACGACCCGGCGTTTCCGCAGAACTCCGATCGAAACTTTGAGCGCGCCGTCGAGACGTATCGCGAGATCGCTATTCAGCAGTCTTCTGACGCGGAACGGCAGGCATACCTCGACTCCGCACTGGCGATCTTCGACACGGCTGTTCCGAAACTGCAGGATATCGGCGCCAAGGTAGACGAGTTCGAATGGACGCTCGAACGCGGCAAGTTCATCTTTGAGAACCGCGAGTTCCTGCCGGAGCTGGAGCCCGAGATTGCGACGCAATATCGAAAGGCGTTCGAGATGGACCCGTCCAGGCTCGACCCCTACTACCTCGAGTACATTCTCGCAGACATGGTGCAGAATCAGGAAGACAAGCAGGCAGCCGTCGACTTCCTGAACGAGATTGAAGCTGCGCGAGGCGAAGAGCCCGCAATCCAGGACCTGCTTAAAAAATGGCGAGGTGCACTGTTCACCAGCCCCGAGGAACGCTACGACTTCCTGCGGTCACAGCTCGAAAACGATCCTGACAATCTGGAGTTGTTGAACGAAGTAATGCAGCTTGCCCAGGACCTCGAGTACCGGGATGTTGTTTACGAAATCGGTGACCGCCTGCTTGCCGTCGAGCCAACGGCAAAGGTCCTCCGAACGCTTGCTCAGATGAAGACCTCGGATGGAGACTACGAGGGTGCCCTCGATCTCCTTGATCAGGCGCTCGGAATGGCAACGGACGACGTTGATCGACGCGACATCTATTTCAATATGGGGATTGCCGAACAACAGCTCGGTCGCCTCTCGAAAGCGCGGACCAACTTCCGCCAGGCTATCGACCTCGATTCGTCCTTCGGTCGCGCCTTCATGGCAATCGGAGATCTCTACGTCACGGCCATCGCCAATTGCGGCTCCTTTGACAGGCGGGACAGAGCCGTCTACTGGCTCGTTGTCGATTATTACACGCGTGCCAAGAACGCAGATTCCTCTCTTGCCAGCCAGGCGAACACCCGCATCAACCAGTACTCAAAGTACTTCCCGGAGGCCGAGGACAAGTTCTTCATGAAATGGAACACAGGTGAGTCCTATCGGGTCGACGAGGGCTGCTACAGCTGGATCAACGAAACGACCACCGTCAAGTAGACATGGGACGACGTTCTTCGAAGGGCCGGTGACGCGTGTCATCGGCCCTTTTTCGTTTCATCGCGTATCCACTATCCCCAATGCCCGTCAGTTTGTAATTCAGGGCGTTTGTGCCGATTTTTGGGTGTTTGCCGGCGGGCAGTTTCCCACCAACGAATACACCCGCCGATGCCTGATGATCAGAAGTGCGTTGTTCATTTCACGCATCTGGATTGATCCACCAATCGGAGTTTCAGGAATGTCTGCGATTCGCACCGTCAAAGCCCGCGAGATTCTGGATAGCCGCGGCAATCCCACTGTTGAAGTTGACATCACAACGGCTGATGGCTCTTTCGGAAGGGCCGCCGTGCCAAGCGGAGCCTCCACCGGTGAACACGAGGCCGTCGAACTTCGCGACGGAGACAAGTCGCGGTACCTCGGAAAGGGCGTCCAGAAAGCTGTCGAAAATGTCAACGGCGTCATCGCATCCGCCGTCAAGGGCTTCGACGCCGCTGACCAATCCGGGCTGGACAAGGCCCTGATTGAGCTCGACGGAACGCCGAACAAGGGGCGGCTCGGCGCCAATGCGCTGCTGGGTGTCTCCCTCGCCGCCGCGAAAGCTGAGGCCGCCGCTCAAGGAAGGCACCTGTACGATTACCTGTCCGGCGGAAGGGGTGTTACGCTTCCGGTGCCGATGATGAACATCGTGAACGGGGGCCGACACGCCGACAATTCGGTCGACATGCAGGAGTTCATGGTCATGCCCGTGGCCGGCGGTTCGTTCTCCGAGTCGTTTCGTATTGGTGTGGAGGTCTTCCACAATCTCAAGAAGGTCCTTCAGAAGAAAGGATACGGTACGGCCGTCGGGGACGAAGGCGGATTCGCGCCCAACCTCCGATCAAACGAGGAGGCAATCGACGTGATACTGGAGGCGATCAGTGCCGCCGGCTATACGGCCGGCAAGGACGCCTGGATTGCGCTCGATCCGGCCTCATCCGAAATGTATCAAGACGGTGCCTACGTATTCTGGAAGAGCGATCCCGACCGAAAGCGGTCGTCTGAGGAAATGGTCGACTACTGGGAAAACTGGGTCCGCCAATATCCGATCATTTCAATCGAGGATGCGATGGCGGAGGACGACTGGAATGGATGGCAGATGCTGACCGAGCGAGTCGGCGATTCGGTACAGCTGGTGGGCGACGACCTGTTCGTGACGAACTCGACCCGGCTGCAGCGCGGCATCGATGAGCACTGTGCAAACTCCATTCTCATCAAGGTAAATCAGATCGGTACGCTGACGGAGACCCTTGACGCGATCGACCTCGCGCACCGGAACGGATACACCGCCGTGATCAGCCACCGCTCCGGCGAAACAGAAGATTCGACGATCGCGGACCTCGCCGTTGCGACGAATGCCGGACAGATCAAGACGGGTTCCGCAAGCAGAAGCGACCGCACGGCGAAATACAATCAGCTGATCCGAATTGAAGAGTACCTCGGACCCAGCGCCGTCTATCCAGGTAACGAAGCGTTCAAGTTTCGCAAGTAGGCCCGGACGACGCCATGCTCGACCGTATCGCATCATTCCTGTCTCCTCCCGGGTTGCGAAGACGTATTACCCTGTTTGTGGTTGCCACGGCAGCAATATGGGTTCTCTTCTTCGACAGCCACAGTCTGCTGCGGCGGTATCGGTGGCATCGCGACGCTGACCGACTTGAAAGGCAGAACGAGTCCATTCAGGCTGAAATTGCCGATTTGTCGGACCGCGTGCAGCGCGGACTATCCGACGACATGGTCGAAGCGATCGCCCGGGAGCAGTACGGAATGAGACGACCCGGCGAAACCGTTTACCGCGTGGAGACGGAACGCTAATTGCTTCCCGAATTATCGGGGCTGCCGAACGGGTCGAGTGTCGAACCCGATGATGGTAAAAGAAATGAGCGGGATGCGCATGGACTACGTTGTTGGAATCGACCTCGGCGGCACGAACACGAAGGTCGCCCTCGTCGGGATGGACGGCAACCTCGTACAGGAGAAGTCCGCTGAAACCGTCGTCGAACGCGGTCCGGAAAAGATCCTGGCTCAGATCGTGGAGATGATCAAGAGCCTTGCGGATGGTTCGACCGACAACTGCCAGGCAATCGGGATTGGTGTACCAGGATCCGTGAACTGGGCCCGTGACACCGTTGTCAAGCCGCCCAACTTCCCTGGTTGGGTTTCTGTAAATGTGACGGAGGAGATCCAGAAGCTCGTCGGACGCGACCTTCCGGTCCTCGTCGAGAACGACGCAAATGTCGCCGCGCTCGGCTCAGCCCACTTTGGCGCCGGTATCCCCTATTCGCACTTCATCATGATAACGCTGGGTACGGGTGTCGGTGGAGCGATTATCGTCGACAACCAGATCTTTCGCGGCCAGACCGGCGGCGCCGGGGAGATCGGCCACATGACGATCAACTACTGCGGCCCACTCGCCCGCTCCGGCGTTGCCGGGGCGGCCGAAGCCTATCTGGGCCAGCAGTTCCTAACGCACCATGCGCGTCTAAAACTGGTTTCGCGTCCGCATAGCGTGCTGCATCAGCGCGCCGAAAGAGATCTCGCTGACATCACGTCGAAGATGCTCTACGACGCAGCGCAAGACGGCGACAAGGATGCGATTGAGATCTTTCACTGGGCCGGACACAAGCTTGGCTGTGTGATTGGCTCGGCCATCAACCTGCTGGATATCCGCACCGCAATAATCGGTGGAGGTACGTCGGCCGCCGGCGACTTGATTCTGGATGCCGCCAGAGAAACGGTCCTTGATTTTGTCACACCGGGGCTGCACGAAGGCATCCGCATCCTTCGCGAAGAACGGGGCAACGATGTTGCAATGCTCGGGGCGGCTCGACTCGCACTAGATTTCCTGAGCGGTAATGCCTGATGCCCGAACGGGACGCGTTGTCGCCGCCTCCGCCCTTTTCCTGCTGACAGCCGCACTCCCTGGCGTCAGCAACGCCCAGCAGTCGGGCGGCGGCAGGGCAATCGACCACCCCATCGAATTCACGGCCAGCGATTCCCTTGTCATCGATCTGAAAGAAAGCGACAAGGTCGGCAGGCTCGTCGGCAGGGCAAAGGTCAACTACAACGAGGCCATTCTCAGTGCGTGGCGCGTTGACCTCCTGTTCGGAATCAACGAGCTGCGAGCATACCGGGCCGTCGGCGATACGGCTCTCGCCACTTTTTCGCAGAATGGGGAAACGTTCGCAGGCGATCAATTCGCCTACAACCTCGAAACGGAACGCGGCCGGGTGGTCGGCGCGAGGAGTAGCTTCCAGGAAGGATTCATCCGCGCACAGGCAGTCAAATTGGAAGAGGATTCAACGCTGTATGTTTACAACGGCGTTTACTCGACCTGCGACTGCATCGAGGATCCCTCCTATTCCCTGCGCGCCCGCCGGATGAAAATTGTGGACCAGAAGTGGGTGTACACGGGTCCGATTCGCCTGTTCATCTTCAATATTCCAACGCCCCTGTGGCTGCCGTTCGGCTTCCTTCCGGCTCAGGAAGGTAGACGATCGGGTCCCGTCGCTCCCGTTTATGGCGAAGACGAATTTGGCTTTTACCTGCGGGATTTCGGCTGGTATTTCGCCATGAACGAATACACAGATCTTCAAATCCAGTTCGGCCTCTGGTCTCGCGGAAGCTGGCAGACAAAACAGCGGTTTCGCTACAACAGGAGATACCACTACAATGGAGCTCTGATGGTCGACTATGCGCGCCTGCGCAACGGCGAGCGCGGCGATCCCGGCTTTTCTGTGAATCAGACCGTCTCGTTGCGTTGGAACCACAATCAGACGATCACACCGTATGCGAGCTTCGACGCCAGCGTCGACCTTTCCACGTCTGGGTATCTTCAGGCCGTTTCGGAGGCGTACGATGACCGTGTCCGCCAAACAGTCGGTTCTACAATCGGCTACCGAAAACGCTGGAAGTCGTCCGGTCGTTCGCTCACGACGAAACTCAGCCAACAGCAGCAGCTTGCTACGGGACGGGCCGATCTCACCCTTCCGAACCTCTCCTTCTCGCAAAGTGCTCGCAAGCCCTTCGCCCGGCCCGCCGGCACGCCGGGATCGAAGGAGCGGTGGTTCGAAAAAATAACGTACACGTACAATTTCAATCTGACGAACAGCTTCAACTTCACCCCATTGTCGGATTCCGAACTGCTTGCGCGTGGAGACACCGCGGCGACAGGCATAAGCTGGTATGACGCGCTATTCGATAGCGAAAAGTATCAGCGCGCCACAGGCGATACGTCTCCCTTCTCGTTTAGAGGCAGCCACTCGATACCGATAACCGCCGCCTTCACGCTGAACCGGATTCCCCCTTTCGGTAACGTGCCACTCAATATGTCGCCGTCCTTCCGGTACACCGAAGACTGGTTCCTGCGAACCGAGGAACGAACGCTGACTCCCGGAGACAGCTTGATCATTTCAGACGAAAGTCAGTTTCTCGCGCTCCGACAGTTCAATGCCGGACTGTCGGCAAATACAACCTTCTACGGTCTCTTCCCGGTGCACGTCGGAAAGTATGATGGCGTTCGACATACCGTCAGACCAACCATCGGATTCACCTACCAACCAGACTTCTCCTCTGACAAATGGGGGTACACCGGTACCTACACCGACTCGACTGGGCGCGTCACGCGCTACTCGCGCGTTCCCGGCGTCCGCACGGGCCTGCAGCAGAGTCTCAACTACAGCCTCTCGAACGTTTTCGAGACGCGAAGGGTTGAGGCGGATTCCCTTGGCGACGGGAACAGTCGGACGGTAAAGATTCTCAATCTCGATCTCGCATCGCGCTACAACTTCGCGGCAGACTCGCTGAAGATGAGCGACATCGCTCTCGACATCCGAACAAAGATCGCAGGCAAGGTCGACCTCACACTCCGAGGCAATTTTTCTCCCTACCGCCTCAGCCCCGACGGAAAGATCATAGATGACTACGTCTGGAGGCCGTCAGCCCTGGCTTTCGCGCGACTCACAAGTTTCCGTGCAACCGCGCGAACGTCGATACGCAGTCCCGGAGCGACGCCGGGGCGACCCGTTGAGAATCAACGCGCCGCAAATCGGACGGCTCCGCTGCCGTCCGGGTCCAACACCTTCGGCGACTCAATCGACCGAAGCGTCTTCGATGATAACCAGGCGTACGCAGACTTCGCGATACCGTGGTCGCTGAGCTTTGATCTCACGTACAGTTTCAACAAACCGTTGATGACGTCGACGAGGCAAGCAATTATCAACACCACGATCGACTTTAACCTGACACCGAACTGGAAGGTAGCGGCCCGAACAGGCTACGATATCGAACGCGGTGAATTTTCAAGCACGTCGCTTAACCTGCATCGCGACTTTGAATGCTGGCAGATGTCGGTGAACTGGGTTCCGTTCGGATCCTACCAGTCATGGGGATTTGACCTGCACGTTAAATCTGGCCACCTCGCCGACATTCTACGCATTCGCCAGCCGCGCAACGATGTGGGCGGAAGGTTCGGGCGACTGGCGGGCAACTAGGGCGGCGTCAACCAGGCCGGACCCAGACAAAACTTGTCGCCCTGATCCGAATCGTTGCGGCGATCGGCTCGCCCGGATCCACATGTACGCGAATCTCGGATTCATCTGGCAACCGCACACTGACTTCGCGCACCGGACCGAGGTACTGCGTGGATACAACGGTGCACTCAAGTCCGTCTTCTGTGAGCGTCAGTGACTGAGGTCTGACTGCCAGAACCTTTCCGGAGACCGCCGGGGTACCAGCCAGTCTTTCGGCAAGATTCGAATTCTCCACGATGTTCGCACTGCCAAGAAACGACGCCACATACGCCGTTGCAGGAGCATCATAGAGATCTTCCGGTCGACCGATCTGCTCGAGGCGCCCGTCCCGCATGACGCCTATTCTGTCAGACATGGCGAGTGCTTCCGTCTGGTCGTGAGTGACGTACACTGCCGTGACACCAAGCTCCTGTTGAATTCGGCGGATTTCCGATCGCGTGCGTTCCCTCAGTGCCAGATCGAGGTTCGACAGCGGCTCGTCAAACAAGAGCACGCGCGGCTGCACCGCCATCGCGCGAGCAAGTGCAACGCGCTGTTGTTGTCCGCCTGAGAGGGCCGTAACAGGCCGATCGCTGAGCGCACGCATTCCGACCATGTCGAGCGATTCCGACACACGTTGTGCGATTTCGGTGCGGGTGAGCCGCTGTACCCTTAAGCCGTACTCGACATTCGCACCGACCGTCATATGCGGAAAGAGTGCATAGCTCTGAAAAACCATCGCAGTCGGTCTGCCCTGCGGAGAAACTGCAGTGACGTCTCGACCAGCAATTCGAATCGTGCCGCGATCGGGCGTCTCGAATCCGCCGATAATGCGCAGAAGTGTCGTCTTGCCGCAGCCGCTGGGACCAAGAAGACTGAACAATTCGCCGCCGGAGATCGACAGCGACACGTCATCAAGCGCCAGCGTCTGATCGAAGCGACGCGACACCCCCGCGAGTTCAACGCCGGCAGGTTCGGGCGTTTTCATGACCGCCGTGTAGTTGGGCCGTATCAGGCGACGGATTTCAGAGCCTGCGCGACCTTGTCCGCAGCCTCCTTGAAGAGGATAGCCGTCTCCACCTTCAGTCCGCTCTTGTCGAGTATCTCCTTGCCTTCCTCCGCATTCGTACCCTGCAGCCGGACCAACAAGGGAACGCCGATGTCGACCTTGTTCGCAGCTTCCACGATTCCGTTTGCGACCCGGTCACAACGAACGATCCCGCCGAAGATATTGACGAGGATCGCCTTCACGTTGGGGTCCTTGAGAATGATCCGGAAGCCGGCTTCTACGGTCTCTGCGCTGGCACCACCGCCGACGTCGAGGAAGTTTGCGGGCTCGCCGCCGGCGAGCTTAATGATGTCCATTGTAGCCATGGCAAGTCCGGCGCCGTTTACCATGCAGCCAACGTTGCCGTCCAGCTTGACATAGTTGAGCCCGTACTTGGACGACTCCACTTCCAGCGGATCCTCCTCATCCAGATCGCGCAGATCAGCCAGATCCTTGTGCCGGAAAAGAGCATTGTCGTCGATATTAATTTTCGCGTCGACGGCCAGGACGTCACCCTGCTCGGTGAGCACGAGCGGGTTGATCTCCGCAAGCGAACTGTCCGTCTCCTCGTACGCCTTGTAGAGATACAGGATGAACTTCGACGCCTGCTTCAAGGCGTTTCCACTGAACCCAAGCGCAAATGCAATCTTGCGGGCCTGGAACGGTTGAATGCCGACCGCCGGATCGACCCATTCCTTGATGATCTTATCGGGAGTTTCAGCCGCGACCTTTTCGATTTCGACACCACCTTCGGTCGAAGCCATGATCACGTTTCGGCTGGATTGCCTGTCGAGGGTAACGCCAACGTAATATTCCGCCGCAATATCCGCAGCCGCCGTCACGAGAACCTTCCGAACCAGCTGGCCCTCGGGACCCGTCTGATGCGTCTTCAGATGCATTCCAATGATGGCGTCCGCTTTCTCTCGCACCTCGTCCACTGAACGTGCAAGCTTGACGCCGCCTCCCTTTCCGCGGCCCCCGGCGTGAATCTGTGCCTTGACGACAAACAACTCGGCACCCTCTTCCTCGTGCAGCCGCTTCGCCGCGTCCACAGCTTCTTCGACCGTTTCAACGACATGCCCGGGCTGAACCGAGACGCCGTATTTCGCTAGAATGTCCTTTGCCTGATATTCGTGAAGCTTCATGATATGCTCATCCGTTGTGGGAAGACGAAAGGTACGTCTTATCGGCGAAAACATCGCCGTTCAGGTGCCGGAGATGCGAACCTGAGTGCGAGCTTGACCGTTTATTCGACTTGTTTCGATAGATTCCAGTTCTGCAAGGATTGCGGAATCTCCCGGGGCCGCAGTCGAACTGCCGGCCAGCCGCCAAACACGCAGACTCCGTCCACCATTGCCACGGTTCGACCGCCACATCATTCGTCGGCTCCTCATCAGCTACGTGCTGCTGGTCGGAGCGCTCATCGTCTTCTTCGTGATTCTGCATTACGTTGAATACATCGATGACTTCATGGATCGGGGCGCGACCCAAAGGGAGGTCTTCCTTCGTTACTACCCTGCCTACATCCCGGAAATCATCAGGCTGATCTCGCCGCTGGCCCTGTTCATGTCGATTATCCTGCTGAATGGAAAGCTCGCCCAGCAGCTCCAACTGGCGGCACTTCAGACGTCGGGCGTCTCCTTGTACCGGCTCCTCGTCCCTTTCCTGCTCGTTGCGATCTGCGTCACCAGTCTCATGTTCTGGTTTAACGGATGGGTCGTCCCCGGCACCAACAAGATCGTCCTCGACTTCGAACAGAAGTATCGTCGCGATGGTCAGCAGGTCGTGGATGTCAGTGATATTCACAGGCAGTCCAGCCCCGGGTCCTACATCACCGTCGGCTACTTCGATCGCGAGGCGAACATCGGCCATCGCGCATCCTTGCTCGAGTTCGATAGTGCGAACCACCTTACGCAGCGACTCGACGCGACGCGAATGGAATGGATTGATTCGCTTGCTGTCTGGCGTTTCCGAAATGTGACACGTCGCTCATTCAGCCAGGGCGGTCGCGAATCCTTGAACAACTCGCTGGTCCTGGACACGACGTTGACGGTGTTGCCACGGGATTTCGCCCGAACAGAACGAGACGTCGAGTCGATGACACTGGAGGAAGCGGGCCAGTATGTCGAATCGCTCAAACGCAGCGGCGCCGGCAACCTGGGAAAAACTGCAGTCCTCTATTACAGCAAGTTCACCTACCCGTTTGCCAACCTGATCCTGGCGATCCTTGGCTTCGCCCTTGCGTCGATCCGGCGCAGGGGTGGCCAGGCAGTCCAGATCGGGATTGGGCTTGCCGTGGCCTTCCTCTACCTGACAATGATGAAGGTAATGGAGCCGTTTGGATACCGAGAGGAAATACCTCCGATCATGGCGTCGTCCCTGCCCCACTTCGTCGTCCTGATCGGAACACTGATCTACCTGATCAAACTCAGGAAATAGTCGCGCTCCGGCGACTCGCCTATGCCTCTCCGCTCGGACCACCAAACTGAATCGGTTGCCCGGGGGGCGTCCTGTCGACGATTTCACCGTGACTGCGCTCGTAACGTTCAATATTGTCCATCAACGCCGCCGCCAGCCGTCGCGCATGCTGCGGTGTCACGATTATCCGCGTCTTGACCCGCGCTTTGGGAACGCCGGGCATCACCCGGATGAAATCAAGGATGAACTCTTCGGGCGAGTGCGCAATCATCACGAGGTTCGAGTAGATGCCTTCCGCGACCTCCTCGGATAGCTCGATGTTCAGTTGAGCGGACTGCTGTTTCTTGTCTTCCGGCATTGATGCAAGCGGGATTAGCGTTGAAAATCAGAGCGGCACGGCCAGTGTTTCTCAGGCTCGACCGGCTGCCTTGGCCAGCGCCAGAATGACGTCGCTCTTTGTGATAATGTCGAAACTGCCATTCTCCTTCTCGACCAGAACCGCACCGAGACTGCTGCCAAGGTAGTCGGAAAGCTGGTTCAAGTCTACCTCGCGCGGAAGAATCGGCAGCGGGTCGTCCATCACGTCGCCAATGGGCTGCGGACCGCCACTAGGGTTGTTGACGAGGTGGTTCAGCAGCCGACTTTCCGTAACCGTTCCGACGACCTCGTCGCCGTCAAGCACCGGAACCTGGGAGATGCCGTATTCGGCCATTGTCGCGACAACCTGCCCGATTGTCTGTTCACGTGAGACGAAAGCGACCTTCCGGTCCCCCGCTCTTCCCTTGAGGATTGAGGCAGCGGTGACGGCCGGCTGCGTCTCAAGAAAACCGTGACCGCGCATCCAGTTGTCGTTGTATGTCTTGGACAAATAGCGGAAACCGGAGTCGGGGAGCAGAATAACAACCACAGAGTCGCGCGAAAGGCGGTCGCGGTTGGCCTCCATCCATTGTGCCGCACCCGCGACGACCATCCCGCAGGACTGCCCGACAAACATCCCCTCCTCGCGGGCCAGTCGGCGCGTCATCTGCATCGCATCACGATCCGAAACACGGACGTAATCGTCGATCAGGGAGAAATCCATGTTGCCCGCGAGAATGTCTTCTCCGACTCCCTCGATCAGGTACGGATAGATCTCACCGGCATCGAATTCCCCCGTGTGAAAGTATTTGTAGTAGACGGACCCGAAGGGATCGACGCCGATCACCGTGGTGTCCGGATTCTGCTCCTTCAGATACTTGCCCGTTCCGGATATTGTCCCACCGGTGCCCGCGCCCGCGATAAAGTGAGTAACTCTGCCATCCGTTTCACTCCAGATCTCGGGACCCGTGCTTTCATAGTGTGCCGCGGTGTTTGACGGATTGTCGTACTGATTGAGGTGCACCGAATTAGGCGTCTCCCGCGCCAGCCGCGCGGCGACAGAATAGTAGGAACGCGGATCCTCCGGCGCGACGTGCGTCGGGCAGACGTGAACCTCGGCCCCGAGTGCACGAAGAACGTCGATCTTCTCCTGGCTCTGCTTGTCTGTTGTGGTGAAAATACACTTGTAGCCCAGCGCGATGGCAGCTATGGCCACGCCTGCCCCGGTATTGCCGCTGGTACACTCGATCAACGTACCTCCGGGCCTGAGGCGCCCCTCTCGTTCCGCCGCCCGGATCATGCTGATTCCGATGCGATCCTTGACCGAACCTCCGGGATTGAAGAGCTCAATCTTCGCAAGCACCGTACATTCGGTATCCGTGCAAACCTTATTGAGCCGCACCAGCGGAGTGTTGCCGATTGTTCCAAGTACGTTGTCGTGCCACATTGGGAAGACAGTCCTGAATGACGAAAGTATATTGACGTAATTTCGGTCGTCTCGGGGTACCGGAGACGACGAAGAAAATCTCGTTCACCAAAATAGTGAATCGGCACCCATCAAGGATGGCAGCTCCGCTACACCCACCTATTGTCCTCGAACAGGATATTCTCGTAGCAACATTCAACACGGATGGTGAGCCCGCGTTTCGCAATGACGCGTGGACGACCATTCTGGGCGACGGAGACCGACCGTGGCAGCGGCTATCGGACCAGGAGCAGGGACTTGCCGCCACGTTCATGAGTGAGGCGTCACGTGGCTCGCTCGTCACGAACGAACTATTCATGATCCGACTCCCGAATTGGGATCAGCCGCTCCCCGTCCTGTTCAACTTCATTCCGATCTTCCTCACCGAAGAAGAAAGGCGAAAGAAATCCAGCGGTGTGACGATCACCGGGGAGGTTCTGACCGAGCCAACCACCTGGATGAGCTCTCAGACACAGCGCCACCGCCTTGAGACTCTGGGGCGGATGACAATGGGTATCGCGCACGACTTCAATAACCTTCTCAGCGGGATTCTGGGGCACATCGAACTTCTGAAGCGCACGTCGGCCGCCGCAAACACCGATGCGATTGAACACGTGTCGACAATAGAAAGAGCCGGATTGGATGGTGCGGCACTGGTTAGGAAAATACAACAGTACATCCGCCACGAAAAGCAGACAGCATTCGAACCTGTTGATCTGAACGAGGTCATTGAGGATTCCGTAATGCTCACGCGGCCTTATTGGTACAACGAGCCACGCCGACAGGGAATTGCGATTGAGGCGCTTCTCGAGTTGGAGCAAATCCCGATGATTCTCGGGGCGGCGTCTGAACTGCGCGACGTTTTTGTGAACCTGATCCTGAATGCCGTCCAGGCGATGCCGCGTGGCGGCGAAATAACAATCCGTTCCTCTTGCCTGAATCCTGAACGGATCACCGTAGACGTACGCGATACGGGAACCGGGATGACCGACCGTGTACGCGCACGCATCTTCGAACCCCTTTTCACAACAAAGGGACGTGCGGGAACGGGGATGGGTCTGGCCGTGTGTTACGGCACTGTTCAGGAGCACAATGGTGACATCGACGTTTCGACCGACCTTGGCTTTGGTACCACGTTTCGTCTGTCGTTTCCCGTAGCTGGTGACGCTCGACCGGACCTCGCAGACGATATCGTCGAACGCAGGAATGCAACGGCCCGAATACTCGTTGTCGACGACGAACCGATGGTACGATCCGTACTCGTCAGGCTTCTGGAGCTTTCCGGGCATGAGGTCCTGTCTGCCGCTTCCGGATCTGAGGCGCTCTCCAAGGTGATGAACAACTCCTTCGACATCGTGTTCACTGATCAGGGTATGCCGGAGATGAATGGCCGGCAACTGGCAGCGGAGATCCGGAACTTGAAACCAGCCCTGCCGATCGTTCTCCTGACCGGAGATACGGAAGCAGGGAGCCCAGACGAAACCATCGATCTTGTGCTGAGCAAGCCGTTCAAGCGCGACGATCTGGAGTCGTCGATACAGCAATTGCTTCACTTGACCGACGACGCGGCGAGTTGACCCGCCACATTGGCAGACTCTCCGATTGGCCTGGTTTTTGACAAACCATCATCGCCATATTGGGGTCTGCAGTGTACACTGCATGGCATCTTTGCCGACACTTCCGGATCTGGCGAACTCGATAATGATCGAATAGATGGTCGCGAGGGCGACTTCGAAATGACGAATAACGACTGGCTGATGGTTGCCGAAGACGAAGGGACGGAACAGAGCATTCCCCTTCCGACGCCGGATGAAGAAAAGGAGATGAGCACTTCGAGCGTGCCCGATGTCCTGCCGATCCTTGCGTTGCGGAATACGGTTCTGTTTCCGGGCGTCGTGCTTCCGATTACCGTTGGCCGGGACACGTCGCTCAAGCTTGTCAAGGACGCGTTCTCAAACGATCGTCTTATCGGCGTCATTGCTCAGCGCAACAGCGACGTCGAAAATCCGAATCCGGATGACCTCTACGAGATCGGAACGGTCGCCACGATTCTCAAGCTCATCAAGATGCCCGATGGCTCGAAGTCCATCGTCATCCAGGGTAAGCGGAGACTGCACACGAAAGAGTATGTGCAGAGCGACCCCTATTTCAAGGCTCGTGTCGAGGCGCTGGACGAACACGTAGGCGAAAACGACATTGAACTCAAGGCTCGAATTCGGTCGATCAAGGAGCTCGCGATTCAAATCGTCAATATGTCGCCGAACCTCCCAAGCGAGGCCGCCTTTGCGATCCAGAATATCGAGTCGCCCACGTTCCTCATTCACTTCATCGCAAGCAATCTGCAGATCGAGGTTGAAGACAAGCAGGCGCTGCTCGAAACCACTCCGCTCGTGGAGCGGGCGGACATGGTCATGGATCACCTGAACCGTGAGATTCAGGTACTTCAGCTCTCTGAGGAAATCCGGTCTCGAGTAAAGACAGACGTCGACCGGCAGCAGCGAGAGTATCTCCTGCGCCAGCAGATGAAGGCGATTCAGGACGAGCTCGGCGAGTCAGACGGCGTCCTGGGCGAGGTTAACGAACTTCTCGAACGTGCCGACGAAAAGAACCTGCCGGAGTATGTCCAGGAAACCGTCGAAAAGGAGATCGAGAAACTCGGTCGAAGCAATCCCGCATCGCCGGATTACGCTGTCACGCGGAACTACGTCGACTGGATTCTCGACTTGCCTTGGTCGGAATACTCGGAAGATCATCTGGACCTCGATCGAGCCGAGGAAATTCTGAACGAGGATCACTTCGGTCTCGAGAAGGTCAAGAAGCGAATCGTCGAATACCTGGCGGTGCTAAAGCTCAAGGGAGACATGAAGGCGCCGATTTTGTGCTTCTACGGACCGCCCGGCGTCGGAAAGACGAGCCTGGGCAAGAGTATAGCCAGAGCGTTGGATCGGCAGTTCGTTCGGATGAGCCTGGGTGGCGTTCGAGACGAGGCTGAAATCCGCGGTCACCGACGGACCTACGTTGGTGCACTGCCCGGTCGGATCCTTCAGGCGATGAAGAAGGCTGGTACCGCAAACCCGGTACTGATGCTGGACGAGATCGACAAGCTCGGTGCAGATTTCCGCGGCGACCCTTCTTCTGCCCTGCTGGAAGTTCTTGATCCAGAACAAAACTCGGCATTCAACGACCACTATCTGGAACTGGACTATGATCTGTCCAAGGTTCTTTTCATAGCGACAGCAAATTATCTCGAGCAGATTCCGGCCCCACTGCGTGATCGCATGGAGATCATCCAGATTACCGGCTACACACAGCAAGAGAAACTTGCCATTGCAAAGCAATACCTGGTTCCGCGACAGACCAAGGAAAACGGGCTTGCCGCTCGCCAGATTACGTTCAAGGACGAAGCCCTTAACCTGATTATTGAAGGCTACACCCGTGAGTCGGGTGTGCGTCAATTGGAGCGAGAAATTGGTGGAGTTGCCCGCGGCATCGCGCGCAAAGTGGCATCCGGTGAAATCAAGTCGGCAACGGTGAAAGAGGCGGACATCGATGACTTTCTCGGAGCACGAAAGTTCGTACCGGATGTTGCCCAGCGAACGAAGGTCCCGGGAGTTGCAACCGGACTGGCCTGGACGCCCGTGGGTGGCGACATCCTCTTCATCGAGGCTTCCGTTTCGCGCGGTTCGGGTCGATTAATCCTGACTGGACAACTCGGCGACGTGATGAAGGAATCCACGCAAGCAGCCCTGTCATGGGTGAAAGCAAACGCCGAGACCTACGGGATTCCATTGGAGGCCTTCCGATACTGGGATGTCCACGTCCACGTGCCTGCCGGCGCCGTACCCAAAGACGGGCCTTCCGCCGGAACAGCAATGACGTCGGCCCTTGTTTCGATCTACTCTCAGCGATGCGTCAAACCGACCGTCGCTATGACAGGCGAGATCACGCTGCGCGGTCTGGTGCTTCCTGTCGGTGGAATCAAGGAGAAAGTCCTCGCCGCCAAGCGGGCGGGAATCAAGCGCGTATTCCTTCCAAAGAACAACAAGAAGGACATTCTTGAAATAGCACCGGAGGCACTCAAAGGTCTGTCGATCAAATACGTGTCGACGATCGACGAACTGCTGGAAGGCGTCCTCGTAACGCGTCCGACCAGACAGCCCTCGTCGTTCTTCGCAGTTGATGAACGAGACCGTCGTGCGGTAGACGCACCTGCAACGGTTACAGTCAACTAGCAGCAGGCAACAGCCCCGCGCTATTCTTGGCTGGCGCCGGAGTCTGGCTTTCGGCCCTTTGGTCGCTGCTTCTCGTCGATGATCTTGGCATCCTCAACGTTCGGATCCATGCCATCCTTGAAGGCCTTTTCAGCGTCGACAACAATGTCAGCTACCGTGTTGAGAAACAGGTCTACTCCTGAGCCGATGGCGCGAGCAGCCAGGGCGCCAAAGCCAACGACTCGGCCGAGAATTGTCGGATCCTCGAGTCTGACTTTCGGCCTGTTGTCTCCTGAGCCATCGCGGGCTTCACTCATCCGTATTGTCCTGGGTCGGGGAGCTGGTGGCCGATGATGTCCGGGACGACTTTTTCGCGGCCGACTTCCGTGCAGATGCTTTCTTCGTCGAAGCCTTCTTCGTCGATGACTTCTTCGCAGCGGACTGCCGTTTCACTGTCTTGTCGGCCGACGTTTCGTCATCATCCGAATCCCCATCGGCGTACGTTCGATTCGTGAGGTCATCGACAGCATCCGAAACAGCGGTCGTAAATTGCTCCATCCCGCCCAGAACTGTCTTGAAGACAGCGTCAATCAGAAAAACTGCCTTGTCTTCGAGATCGAGCGCTTCGAATGCGTCTTTGGCCCTGTTGTAACTCGTGTTTTTCTCTTTCGTTGCCATTGCGGAGACTCCGATTGACTGCTTTCGTTTGAGGCGTTCGCTGTTATCTATCGAGATGAAGCTGCATGGCGAGGTTTCAGAATCGACCCGCAAAGGGTCAAAACAGAACCGACCAGCAGGATCTCGGTTTATTACTTACGTAGTAGACGTGGCCGCTTGCGAATGTGTTTCACTGCCCGAAGCCACGGGGATGTAGCGGACCTGGCGCCGTTTACACCGTTCATACCAGAAAAAGAAAATCAACGCGAAAGACGGAACGAAAGTGGCAAGAAATGGCTGTGGATGAAACCCGGGAATCGACGGATAATGATGCCGGGCTCGAAACAGGGGTTGTGATTCGCTCGCCCGGAAGCTGGTACGAAGTACAAGTGGGGAGTGACGTTTATCGAGCACAGATTCGCGGGAAGTTCCGTCTGGAAGAACGACTCGCTACCAACCCGATTGCAGTCGGCGACCGCGTAACGATCCGGCCCGAAACAAATCCTTCGGAATCTGCGCCGCACGGATCCGCACTCATCGTGGAGATTCACGAGCGGACAAACAAGCTTACGAGACGAGCGGCCGGTCGCCGCCCCGGCCTTGAACACGTTATTGTCGCGAATGTGGATTTCGCGTGGGCCGTTCAATCGATCTTGCTTCCAAAACTGAATCCGGGCTTCATCGACCGTTTCATCGTAATGGCCGAGTACCACGGAATTCCCGCCGGACTGATCTTCAACAAGGCTGACCTCCTGACGGATCCCATTCGCGAAGCGGTTGAAAGCTATCGTGAACTGTACCAAGGGCTCGGATATCCGGTACTAATGACCAGCACGAAAACGGGCGAAGGCATTGGGGATTTGCAGAGCCAACTCACGCGCAAGACCACGGTTCTGACCGGCCCAAGCGGTGTCGGAAAATCCTCTCTGATCAATGCCGCCCGCCCGGATCTTCAAGTCCGCACGGCTGAAGTCAGTTCGCGCACGCGAAAAGGACGGCATATCACCTCGAACGCAACCTTGTATCCCCTTGACGCCGGTGGTTTTCTTATCGACACTCCTGGACTTAGGGAGTTTGGGATTGTCGACATCACCCCCGAAGAGCTGGCCCATTACTTTGTCGAATTCAGGCCATTCCTCGGCGAGTGCCGCTTCCCGAACTGTACGCACGACCACGAGCCAGACTGCGCCGTCATCCGCGCTGTCGAGCAAGGAGGTCCGATTGACGAAGAAAGGTGGCTGAGCTACCTGAACATTCTTGCGTCCGTACGGCACGGCGACGGAGATGTTGGGCGCTGACACTCTGACGTAAGCGACAAGCTGCCGGACTACTTCCCTGCCGTGCCATTGGTAGCTGTACTTGCCTTCCCCGCTCCCTTTTTGGCTGCGCTCTTCTTCGGAGAGGCCTTTTTCGCACCGCTCTTCGTGGCAGCCGTCTTCTTGGCGGCTCCTTTCTTCGCTGCAGTCTTTTTCGATGCCGCCTTTTTCGCTGCAGGCTTTTTCGCCGCGGACTTTTTGGCCGATGCCTTTTTCGCTGCGGACTTCTTCGCCGATGCCTTTTTCGCTGCGGCTTTCTTCTTGCCGCCGCCGCCCTTACTTCCAGCTTTCTCCGCAATCATCGCGACCGCCTGATCAAGCGTGAGTGCGTCGATGTCGGCATCCTTGCCAAGCGACACGTTGGTTTTCATGTGTTTGACGTAGGGACCGTAGCGACCTACAAGGACATCTACCGGTTCACCAGACTCCGGGTGTTCGCCCAGTGTCTTCAGCGGCTTGTTACGCTGCTCTTTTTCGGCGATCAGTTCCATCGCGCGGTCAAACGACACATCAAAGACCGTGTCTGGCTCCTTCAACGATGCAAATGTCCTCTGATGCTGCACGTAAGGTCCAAAGCGACCGATATTCGCAAGTACGTCCTTCCCGCTCTCGGGATGCTCGCCGAGTTTGCGGGGCAACGCAAGAAGGTCGACTGCCTTCTCGAACGTCAGCTCCGTCGGATTGATGCCCTTTGGTACGGACTGCCGTTTCGGCTTTCCCTCCTGGTCGTCGTCGCCAAGCTGAACGTAGAAACCGTAGGGCCCCTTCTTCAGAAGGACAGGCATATCGGCTTCCGGGTGGATCCCCAGAACCGTATCGCCGTCGGCGGAACCCTCCAACAGCTCCTCAAGGATTTCCCGGGTAACATCGGCAGGCGCCAGATCTTCAGGGATTGATGATCTGACCGGTTCGCCATCCACCATCTTTTCGACGTACGGCCCGAAACGACCTACACGAATCACGTGATCGCCCCACTTGGGAAGCTGTATTTCGGATACGGCACGCGCATCGATCTTGTCAAGCCCGTCCTCGACCAGATCAACCAGGCCACCGTCGCCCTTGTAGAACTCCTGCAGATACGGCTTCGACTTGACGTCACCAGCGGCGATATCATCCAGAATCCGCTCCATACCGGCAGTAAAGCCCAGATCGACTAGACGTTCGAACTGGAGTTCCAGCAAGTTATTTGTCGCGAAGGCAGTAAATGTGGGGACCAGCTGACTCCCTTTTCGTCGGATGTAGCCACGGCGAACAATTGTGTCCATGATGGTCGCGTACGTGCTGGGCCTTCCGATCCCTTCCTGCTCGAGCTTCTTGATGAGGGTTGCCTCTGTATAGCGAGCAGGCGGTTTGGTTTCATGTCCAAGCGGTTCGACCGCTGAGCATGCCGGCGTATCTCCGACACCCATCACCGGAAGTGGATTCTCCTGGTCCTCGAGGGCCGACGCCGGGTCGTCGGACCCTTCGACGTATGCCCGAAAGAATCCGGCAAACTCAATCGTCTTGCCCGACGCCCTGAACGTTGCCTCGTCGTCACCGTCGGAAACCGAAAGATGCACGGTCGTAAATCGAAGCCGCGCGTCTGCCATCTGCGTTGCGACCGTTCGCTTCCAGATCAGATCGTACAGTGCGCCCTCGACACCACTCAGGCCAAGCTCATCGCGCGTGCGCATCTCACGACCGGCAGGCCTAATCGCCTCGTGCGCCTCCTGCGCATTGCGCACGGTCCCGGAAAATTGTCTCGGCGACTGACTCAGGTAGTCCGTACCGTAGCGCTCCGACACCGCCTTTCTTGAAGCCTCGATTGCTTCTGTCGAAAGATTGGTCGAATCGGTACGCATGTACGTAATGAAACCTTGTTCGTACAATCGCTGCGCCACCTGCATCGTTTGGCGGGCCGAAAGATTCAGCTTGCGGCTTCCTTCCTGCTGCAGCGTCGATGTGATAAACGGGGCAGAAGGTGTTCGCGTTGACTTTTTTTCCTCGACTGAAGAAACCGCCCATTCGCGTCCGGCGAAGCGTTCCGCAAGGGACCTGGCCTGCTTCTCCGCCAGAAGTGTGACATCCTCTCCAACAGTGAGGCCGTCCTTGAGTGCTCCACTCTGGTCGTCGAAGTCCTTGCCTGATGCCAGTCGGATTCCGTTGTGATGTGTCATGACCGCCTCAAACGGCCGGCCGTCATGAAGCATGTCTGCCTTCAGATCCCAATAGCTCGCAGGGACGAACACCATCCGCTCCTTTTCTCGCAGGACACAGAGACGAACGGCAACACTCTGAACCCGACCCGCTGAAAGCTTGGGCGCGACCTTCTTCCAGAGTAAAGGCGAAATCGAATAGCCGACCAACCGGTCAAGGATTCGCCTGGTTTCCTGGGCGTCGACAAGGTTGAAGTCTATCTCGCGAGTGCTATCAAGAGCATCCAGGATCGCGTCACGCGTGATCTCGTGAAACACCATCCGTCGGACCGGAAGCTTCGTCTTCAGTACGTTGACAAGGTGCCAACCGATCGACTCTCCTTCCCGGTCCTCGTCAGTCGCGATGTACAACTCATCTGCGCTCTTCAAGAGGTCCTTGAGTCGCGTGACCACCTTCTTCTTACTGCTCGGAATGACGTACAGCGGTTCGTAATCGTCGTCAACATTGATTCCGAGACGCGACCACTTCTCCTTTTTGACGGACGCCGGTATTTCGGCAGCGGACGACGGCAGGTCACGGATGTGGCCCATACTCGCCTCGACCATGTATTCGTCAGGCAGGAACTTGCGTATTGTTTTTGCTTTGGTCGGCGACTCAACGACAACGAGTCGCTTGAGTGACTTACTCGATTTGCTCACGCTGAATTCGGAGGGGGGCCGCCGCAGACGGACGGACCTTTTATCAATATTCGGTACTCAGGACTCCCCAGCTCGGCCCCGGATGCTCACAATGCCACTGGGGTTTTCGCATGGCGGGCAGGGCGTTGGCGAGACCATCAGAACCGATCTCGGAGCCGCGCCAGTGGCAATGCGGGTTCCTGTCACGCAATACTGCCGGAGACGTTCCGCCGGAAGAAGCATCCGCAGGTGTATCATTTCGGGACGCGGGAAATCGCCTCCCTGGTGGGCTTCCGATACGAATCAGCAGGCGATCGGCTAAGAATCCTGCGGGCCCTCAAGCTTCCTGGACTCCTCTTCGGCCCTCGATATGAGCTTGGGTGACGGCTCTGAGAGCTGACGAAGCTGCTTCTCGACTCGGGCCATTCGCGCGTCGATCGGTCCGACCGCATTATCAACAGCCCGCTGAAAAACATCCTCCAGGTCGGTCAACGACATCGACCGTTCAGGAAGCTCCGCCTTTGAACTACTGCTGTGGCTTCGCTTCCACTTTGCATGATCAAGAATCATCTTAATCAAGAGCAAAATGAAGCTGAATACTATTAGCGGTATAAAAATGTCTTCGTCCATTTCGCTTTTGGGGCAATTTGCTGAAGGAAACCTGGGCGCATACGTTGACCGATCAGACGGGTTGCGAACAGTCTTCGGCCCGACCTATACGTCGTTGCCTCTCGGGACAAAGGACTGAATGCCTGTCAGTTCGCGCCCAACGATCAGTCCATGAATGTCGTACGTTCCCTCATAAGTATTGACACTCTCGAGGTTCACCATATGATGTATGACGCGGTATTCGCCCGTGATTCCGTTGCCGCCAAGCATGTCGCGAGCCGTTCGCGCAACCTCAAGTGCTCGCCCACAGTTGTTGCGCTTCGCCAGCGACACCATCGTTGGGTGCAACAGGCCTTCGTCCTTCAGTTGTCCAAGCCTGAGTGCCAGTAGCTGCATCTGCGTAATCGCGGTAACCATGTTGGCGAGTTTCGTCTGCACGAGCTGCATCGATGCGAGAGGATACCCAAACTGTTTTCGTTCGCCGACGTATTGACGAGCACGGCGATAGCAATCCTCGGCAGCTCCCAACGCACCCCACACGATTCCGTACCGCGCACTGTTCAGGCAGGAGAACGGTCCCCGAAGGCCCTGGATGTCTGGGAACACATTTTCGTCGGGGACGAAACAGTCTTCGAGTACGATCTCACCGGTAATCGACGCGCGCAGAGACATCTTGTTATGCGTCTTCGGAGCAGAGAACCCCTCCATTCCCTTCTCAACGAGAAACCCGCGAATCACTCCGGGATCCGTCTTGTTCTCCTTGGCCTTTGCCCAGACCACTGCTACATCGGCTATCGGCGAATTGGTAATCCACATCTTCGCGCCGTTCAGGACCCATCCGTCGGTCGTTCGGAGCGCAGTTGTGGTCATTGATCCAGGATCGGATCCATGATCCGGTTCGGTGAGACCGAAGCATCCGATCAACTCACCGGTCGCGAGCCGTGGAAGGAAACGATCTCGCTGTTCCTCGGTCCCGAACTCATGGATCGGAAACATCACAAGCGACGACTGCACCGAGCAGAACGAGCGATAGCCGGAGTCAACCCGTTCCATTTCCCTTGCGACCAGGCCGTAGGCTGTCTGACTTGCCTCGACGCCGCCGTATCTCGACGGCAAGGTGGACCCGAGGAGACCAAGCTCGCCCATTTCCCTCGGTATGTCCATGTCGAAGATCTCATCCTGGTTTCCACGGAGCGCGCGCGGCTCTAGTTGGGACTGGGCATAGTCCCGCGCCGTCTCCATGATAAGACGATCGTCTTCGCCAAGAAGCGACTCGAATAGAAACGGATCGTCGGGATTGAATCTTGGTTTGCTCATCTCGATAGTGCTTGTAGTGAGAGTCACGGTGGCCGCAAGTCGCCGCCAACAAGAAGAAACGTTGCCGATGGCTCAGCCCAGAGCCCAGTTGACCCCGCGACCTTCCTCCGGATCCGGATATTTCCAGGTTACTGCACCTTGGTCACAGGCGTAGAGGCAGGTCCCGCACTCAATGCAATCCTCAAACTGGAAATGAACCTCTCCGGATTCATCCGACGTGTAGCAGTTTGCCGGACAAACGTACGTGGTTCGCTTATGTGGACACGTCTTGTTGCAGACGTTCGTATCAACCACGATGTGGGCGCGAGCAGATGCTCGACCCTGGTTTCGATACGAAACCTTCCCGAGTCGTTCAGAAATTGATAGCGGCTGACTGGCTGGCATGAACTTACGCTTGAATACCTAGAGGGACCTCGATGCCTTGAAACCGATCTTCGCCATTTCCCACAGCGAGGAGTGCTTCTTCACCGAAGACTTCAGCATGTCGACGGCCTTCGGAGTCTCTTCGTTCCTGATTCCAAAGAACGATCGTCCAAAATCACAAAGGATCCGCGGCATTTTGTCGTACATCGCCGGACTGTGGAAAAGGGTTACCGCACTCTGAAATGACTTCAGGTCCTTCATCACGTACGAGTCTTCGAGGTCCGACTGATACTGGGCCATGGCGTTTTCCGAATAGTCGCCGGTTTCGCTGCATCGAACAGCATTCCTGGCGGCCAGAATGCCGGAGCGCATTGCGTAGTCCATCCCCTGGATCGCCTTTCCCGAATTCAGAAGCAGATTCGCAGCCTCACCGGCAACCATGAGTCCAGGTTTGAAGAGCTGCCTCGGCATGGAGCGCATATCTCCGGTAGAAACGACATGCGCCGAATACTCGAGCACCTCGCCGCCAGAAATCATGTCGCGGACCGCCGGATGTGACTTGAACTGATTCAGCAGGTCGTACGGCTTCCGGTGCTTCTCGCCCAGATCTTTCATGGCCAGCACAAGCCCCACTGAAACCGAATCGCGATTCGTGTAAAGGAAACCACCGCCCTCAACACCACCCGACGCGAAACCGACGAACTCGTTCGTCAGCCCGCTTCTCCCGGCGAGCTGAAATCGACTTTCGAGTACTTGACGATCGAGTCCGATCACCTCCTTCACTCCGACCGCAAAGTGATCGGACGGCACATAGTCTCTCTGCAGCCCAACCTGCCGCGTCAGAAGGTTATTGACGCCCTCGGCAAGAATCACGCAGTCGGCATAAAACTTCTCTTCGCCGGTGCGAATCCCCACCACTCGTCCGCCATCTACAAGCAGTTCCTCAACCAGAATGTCAGTAGCAAGCAATGAATCTTCAGGATGCGGACCTGAATCGATTACGCCTTGAACCTGTTCGGCAAGCCACTGATCGAATCGCGCTCGTAGCACAATGACGCCGTTGAAGGGCGGAACATCGAAATCGGCATTCTTGAAATCGACAGAAAACGCCGCCGTGTCATCCATGAACGTCAGACGGCGGTGGTTGACAAATCGCTCAAAGCCAGCGTCGTCGTGGTTCCAATAGTCGGGAACAAGTGTGTGGAGATCGCTTCCCCACAACACACCACCGGAGACATTCTTTGCACCGCAGAATTCGCCTCGTTCGACAAGCAGAAACCGATTGCCTGCGCGGGCCAGCGTCATCGCTGCACTCAGCCCGGCAATTCCACCGCCCACGACAATACAATCAAACTTGTCATCCATTCTGGTCACCGACCGGTCGGAAGATCTGATTCTGTGTGGGCATCAACTTTGTTCGATCGCCTCTGTTAAAGCCGGAAGGATCCGATACAGGTCACCGACGATTCCGTACGTTGCGTATTGGAAGATCGGCGCATCCTCATCCTTGTTGATTGCGACAATAACCCGGGAATTTGCCATCCCGGCGACATGCTGGATTGCTCCGGAGATTCCAACAGCGATGTAAAGCTCCGGGGAAACAACCTTCCCGGTCTGTCCTATTTGTGCCGTAGCCGGGTACAATCCGTTCTCAACAACGGCTCTTGTTGCCCCTATCGCCGCTCCGAGCGTCGACGCAAGCTTTTCCAGAAGCGCCTTTCCATCGGCGTCCTTGACGCCCCGACCGGCGGAAACCACGACGGACGCCTCCGACAGATCAACTGCGCCTACCTTCGCAGATGCCACGTCCCGGAGGACCGCGGTGCCAACTGATTCCGCGTAGTCAAAACTGTAGTCCACCCGCTCCCCTCTCCCCTCCTTTGCGACGGCGGCATATGATCCCGAACGAACCGTCACGATGACAGAAGGCGCGGCGCTTCGAACTCTGGCAAGCTTCTTGGCAGCCATCACCGGTCTCACCGCGACGACCTCATTTCCCGCCACATCGAACGAAGAAACGTCCGGAAGCACCGGAAGGCCGGCCTTGACGGAAAGCGACCCGACGACGTCCTTGGCGCCCTCGGTTCCAGCCATAGCCACCAGTCGCGGCGATTCTACCGAAACAATCTGAGACAGAAGCGCGGCCAACGGTGCATTGAGATGTCCGTCGAATTCCGGGTTCACTACGGCATAGACCCGATCCGCTCCATACGAGGCCGCCTCACCGACGAGTCCGCTGGCCGATCCGCTCGCCAGGACGACGGCGACATCTGCGCCGTCTCGATCGGCGATCTCACGACACCGCGACAGCACTTCAAGCGACGAACGCCTGATCTTGTCGTCCGAAGTCGACAGGTATACGAGGATGGAAGACACTATTGCAGGACCTTTGATGTATTCTTCAATTCGCGAACCAACCTTTCCACCGCCTCGGCCTCATCCGTCCCATCGATCATTGTTACGGCCGGTCGCTGTGGCGGCTCGACGAACCCTACCATGGTGGTGGCATTATCGGGGGCGCTTTCGACCGGTCGCGACGAGATTGGCTTCTTTTTGGAGGCCATGATTCCCTTTAGTGATGGAATCCGAGGGTCGTTCATGTCATTCGAGCATGTGACGAGGCAGGGAGTTGGCAACAGAATCGTCTCGCGTCCCGAGTCGCCCTGGCGCGTCACGACAATCTGTCCGCCATCGATCTCCAGCCCGACCGCGTTCGTCGTATACGGTAGCCCCAGTCTCTCGGCAAGCATTCCACCGGTAAGACCGGCGTCGGTATCCTGCGCCTGTTTTCCACACAGAACGACGTCATACTCGGCACCGCTCAGCTCCGCCGCCAGGATCTCCGAAATTGCTCCGGAATCAAGATCCGAGCTTGCTTCGTACACAAGGTGCGTCGCCGAATCCGCACCCATGGCGAGGGCCTTGCGGATCGTTTCAGCAGCGGACTGAGGACCGACGAGGAGCAGATTGATATGTCCCCCGAACTGATCGCGCAAAACGAGCGCCTCCTCGACCGCGGAAGCATCGTAGGCGTTAAGCACCATCCTCCCGGTATCGACCGAGGCGCTAACGTCAGGAACCTGCTTGATACAAATCTGGAATCGCACGAATAAGAATGTTTGATTGAGCCCCTGTTACCGAGTGGGATTGCCGCCGGCACGCGTGCACGAAATCCAGCCTCGCTTGCGGCCAGCCGCCTGGCAAGCGGCGTCGCCGGAGCGCCGAAATCTACAAAAATCGCTCCTCACCCGAAAACTGATTTGGCTCGCCGGCAACTCCCGAGAGCCCTTTCCGTTAACTTGGCATTCCGAAGCCCACCGCCAATAGTTTAACTGAATCGATGATGCCCCTACGCAGCTTCGCCCTTGTGGCGACCCTGTTCTTCGCAACCGCTGCTTCCGGCCAGACGCCTCGATTCGGGGTTGGCACTGAACTCATGTTGAGCACGGCGAACAACGTCGGAATTGGCTTCCGAGGACGGGTTTCCATGCCACTGAATGCCGATGTGTCCGTGGCGATCGGGAGCGGAATAACAGGGTTCGCGCTTGGTGGAAGCGACAATGCCCGTTGGGTATTCACACCGCAGGTATCAGGGATCGTTACGCTGGAGGGAGTCCGCCAGGCGCCCTATATCCTTGCCGGAGTCGGCGCTTATCTGCCCCTGGGTGAATTTGAGGGGAAACGGCATGGTCCCACATTCCACGCCGGAGCAGGCAAGGTCCGGGTTCTCCGAGACGTCTCGCTCTTTTACGAGGTTGATCCCGGAATCGTAATCGAAAAATCCCGAATCGATCTGATCGTCCCCTTTCGTATCGGTGTGATTTTCTAGCATGGCCGGCCTCTACGTCCACATCCCGTATTGTACCCAGCGTTGCGTCTACTGTGACTTCTTCTTCGTTACGTCTCGAAAGTCGCGTGCCGGATTTGTTCGTGCCGTAAAATTTGAGATTGAACACTATGCCCATCACTACGGTGCAGCGGAACCGATCCGCTCCGTGTATTTCGGCGGCGGTACCCCGTCTCGCCTCACACTCGAAGAGATTCACGATATCCTGCACACAATCCATTCAGGCTTCGATCTTTCCCAGGTCGAAGAGGTAACACTCGAGGCCAACCCGGAGGATCTCGATGGCGCGTACCTGCGTGGCCTTAGGGAAATCGGCTTCACGCGCCTGAGCGTCGGCGTACAGTCTTTCTACGACGCCGATTTGGAGTTCATGAATCGTGCTCACAACGGCGAGCAGGCCGCGGCGGTTACGAGTCTGATTCCCGCGGCAGGGTTCGATTCCTATTCAATAGATCTGATCTTCGGAGCCCCGGAGCAACCGGCCGAATACTGGGGGGCAAATCTGCAGCGCGCAGTTGAACAGGGCGTACCGCATATCTCAGCGTACTCGCTCACGGTCGAACCTGCAACGCCGCTGTTCAAGATGATACAGAATCGAGTCGTCCCCCCTGTAGAGGATGAAACCATTGCCGACCGCTTCCGAATGACAATGGATTACCTGCGATCGGCCGGATACGAGCACTACGAAGTGTCCAGCTACGCGCTTCCGGGACACAAGGCGATTCACAACCAGAGCTACTGGACGCACGAGAACTATCTCGGATTTGGTCCGTCCGCCCATTCGTTCTGGAGACGCGGGCATTCATCCAAACGCTGGGCAAACATTCGAAACCTCCCGCGTTATCAGGCGCTGCTGGAGGGCAGAACGCTCCCCGTCGAGTTTTCTGAGGAGCTTGAGCCGGAAACGCTCGCAAACGAACACATCATGCTTCGCCTACGCACTGCGTCGGGGCTCAATCTCGCCCACCTGGAGGAGCACTATGGCTTCGACCTCTACGAAGAGCGGGTCGATGACCTTGCCTGGCTTGAGTCGGAGGGTTTTATTGAACCGATTCGGAACGATCGAATCGCACTGACCGACGAAGGGATGGTATTTTGCGACATGGTCACTTCGAAACTCATGCTAGGATAACGCGATGACCCTCGGCCGAAACACGCACATTGCTCTCGTTGCACTCACTTCCGTCGGGTTGATGGGGACCCTGTTGTTGGGTTGCCGACGCGCTGAACAACCGCCCGCCCAAACGGAACCTGCCTTCCGACCAGACGGAATCCTCGCGTTCCACGACCCCGACGGCAAGACCATTGTGCGGATTGCGATCGAGATCGCCGACACACCCGAGGCACAAGAGATCGGGCTGATGAATCGCCGATCTCTTCCCGCCCTTGGAGGTATGGTCTTCCCGTCGGACACGGATCGGGAGCGCTCCTTCTGGATGAAGAATACTCCCCTCCCCCTGGATATTCTGTTCGTTCGTGCTGACAGCTCAATTGCGAATATCGCACGTCGAACGACACCGTTGTCCGAGGAGTTAATTGAAAGTGTTGGTCCCGTGAGGAGCGTCGTCGAAGTTCGTGCAGGTTTTACGGAACGGTACGGAATCGACACAACCTCTACGGTAAGTTGGGAGCGCCGGGACGACAGCGAACCACGAACATCTGAACTTCAATAGCTGCATGACGAGATTCTCATCCGCTACCATCCTGTCACTGTTGGTTTTCGCCGCAGTGCTCAGTTCCGCCTGCGGAAAGAAAGCGCCTTCCGACGATCCAGTCGTCACCGATGTACCGTTTCGCACCGACGGATCGTTGACCTTTCAACGGATTGGCGCGAACGGTGAGCTGGAGGCCATTCAAACCATTTCGATCGAGATCGCGGACACCGACACGCTTCGGATGCGCGGCTTGATGGACAGGCAGCACATCCCGTTCGATCGGGGGATGTTGTTCATCTTCCCGTTCGCTGAGACGCAGAGCTTCTGGATGGCAAACACTCAGAGCAGTCTGGACATTATGTTTGTATCCAGCGACTCGGTCATCAACGACATCCACAAATACACCAAGCCGCTGTCGTCAGCCCAGGTCACCGGCAGTGATCCTGCACAGTTTGTTGTCGAAGTGGCAGCCGGTTTCGCAGACAATGAAGGGGTGAACGTCGGCGACCGAATAACGTGGACCAAAGAGACCACCGAGTAGGACTGCCAAACCCTTCAGTGGTGCTTCTACAATCCAAACGATTCGCCGCAAGCACACGTCCGCTCGGCCTGAGGATTGAGGAAATGAAAACCCTTGCCCTCGAGCCCATCAGAGAAGTCCAACTCTGTCCCATCCATGTATAACAGGGTCTTGGCATCAAGAACAACCCTGAGACCGTTGACGACTGATGTTTCGTCGTCATTCGCCACGGTGGTATCCCACCCCAGATCGTAGGTGAGACCTGAACAACCTCCCGGGATGACAGCGAACCGCAGGAAGCTGGCGTCGAGGTCGACGCCCTCCGTCTCTGCTATCTTGAGTATCCGAGCCCGTGCGGCGTCTGTGATGGAAAGGTTCATTGTCGATTTCTTGGTCAAACATTCAGGTGCGACCGTGTCGCCGTGCCCCGTAAACCGGCAGCGCTCCAGTACGGTTCCGACCGTCACGAACACGACGCATGGGAGGATAGAATGTGACCGCAGCAGGGCGTGTCGTCGTCGGGTCACCTGGCAAGAACCGGGAAACCAAATTCCGTAGATTCAGTCTAAATAAGCCGCACTTAGTCGACGTACGCGAGACCAGCAGCAGAAACCAACTCGAAACCAGATGAGCAGTGAAAAGGAATTTCTTCAGGGAGTCGCCGACAGCGAATACGAATACGGATTCGTAACGGAGATCGATGCGGACACCGCTCCGCGCGGTCTTTCGGAAGATACCGTCCGGCTGATCGCATCGAAGCGCAACGAACCTGACTGGATGGTCGAGTGGCGGCTGAAGGCATTTCGCCACTGGGCTTCTCTCGCCGAGCAGAAGGCATACCCACGATGGGCGCATCTGAAGTATCCAGACATCGACTTTCAGAACATAAGCTATTATTCGGCACCCAACCGGAAGCCGAAATACAACAGCCTGGATGAGGTGGACCCTGAAGTTCTCAACACCTTTGAACGACTTGGGATATCGCTGACCGAGCAGAAGCGCTTGATGGGTGTCGCTGTCGACGTCGTCATGGACAGCGTCTCCGTTGCCACAACCTTCAAGGAAGAACTCGCGAAACACGGCATTATCTTCTGTTCGTTTGGCGAGGCAATCGAGAATCACCCCGAGCTCGTTCAGAAGTATATCGGGTCTGTCGTCCCCTACACCGACAACTTTTACGCCTCGCTGAATTCGGCGGTGTTCAGTGACGGCTCGTTCTGCTATATCCCCCCTGGCGTGCGATGCCCGATGGAGTTGAGCACTTACTTTCGCATCAACGAAGCCGGTACTGGACAATTCGAACGCACGCTGATCATCGCTGACAAGGGATCGTACGTCTCGTACCTGGAGGGTTGTACCGCTCCCATGCGTGACGAGAACCAGCTGCATGCGGCGGTGGTCGAGATTGTCGCCCACGAAGATGCCGAAGTGAAGTACTCAACGATTCAGAACTGGTATCCCGGCAATGTCCGAGGTGAAGGCGGCATCTACAATTTCGTGACGAAGCGCGGAATCTGTGACGGCGATCGGTCGAAGATCTCCTGGACCCAACTCGAGACAGGCAGCGCGATAACCTGGAAATATCCCAGCGTAATCCTGAAGGGTAACGACAGCGTCGGCGAGTTCTATTCAGTCGCGTTCACGAAGGCTCGCCAACAGGCCGACACGGGAACCAAGATGATTCACCTCGGCCGGAATACAAGCAGTACCATTATTTCGAAGGGCATCTCTGCCGGGGAAAGCAACAACAGCTACCGGGGGCTGGTACGAATCAGCAGTAAGGCTGAAAATGCCCGAAATTTCTCTCAGTGCGACTCGCTGCTCCTTGGAGACCGCTGCGGTGCCCACACGTTCCCCTACATCGAGGTCAACAACAGTTCCGGACAGGTAGAGCACGAAGCGACTACATCCAAGGTGGGCGAAGATCAGATTTTTTATTGCAATCAGCGCGGAATCGGAGAAGCTGAGGCAATCAAATTGATCGTCAACGGATTCTGCAAGGAAATTCTCGCCGAACTGCCCATGGAGTTCGCCGTAGAGGCGCAGAAGCTGCTCGCCATCGAACTGGAGGGAAGCGTTGGCTAGTATTCCAATCGGACCTTTGAACGTAACTGCTGATCGAACCAACAAGGCATGAGTAACGCGGAAATGCTGGAAATAAAAAACCTTACAGCCGGAATCGAGGACAACGAGATCCTCAAGGGAATTAATCTGAGTATCGGAGCGGGCGAGGTCCACGCGATCATGGGGCCAAATGGCTCTGGCAAGAGCACGCTCGCTTCTGTGCTGGCCGGTCGCGAGGACTTTGAAGTAACCGGAGGTGAAGTGTCGTTCAAGGGACACGACCTGCTTGAAATGGAGGTTGAGGAACGTGCCCGCGAAGGACTCTTCCTGGCATTCCAGTACCCCGTCGAACTCCCCGGCGTCAGCATGGCAAACTTCCTGAAGGAAGCCGTCAACTCTGTCCGATCGCACCGGGGTCAGGACGCACTGAGTGCGGTCGAGTTTATCAAGTTGATGAAGGAGCGCGCCGCGTTGGTTGACCTGAACCCGGATTTGAAGAAACGCGCTGTCAACGAGGGGTTCTCGGGCGGCGAAAAGAAACGCAATGAGATCTTCCAGCTGGCAATGCTTGAGCCATCACTCGCGATTCTGGATGAAACGGATTCCGGTCTTGATATTGATGCCCTCAGGATCGTAGCTGACGGTGTGAACCGACTCCGATCGGAGAACCGCTCTTTCCTGGTTATTACGCACTATCAGCGGTTGCTTAACTACATCGTGCCGGACTTCGTTCACGTGCTTCTGAATGGTCGTATCGTGAAGTCCGGCGGCAAGGATCTCGCGCTCAAGCTCGAGGAACACGGATACGACTGGATCAAGGAAGAGCTCGACATCGCAGAGCCGGCATAGTGGCCGGCCTGCAAGTTGCCCGATAGAACGAAACTCTGGGAGTCAGCAAAACACGTGACGGAATCAATCACACATCAGTCAGCAGAAGCGCGGCTTGTCGCCGAGCACCGTGCCATGCTTGGAGCCGCGTTAAACGGATCGAATGCGTTTCTGCACGAACGTCGTCGTTCAGCCGTTGAAGAGTTTGAACGCCTCGGCTTTCCGGCACCAAAGGATGAATCGTACAAGTACACGCGGATTGGCCGACTTTTCCAGGGAGAATACGCGGTCGACGCCGATGCGCCGCCTATATCGCAATCGCAGATCGACGCACTCGAGGTACCAGACCTTGATGCGCACAGGCTGGTCGTTGTAAACGGCCACTTTCAGCCCGAACATAGCCGGATCGGTTCGCTGCCGCCCGGCGTTATCGCCGGCGGCCTTCAGGATGCCTCGGCATCACACCCAGATGTGCTCAATCGGTTTGTTTCCAAGTTCACCGCGACGGACGCCGACCCGTTCGAGGCGCTGAATACTGCATTCGTCCGCGACGGCATCTTCATCTTCGTCCCGCGCGGCAAGACTGTTGAGAAGCCGTTTCACATTCTGAATCTTGTTTCGGTCAAGTCTCCGACGCTGGTGCAGCCGCGAGTCGTTGTGGCAGCTGAATCGGGAGCGGCCGTTTCCGTGATCGAGTCCAGCGTCGCAGTGGATTCCGTGTCCCCCACGCTCAACGCGGTTTCCGAGCTGTACGCTGACACTGACGCATTTGTCGACTATTACCGGCTCCAACTGGATCACAAAGCAGGAACTGTTGTCACGACTACCAATGTCTACCAGCAGTCCACTAGCAACGCGCGTACAACCACAATTACCCTTGGCGGCAGGGTCGTACGAAACAACCTCAGATTTCTGCCGGACGGCGAACACTGTGAGACACACTTGATGGGTCTCGTTGTGGCAAACGGCTCAATGCACGTCGACAATCACACGAGCGTCGACCACGCCCGCCCGAATTGCGTTTCGAACGAGTTGTACAAGAACATTCTGGCAGACCAGTCCACGGGAGTCTTTAATGGTCGCGTACTGGTCCGTCAGGATTCGCAAAAGACACAGGCATATCAATCGAATCGCGCAGTCGTTCTCAGCGATGATGCCCGCATGTACTCCAAACCGGAGCTCGAGATCTATGCGGACGATGTCATGTGTAGTCACGGCGCCGCTACCGGGCGGATTGACCCAGAGAGCATCTTTTATCTGAGGTCTCGAGGTCTTTCTCTGGAGGATGCGCGTAAGATGATGCTTCAGGCCTTCAGTCGCGACGTGACGGACTCCATCAGGGTCGCTCCGTTGCGTGAATACGTGGACCAACTGGTCCGCCAGCGTCTGTGACGGCCCACCCGCCACTATTGGACCGCCGAATGAATCAAGCGCCAGTTCAAGTCACTCGTCAATTCGACATCGATCAGATCAGATCGAACTTCCCAATACTTGGTGAGGAGGTGAACGGTCACCGGCTCGCCTACCTGGACAATGCAGCGACGACTCAAAAACCGATCCAGGTGGTTGAGCGGGTGGCGCGATATTACCGAGCGGAAAACAGCAATGTGCATCGTGGTGTGCACTCGCTGAGCCAACGTGCGACGGACGCGTTCGAGTCGGTACGGGAGCGGGTACGGCAATACATCGGTGCTGCCGATACGAGCGAAGTAGTCTTCACTTCCGGCACCACGGATGCAA
>JAGQWL010000170.1 GCA_020437385.1 Bacteroidota bacterium
AATACGCAATCGAAAGACTGACAGAGGTGCAGAATTTTTACGAGCGAGACAGGAGCCGCTTGATCAGGCGCCTAGCAGTCTTCACCAGGACGCTGAATCGACCTACACCGTGGTGGCCGATTTATTACTCGGCCTCAGGTCTCCAGAAAACATCGCTCGCCACAGGCCGATTGGGCAGTGTCCGAAGGAACGCATAAAGGTCTTCGACCTCCTGCTCGGTGAAGTGAGCAAAGCGATCTTGCGCGACGACCTTCATCAGTCCGAGATCCCTGCCCCCGATCGGAATACCCGTGCGCATCAATTTCACGAAGTCGTCCCACGGATAGGCCGCCACGATCGCGAGATCCGGCGGCGAAATATCCATCTCGGCGGTTGATCCCCTGAGATCAAGGCCATGGCATTCATTGCACGTCGTCATGGCAAGGCGCTCGCCACGTCGGATGTTGTCCTGCTCGTCGGATCCGACGACCATGCCGGGCACCCGCTCCGCCCAGTCCTGCATGTGCATCTCGGTTCGTCGGGCCATCCACCACCGGGTCCTCAGGCCAAACGCCGGTTCTGCGAGCTCGTGCTCCTCAACCTCCGCAGATTTCAGGAATGCGATCATTGCCGCAATCGCCGAGTCGGGCAGGTGAACAAAGTTGTACGACGGCATCGACCACAACGCTCGGCCATCGTGGCCAATGCCATGACGAATCGCGGCCTCGAGGGTCGCCGGCTCATGTGCCTTCGCGAACGCTGCAAGGTTCGGCGCGACTGCACGCTTGACCCACGGCCAGTAGTCGAAGACCTGCCCCTCGAGCTGCTGACCGTGACATCCGAAACATCCGCGCGTACGCGTCAAGTGTCGCCCGTACGCGATCGATGTTGAATCGGTAGGGATCACCGCGGAAAAGGCCGGGGGTGGGGCCACATCGCGGAGATAGGCCTCACTGAGGACAAAAACCGATACGAGGCCAATAACCGCCAGAATCGCAAACAATGCGATCGCGCGGACGAGCCACCTGGTGGCGTCGCGGAAAAGGGACATTCTATTCGGATGCGAATTGTGGGGGGACGTGCTACTCACAGGATGCGCAAACGCGGCCCGAAGTGCGACACACAACCGCAGGATGGTCGCGACGAATCACGCTATCGGTTATCAGGAGCGTACAATCTGACCGAACGCGATGTCATGATCATCAAGGTCCTGAACCGGCGCGACGGAAGTCAGATGTGCCTTCTCGCTACTCATCTTCGGCAGGTTACGCTCGCAAAATCGCGAGCAAATCAAGTTGATCTGCATCGAGCGCACTGTCGGGCGTCAAAACGGCAGTCGCCAGCGCCCGTCGGTAGGCCTCGTCAATGTCCGGAAGCGGCGTCGCCAAAAGCCGTTTCAGGAGGTCGTTCGCCTGAATCAACGTCTCGCCGTAACGCTCGATGACCTGCTGCACGGTAACGTGCTGGGCGACATCATCGTGCCAGCAATCGTAGTCGGTCACCATGCACACGCTTGCATATGCAAGCTGCGCCTCACGAGCAAGGAAGACCTCCGGGACGTTCGTCATGCCTACCACATCGCAGGCGGCATTTCGCAGGAAGAAGCTCTCCGCCCGGGTACCCAGTCGCGGACCGTCCACGCACGCGTACGTCGATTCCCGATGCACGCTGATATTGACTTCGCGGGCGGTGTCCGCGATCCAGTCGGACAATTGCACACTCGTGGGATGCGCCGTTGAAACGTGGGCGGCAATTCCGTTTCCAAAAAAAGTGTGTTCCCTCCTCCCCTTCGTCATATCGAAGTACTGCGACGGAATCGCGAAGTCTCCAGGCGACAATTCTTCGCGCAGGCTCCCAACGGCCGAGAAGCCCACAAGCATCCGGGCGCCCGCCTTCTTGAGCGCAAAAACATTTGCCCGATAGTTGATTTCGTGCGGAAGCAACGCGTGTCCGCGGCCGTGACGCGGCAGAAACAGGATCTCCCGATCGCCGAGTCGCAGCTTGCGAACGGGGGCGGATGGGCGGCCAAACGGTGTATCGATCGATTCCTCGGCGACCGTTTCCAGTCCCTCGACGTCGTACAGGCCCGTCCCTCCTACAATTGCAAGCATGCTCCGTTCTCCGATAAAAGGCCGGCAGTCGGCTCGAGCCGCGCCCGCGCTAAATGCTACAGGATCCTCCGCCGAGAACACAGAACGTCGCACAGAAGCGGTGGTTCAGCGCGACCTCCTTCGACGCGTCCTGAAGGGTCTCGCCCATATTGAACCTTGGATCGTAGGCCAACAGCGTGCAGGCCTGGACCGACGGCCGGTCCGCGCCCTTATGCCGAACCACCATCCGCGACGACGCACACATGATGTCCGTCGGATCCACCCCAAGAATGCCCCAGCAGGCCGTTGTGATCTCCGGTACTTCAGCATGCGGATCCATTTCGGGAAACAGAACGAGCCGTTTGCGATCCGTCGCATCGAACGATATTCCGATCCTGTCGAATAGTGCGCCGAACCCTTCGCGCAGTTCGTGTTCCGAATCACCCCAGCGTGTGCGCGCCGCAATATCAAAGTGAAAACCGTTCTCCGCGAGCCACTTAAGTCCGACCATCATCGGCTCCCAGGTTTTTGCACCGCGCTCGTCCTCGTGTAGTTCACGCGTAAAGTGATCCACCGAAACGCGCAGCGTGAGCGAGTCACCGAATCTGTGCTTCAAGCGAAGCAGTTCTTCACTATGACGCATCATCGGTCGCATCGCATTGGTCAGAACCAGCAGTTCGAAGCCACGCGACAAACACGCATCCATGATCGGAAGGATCTCCGGATTCATGAAGGGTTCCCCTCCCGTCAAACCAATCTCCTTTGTTCCAAGACCTTCGCGCTCGATTTCGTCGAGATACACGAGAACGTCGTCGAGAGACAGGTAGACGAGACGATCGTTGGTCGGTGTCGATTCGATGTAGCAGTTTGTGCAGGAGAGATTGCACAGCGTGCCGGTGTTGAACCACAGAGTTGCGAGGGTGTCGAGTTCAACACGCGCCCGCCTGTCTCCTCCCGCCGTCCAGTCGGGATCAACGAATTTTTCAGCGGTCGATAACGTACCTGAAGGCACTTCGGTCATGATCGGATTTCGATGGATCGAACGTAGTCGTTTGGCCGGGGTCTCGGAAATGGGCGCCGGCATCTGTCGCGAGATCAGTACCCGCACTTTCCGTTAGAGCAAGTTAGTCCGTCGCTGTTACACGTTCGTCACAACCTGATAACATTTGACCTACTTTCCGCCCTTAACCAGCAGCCAGATTCCAAACCATCCTTCGGCGATCACGGCAGGTAGCGCAACGATCGCCGTAAAAAGCCCCGCATAGTCGGCGTAGTTGGCGAGTACCGTGTGAGCGATCGTGTCGGCACAGTAGGCTGCACCGGCAGCGACCAGAATAATTCCGAGGAGCTTCGGAGCGATGCCATACCTCAAAATGAGGTAGCCGATCAGAATGACGTGAACGCCGAACGCCGTGAGTCCGATCAGCCACGTGGAGTTGAATGAGTCGAGCGCGACAAGTGCCGTCGCATTGATCACGTCGGTTTCGACGCCGGAGAGGAAGTCTGCTCCGCTCAGGAGCTGCAGTGCCTGAAAGAAGAACACAAGCGCGACACCGAGGAACACGGTGTACACAATTCGGAACCAGGCTGTCAGTAGCGACAGATCACGGTTGACGCCGCGAAAGAGAATGTAGAGTCCCCATGCAACGAAGACGTCGATCAGAAAGATGATCAGAAAGCTGACCATCCCGACGCGGAAGAGCCCCTCGGACGCTGCAATGTTGGCCGCCGTGGCAGCCGCATCACCGGCCACAATCAGCCCCTCGCGGACGAGGAAATTTGCAAAGATGGCAAGTGCGAAAAGGAGAACATAGCCTGCGCCTGCGAGGATCGCCGCGCGGCGGACGGGAAACGCCCCGTCGCTGTCGGCGGCGTGTTTCATTGTTACACGAATCTCGGTCGAGTCGGACATGGGTAATCGAGAGGCTTCGAGGGTGACGATTGGGGGGACATTCAGCTTGCCCAGAATCGATCCGAGGCGGGCCGAGCGAATCCGGCGTGGGCTTTTTGATTCGCGAAATGCCGAAACAAACTAGCATTTCCGGATGACGTTTTCGACGTTGGGATTGGACTCACGGCAGCCGGTTGCGCGACGGCCCTCATGTCAGTATAATACGCATGATGCATAACGCCTGATGCGTAGCGCGAAAAAACAGATGGTAAATCCATTCCACTATGGCGGAGTCGTCGGCGCCGACGCCTTCTGCAACCGGCAGCAGGAACGCGAGGACCTGCGCAAAGCAGCCGCAAACGGCGAAAGGGTCTTCATCTACGCGGAGCGCCGGCTCGGAAAAACGTCGCTCATCAAACGCGTACTCGCGGACCTGCCGCGCTCCGAATACCTGCCCATCTACATCGATCTCTGGCCGACCGATGGGCAGCCCTCGTTTGTGACGACGGTTGCGAAGGCCCTGACCGAAGCGGCAGCCAGCCGATCCGAAAAAATGCTGGAAACGGCGAGGGACCTCTTCACCCACCTCAAGCCATCGCTCACACTCACCGACGCAGGCAATCCGTCGATTCAGTTCGGCATGACGCGGGGTCGCGACGAGAGCCCGGAGCTCGACGAGGTGCTGTCTGCCCCCGCCAGGATCGCCGACAAAACAAAGCGCCGCGTAGTCGTGGTTTACGACGAGTTCCAGCGACTTCTGGAGTACGAAACAGACACCGTCGAACGGTCACTTCGAAGTGCCGTGCAGCAACATGAAGGTGTCGCTTACCTGTTTCTCGGAAGCCGCAAGCACCTGATCCAGCGGATGTTTCTGGATTCACGCAGACCGCTCTACCGATCCGCCGGCCACTATCCGCTCGGTCCGATCGATACGGTACACTGGCGGCCGTTCATCCGCGAACGATTCGAGACCGGCGACAAGTTGATTGACGACGCCCTGATCGACAAACTCTGTGAGATGACGGAAGGACATCCGTTCTATACGCAGCACCTCGCGCACGCACTCTTCGAACGAACGCCGATGGGTGGCTTTGTAACCGGCGAGCTGATCGATGAGGCAGTAACCATTCTGCTGGAACGCGAGAACTACGCGTACACGACGCTGTGGGAATCGCTGACACGAAACCACCAGCGGTTTCTCCGCGGACTCGCCCTTGAACCGCCTGGGGCGAAGCCCTTCTCGGCGGACTTCGTTCAAACGTACGAGTTGCGCGCGGCGTCTAATGCACAACGTGCCG
>JAGQWL010000171.1 GCA_020437385.1 Bacteroidota bacterium
ACACGAGCGAACCCGGCGCAGCCGGGGACGCGAACTGATGAGAAGGCGGCGACATTCGCCGGCTTCGAATAAATCCTACCGGGCCCACTTCTTTCGCTTCCTCTACAGAGTGAAACTCGCCCACCCATCTCGTTCTGTGGATGTGCTATACCGAAACAGAGAATAGGAGGATAGGAAGATAAGAAGATAGGATGGGCAGTCCCCTGACTACTGCCTATGCGGAAGTCTGTCTATGACCTCGACCTTAGGGACGTAGGTTCACACAACCAAACCCAGCTTCGCTCGGACTACTTCGTCCAGACGTTGTTCTCGCGGTCGACATCCGGCAGCGCAAGCGACGGGTCAATCTCGACCTTGGACACACTCCCGGCCGGGAACGTGAGTTCGGCCGTCCGCGCGCCGCCCAGCCACACCGAGACCGGCACCTCCTTCTCCACCGTCCTTCCATCCGAATACGTCACACGAACCGGCGACGGGAACGGCGACAACCCCAGGTCGTCGATCCGGACCACGACGCCCTGACGGCCGGACTCCACGTCGCCGATCGCCTGATCGAGCGTCCATGTCTCGAAAAACATCGTCGTCCAGAACCAGTCGAGGTCCTGGCCGAGCACGTCGTTGAACGTGTTGAAGAGATCATATGGCTGCGGATGCTTAAACGCCCAGCGGTGTGCGTATTCGCGATAGGCCCGGTAGAACGCGTCGTTCCCGACCATACTTCGCAGCGCGTTCAGAGCAACCGCCGGCTTGTTGTACGACGCGATCCCGCGCGCCGGCGTATCCAGAGGATACCGGTCGCCGTGGCGCATCGGCTCCACCTCATCGCCCGTACCCGCGATCCGGTAATAGCTTTGCGCACGCGGGCTCCAGGCATCCACATCCCAGAAGTCCGCCGTGGCCTCGGACGTGTTGAACGAGGTCAGTCCCTCGTCCATCCACGTAAAGTTCTTCTCATTCTCGCCCACAATCATCGGAAACCACATGTGCCCGATCTCATGGAACGTCACGCCGAAGAGACCGCGATCACTTCGGGCGCCACCGATATGCGTCATCATCGGAAACTCCATTCCACCGCCGACAACTCCTTCAATCGTTGTCATGTGCGGCCACGGGTATGGCAAGTCCATCTGCCTGGAAAGGAACTCAATCGAGTACCGGGCAAATTCGGCAGACCGCTTCCACACCTCGCGATCCGGGCGGTAGAAGGCATTAATCATCGACACCCGGTTATCGCTTCCGACCGTCGCATGCGTCGCATCCCAGACGTACTTGTCGGACGAAGCAAACGAAAAATCACGAACCCGATCTGCCTTGAAGTGCCATGTCAACTCGCCCGCCTGTCCGGACTTTGTGACGCTGCCGCGTTCCTCGGCAGTCACCACATGGACAATGTCGTCGGTCGTGCGCGCCCGCTCCAGCCGCGAAACGGTCTCGGCGGTCAAGACGTCGTCCGCATTGACGAGCTCACCCGTCGCACTGACCAGCCATCCCTCCGGCGCGGTGATCTTCACGTCGTAGTCCGCGAAACCCATGTAGAACTCACCGTTGCCCATGTACGGGTCGGCGGTCCAGCCTTTCACGTCATCATACATCGCCACCTGCGGATACCAGTATCCGACAAAAAACATCTCGCCATCCGTGCCGATTCGCGGCGCGCCGGCCTCGGGCACCTCGAACGACCACGTAAAGTCCATCTCAACCGTCTGCCCCGGCGCAACAGGCGAGTCCGGATGAATCGTCATGCGCGTTCCGTCAATCGAATACCCTACGGACCGAGCCGATCGCTGCTCGACATATTCCTTGCCATCGAGGGTAAAGCGTGCAACGTTCATTCCCTCGGTGAGGACCTGCGGCCGGTTGCGCACAACACCGGCCTGATGCAGATTCTGACGAAGGTGCACGATGATGACGGTGAGCTCGTCCGGCGAGTTGTTTGTGTAACGGATCGTCTCGGTGGCGCGGACCATCCGCGTTGCGGGCGACAGAACAGCGTCGATTGAATACGTCGCTGTATTCATCCAGTAGTTCGGTCCAGGCTTGCCATCCGGACTCCTTGTGCCATTGGCGATGGCCTGCTCGAAACGTGGCCCCTCAATGACGGGATACGGAATCGGGCGCCGCGTTTGCGCCTCGGTCCCGGTTGCCGGGAAGACGGTTGCCGTAAGGAATAGCGCGACAAGGACAGATGAGAGCCTGGGGACGTTCATCGGGAGAATCGGATTTGTGAATCAGACAGCATATTTGCCGCGATCGGACATTGCTGTAGGGGAAAGTCGGCAACCGCCCCTTGGCGCACGGCCTGACGTCGCCCCTCAATACCGGACGAATGCGGTCCCGGATTGATTCCATTGCGGCCGACCCCTGTTCGAATCGCCCGCGAAATCGACGATTTCGGAACTACATAGGCGCCTCACTTTTTTTCCTGACCAACCTGAAAGCAAAAGAGCCTGCCGTCCCTATATGAATGCACATCAGCAAACGCACCTCTATTTGCTTGATAGCGGCAGGCCTGGGAAACTTGCCGCATCTGATCGGGGTCGGCCTGGGAAACCGGCCCCTGGATCTTGAAGCCCGAGTCTTGGGGAAGGCTCGGGCTTCGCTATTTCCGCCCGTTGCCGCCGCCCAACCGCTGCGGTTCGCCACTTTGCAGGTATTTCGCGCGCCCCCCTGACAACAAAAGTTCGTGCCGTGTCGTATCTATTTTTTTCGTGGTACGTCGTGCGCTGCAGAATCGCAGTCCGCGCCGTACGCTGATACCCGTCCAATAACATCAAGAAGGATTCCTGTGATGTTGCAATCCCGTCTGTCTTTTCTGTTCGCATTGCTCCTCGTTCTCCCGAACTACGCGTTGGCGCAGGAGGAGACTGCAATGCCGTCCGCCCTTCCCGACATCCCTTACGAGAAGTTTGTCCTCGACAACGGACTGACTTTGCTCGTGCATGAAGACAACAAGGCGCCGATTGTGGCCGTCAACATCTGGTATCACGTCGGTTCGAAAAATGAGCCGGCGGGTCGGTCCGGATTTGCCCATCTCTTCGAGCACCTGATGTTCAATGGGTCCGAAAATTTCGATGACGACTACTTCCAGGTACTCGAACGAACGGGCGCGACAGATCTGAACGGAACGACAAACGAGGATCGGACCAACTATTTCCAGAACGTTCCGACGAACGCGCTGGACCTCGCGCTCTGGATGGAGTCCGATCGCATGGGACACCTTGTCGGCGCGATTTCGCAGGAGAAGCTCGACGAACAACGCGGCGTCGTTCAGAACGAAAAGAGGCAGGGTGAGAACGAGCCCTTCGGGCAGGTTGACAACCGAATCACGGCGGCCACCTGGCCGGCCGGCCATCCGTATTCCCACACCGTCATCGGATCGATGGAGGACCTGAATGCGGCTTCGCTCGACGACGTAAAGGAATGGTTCAAGACTTACTACGGTCCGAACAACGCGGTGATCGCGGTTGCCGGGAATATCGACCCCGAGACCGCAAAGGCGAAGGTCGAAAAGTTTTTCGGAGACATTCCGCCAGGCCCGCCGATCGCGCACTTTGAAACGTGGATCGCGAAGCGAACAGGTACGGCACGCGAAGTCATGCAGGACCGCGTGCCGCAGGCTCGGATCTACAAGGTGTGGAACGTTCCGGAGGTCAATTCAACCGAGAACAACCTCCTCGACCTCGTCTCCGACATCCTCAGCAGCGGCAAGTCCTCTCGTTTCTACAAGCGCCTTGTCTATCAGGATCAGATTGCGACGGATGTCAACGCCTACCTTGATTCGCGCGAGATTGCAAGTCAGTTCGTCATCCGTGCCACCGCCAAGCCTGGAGTGGATCTCGCCGATGTGGAAAAGGCCATCGACGAGGAATTGGCGCGGTTGATCGCGAGCGGACCGACTGCGGCCGAGCTCGCACGTGTCCGCACGCAGAACAAGGCCAACTTCATCCGCGGAATTGAGCGGATTGGTGGCTTCGGAGGCAAGTCGGACATACTGGCGTCGGGCGAGGTCTTCAGCGGATCGCCGGAAACGTATCGCAAGCGATTCGCCGATCAGGAATCCGCATCAGCGTCCGACATCTCGGATGTTGCTCGAAAGTGGCTGACCGACGGCGTCTATATCCTCGAGGTCCATCCGTTCCCGCAGCTATCGTCGGCTGAAGACGGCGCGGACCGAACGAAGCTGCCCGCGGTGGCCGCACCACCGGAGGCGGTGTTCCCGTCGCTGCAGCGTTCCGAACTGAGTAACGGAATGAAAGTGGTGCTTGCGGAGAGGCACGCCATCCCAACCGTTGACTTCTCGCTGATGATCGACGCCGGATACGCGGCGGATCAAAGCGGTATCCCGGGTACAGCCTCCCTCGCGATGAATATGCTGGACGAAGGCACCGCCAATCGTTCTTCTCTCGAGATCAGCGACGCCCTGAGTATGCTCGGAGCAGGCCTCGGCACCGGATCCGACCTGGATGAGTCGTACGTCACGCTATCTGCTCTCAAGGAGAACCTTGCTCCGTCGCTCGATCTCTACGCGGACGTGATCCTCAATCCATCTTTTCCGCAGGCGGAAGTTGACCGACTGAAACAGGAGCAGCTCGCGCGTATCCAGCGCGAGAAGGTTACGCCGGTACAGATGGCTGTCCGCGTCTTCCCGGAACTGCTCTATGGCAGCGGGCACGCCTACAGCATTCCGCTGACGGGATCAGGGACGGAGGAATCCGTGTCCGGACTCACACGTGCGGATCTGAAGAGCTTCCACGATACGTGGTTCAAGCCAAACAATGCGACGCTTGTTGTGGTCGGTGACATCACGATGAGTGAGCTGAAGCCGATTCTCGAACGCCGTTTCGGCGCCTGGAAGAAAGGTTCGACCCCGAAAAAGAACATCAGCCAGGTTGCCCAGAAGGACAAATCCGTCGTCTATCTTCTCGATCGCCCCGGCTCACAGCAGTCGATTATCTTCGCCGGTCACCTCGCTCCACCGAAGAGTGCATCGAACGACCTTGCCATCGAAACGATGAACACGATTCTCGGTGGCGCCTTCACCTCGCGCATCAACATGAACCTGCGTGAGGACAAGGGCTGGTCCTACGGCGCGTTCTCACTCCTCTTTGACGCGCGCGGACAACGTCCCTTCCTCGTGTACGCGCCGGTGCAAACGGACAAGACGAGTGAATCAATGGCCGAGATTCTGGCCGAGCTGAAGCGGATTACAACGACCAACCCGATAACGGACGACGAGGTAGACAAGGCGAAGGAAAACCTGACGTTGAGTCTCGCCGGACAGTGGGAGACGAATAACGCCGTTGAGGGATCAATCGCCGAGATCGTCCGCTTTGACCTGAAGGACGACTACTTCCAGACCTATACGCGGCAGATCCGATCGCTGAACAAGAAGGAAATATCGGATGCGGCGGACTCGATGCTGAAGCCGGACAGGCTTGTCTGGATCGTCGTAGGTGACCGCAGCGTTATCGAGCCCGGGATCAAGGAACTCGGATATGGCGAGATCCATGTGATCGACGGCGACGGCAACATGGTGAAGGACGGCACGAACTGAGTGCGACCGACACGTTGCATGTCAGCGATTGCCATCGAGCAGGCGTTCGACGGCAGCACACAACGTGGTGGCGTTGAACGGCTTCGCGAGAAAGGCGTCCCCCGCTGTCGGCCCGTGTTCGCGTTGGCCGGACACAAGCAGGACCGGTATGTCCGATAGCTGGTTGTCCAGCCGGAGTTCCCGCATCAACGTGTGGCCGTCGCTGACCGGCATTATGATGTCGCTGATGATGACATCGGGATGCGCCGAACGTGCGGCCTCAAGTGCACCGCTTACAGATGACGATTCGACAACCAGACGCGGAGAAAGCAGCCTGAGACAACCGCGCATATAGGTTCGCATGTCCGGATCGTCGTCGACGATCAGAATGTGCGGGCCGGTCGGTGCTTTGCGGCCGGGCTTGATCGGCCGCGAGAGAGTGTGTGCTGCGTTCATGACAGAACCCGCTAGTTGACCACGATGAGCGACCGCTGTGTCCGGCTGGACGTGCCGGTGACCACGATCGTGTAGGCACCGGCAGCCATGGTGCCCGCATCAACAACGATCGGGTAGGAAGTATTGTCGCGTGCCACATCATCAAACAATATCGAAATCTGTCGGCCGAGCGCATCGTAGAGCACCGCCCGAACAGGTTCCGGATGAAAGACTCGCAACGTCAAATGTGCCTGTGTCCTGGTCGGATTCGGAAAGGGCTGCGACAGGAAGATTCTTTCAGGCAAGGCGACCGTCAATTCGACCTCACGTGAATAGACCGTCGTGCCCGAAATCAGAAGGGTACCGATACGAAAACGGTGGCGACCGGGTGGCAGCGCCTGAAGCACAACGGTCTGTCGGGCGGACGGCGACGGCTCGTAGCGTATTGACTCCCATGGCTCCCTGAACTGACCGTTATCGACAGTGGCATGTTCGATGTCAACACCAACGATCGAGTCGTCGCTCTCGGCGAGCGACCACGTCAGGACCGGGCGGTTCTCGTCAAGCGCTGCCGTAAAGGACTCGATGAGGACCGGCAGCGTGACTTCGGTCGAGATAGTGTAAGGATTGCCGGGTGTACCGAGCGTCGATCCTCTGGCGAAGTACGCAGTCGAGCTGGCATCCAGTTGTGCGCCGTTGGATTGATCGTATACAACAAAGTGCAGGACCTCGCCGTCGACATCACCCCACGTTTCGATCTGGTACACCTGTTCGCCGGAAACATCAAACGGCACCCCCACTCCCCTCACTTCGTTTCCGACGAGGGCGACGACGCGATCGCCGCTGTCATTCGTACGTGTACCGCCGATCTGGACAGCGGCAAGGATCGACATCGAGCCGGAGAAACCGTCAGACACTTCCCACAACAGGGCGCAGGCTCCTGCTGACGGGTTGGACTCGTGCAACACATACGGCGAATCGATGCTGCCGCGCACCGCATCCGCCCGAAAATTCAGACCCTCGCAGATTGGAAGTACGGCGTCGGCCGAGGCATCGTAGAAGGAAAACGTCAGCGCTTCGTTGGCAGCATCGGCTCCGATCGAGAGGAAGAAGATCCATTTTCCGCCGAGATTGGTCGGGGAGGCAACTCCTCTGACTTCCGACCCGACAAAGGCGGCGATCTTGTCTGCAGGATCGTTTGCCGGTATGCCGCCAACCTCAACCGACACGATCGCTGTCATCGAATAGGCTGTTCCTGCAACGGGAGTCCATCCCGGATCGACCGGGTTGGCCCGAGTGGGCATCGGGATTGCGAACGCCTTCAACGGGGCGAGCCACAGCACAGCCAGCGCCATCCCGATGAGGCCCACGAGCTTGCAAACCTTCAGCCTCCTCGCCGTGTCCCTCCTGGCCATACCTGCTATGTCCCAGCTGGCCGTGAGTGCTATGTCCCAGCCAGCCATTATTGTGCGAGCACCATCGTCCGCGTGATGCGAACGCCCGGTGAGACGAATCGGTAAACGTACAGGCCCGGCGGCAGGGATCCCCGAATGAAATCCGCCTCGTAACTGCCGGCCGGCAGAACGGCGTCCACCAGTACCCGGACGCGCTGCCCGAGGACGTTGAATACCTCCAGCCGCGCGTGGGCAGCTGCCGACAACGAATAGCCGATGGTCGTCCGGTCCAGGACGGGTTCCGGATAGTTCTCCGCGAGCGTTGCGGTCGAAGCGAGCTCCTCTTCGACGCCAGTTATCGAATCGACGGTCAGTAGAAACGGCGTCGCGGTCGTTCCGAGGATCAGATCAGGTCGAAAGGTTGTCATCTCGAATACATCGTAAACCGAATTGTCCGCAGCGCGATGCATGCGAAACGAGACCCGCTCCCCATCGAACTGGCCGAATACGGTCAGGAAAAAGTATCGCCTGCCGCCCACGTCGATCGGCTTTACGACGCCGCGGACCTGCCCGTTTACGAATGCTGCAAGCTCGTCGTTCTCATCAACAACTTCGTCACCGGACAGCACGGCGACACTCGTGACGCTCATTGTCGCCGCGAACTCATTCGGGTTCACAGACCAGTTCGGATCCTGTGCAGCCACCGTCCTGGCGCCGCCGACCGAGATCGTTGCCAGGACGGCTGCCGCACACAGATTCATGACAGCTCGTCTCGCCGCACGCAGACCGGCCTTATTTCTTGGCGTATCCATTCTGCTCGCTCCGTTGAATCAACTACGTCTACCCGACGCGTCTACTTGATCATTCCTACTTGACCAGTGTCATCTTGTGCACCTGGGTGTAGTCGCCTGCCTTGATCCGATACAGGTACAC
>JAGQWL010000172.1 GCA_020437385.1 Bacteroidota bacterium
TGTAGCCGGCGAAGTCGCCGTAGATCTGAAACGCGAAAAGGTAGGTTGCGAAAATCACGGGGAGGCCCGAATACTCCCCGGCATGATTGTACACCTCGGCTACCGCGATCGCGAGCCGGTCAGCGAGCACCACTTTCAGGAAGAACCCCCACAACATCAATCGCAGCCCACTTACTGCGCGCTCGTACACGAACTTGTGGCGCTCGCGGAACTGCGGAAGGAGATGCTGACTGCGTTCGATTGGTCCCGCAACGAGCTGCGGCCAGAAGGCAACGTACAGGGCAAAGATTCCAAAGTGACGTTCGGGTTCCTGGCGCCCACGGTAGACGTCGATCGAATACGAAAGGGTCTGAAAGGTGTAGAACGAGATGCCGACGGGCAGCAGGAGTGCCGGGACATTAAGACGACCATCGATGCCGACAAATCCGGCGATGGCGTCGGCCGTTTCGGCAAAGAATCCGAGGTACTTGAAGGTGAAGAGCAGGCCCAGATTCGCCGCCAGCGAAAGCAGGAGCCACGGCCGCCTTCCCGACCGCGATTCGTGGCGAGCCATCATCAGCCCGGCCACATAATCAACGACCGTGCTCAGCAGGATCAGGGAAAGGTATTCGACGCGCCACCATCCGTAGAAAACGTAGCTGGCCGCCAGAAGCACTGCCCATCGAGCCCGATGCGGAGTCGCAAAATAGAGCACGACCACGATCGGAAAGAACGCCAGAAATTCGATTGAATTGAACAGCATGAGCTAATCGCCTACATCAAGGCCAAGTCATGCACGTTTGACCGATGATTACATCGAGACAACAAAAACGTGTCGGAACTATCTGCACTAAACAAAACACGCCCAGACAGGCGTAAACGCCTGTCGGCGACCGAACCGGCAACTGGCGGGAATGAAGTAATAAACGAACGCTAACGGCCGATTCGCGCAGCTTTGCCCGCAAATCCGAGGCTCAGCCTATGAGATAAGGCGCCTCTACCAGATAAATGATGCCACCCTCAACAGAAATGCGATCCGTGATCTGGCCCGCAACGGCCGGCTCCGGCTCTGTTTTCGGCAATGCAACAACATAATTGAAGCCTTTCTGCAGTGCAAAGCCTCCGAAATTTCCGTTGACGTCGATCGCGAGCAGCCCGGCCTGTATTGTTTTTTCATCGGACGGCGTGATGCGTCGGATTCGTTCAACAGCGCTTTGACAGGCGTCCTGCGGACTCATGCCTGATCGGATTCGCTCGATGATTGTGTGCGCGGCAGCCGCTCGAATCATCTCCTCGCCGTGACCGGTCGCGGTGGCGGCAGCAACCTCGCCGTCCACATACAGGCCCGCGCCGATGATCGGACTGTCGCCGACCCGACCGCGGAGCTTGTATGCCCAGCCGCTCGTCGTACAGGCGCCGCAAAGGCGACCATCCGCGTCGATTGCCACCATGCCGCAGGTATCGTGATCCTCCTTCACCGGCATGTCGCGCCGTTCGTTATTGATCGCAGGCTTGTAGTTGTTCGTTTCGGTCCATTGCTTCCATTCGCGTTCGGACTGCTCCGTGAGGAGGTTCATCGGCTCGAAGCCCTGCTCGATTGCAAACTGCCGGGCACCGTCTCCAACAAGCATGACGTGCGGCGTTTCTTCCATCACCTTGCGCGCAACCGAAACCGGGTGCAGGATATCCTCGATGGCGCCTACTGAGCCGCACCGAAACCGCTCATCCATCACACACGAATCGAGCGTGACGCGACCGTCACGATCAGGATGTCCGCCGAGACCCACCGACCGATCATTGGGGTCAGCCTCCGGAACGTGCACGCCCTGCTCCACCGCGTCCAGCGCGTAGCCTCCGCCAACCAGAACCTTCCACGCCTCTTCCAGTGCCCGTCGATTGTCCCAGGTCGCAATGGCCAGCGGGCGACGCGCATTTCTCGACCGAACCACGGCTTCGCCCTCGAGAGCGCTTTCGCCGGATGACGGCTTCATGCATGCGGCTCCGGATAAAGACGCGACGGTACCGGCAGCGATGGACTTGCGGAGAAATTGACGACGGTTGTGGGACGACATGGCTGTTTCGGGTTGATGGCTTGATGACCGCAAATGTAGCCAAAGATGACAATACGAGCGTCGAAACGTATCATTCGCTGGCCCGCACGACTTTCACGTGGCGGGACTAACGTTCCATATTTGCAATGGAGTCTCCTGGCGGATTCGCTGTCGTCGACTGGCTGATCGTTGCGGCCTACGCGCTGTTCACGTTGTACCTGGGTTGGTACTTCGGCAGGCGCCAGCAGTCCATCCGAGAGTATTTCTCCGGATCGGGAAATATGAATCCCGTGCTGATCGGCGTATCCCTCTTTGCCTCGCTGCTCAGTACCGTCACCTACCTGTCGCTGCCCGGCGAGATGATCGGCAAAGGCCCGATCTATCTGAGCAACTACCTCGCCTACCCCTTCATCTTCTGGATCGTCGGATACTCCATCCTGCCGGTCTACATGAAGCTGCGCGTGACCAGCGCCTACGAGCTGCTCGAAGAGCGACTGGGATTGAGTGTGCGTCTCCTGGGCGCGTCGATGTTCCTCTTGCTTCGCCTCGTCTGGATGTCGCTGCTCGTGTATGCAGCTGCACGCGCCTTCTCTTACATCGTGGACGTGGACGAGAAGTTCGTCCCGCTCATCGTGCTGATCATCGGGAGCATCTCACTCTTCTACGCCTCGCTCGGCGGACTCCGAGCCGTTGTCGTAACGGATCTCCTTCAGACGATACTGCTTTACGGCGGAGCGGTCCTCGTCGTTGTTGTTGTCACGGTGTCGACCGGCGGCTTCGATTGGTTTCCGACAACATGGAATCCGGACTGGGACTCCCAGCCCTTTTTCAGCCTCGACCCGGGCGTCCGGGCGACGGTCATCGGGTCGATCGTCTCGATGTTGATCTGGTTCGTCGCCACGTCCGGTGGCGATCAGGTATCCGTGCAACGGTTCATGGCGACGACGGATTTGAAGGCGGCGCGCCGATCGCTGGCGCTGCAGCTCGTCCTCGCCGCAGTCGTTGGCGTCACGCTGGGCATCGCGGGCTTCGCCATGCTCGGCTACTTCCAGCTCAATCCCGACCAGCTCCCTGCGGGCTTCTCGCTCAAGCAGGACGCCGATAATGTTTTCCCCCGGTTCATTGCGTTTCACCTTCCGCCCGTCGTTTCAGGACTCGTTGCATCCGGCATGCTTGCCGCCGCAATGTCGAGCATTGATTCCGGCATCAACTCGATCAGCGCCGTTGTGACCACCGATTTTGTCGATCGCTTCCGCGTTCGTCCACTCGCCGAAACGGATCACGTACGGATGGCCCGATGGCTGGCGGTGGCCGTCGGCGTTGTTGTTCTGGTTGGTAGCTCGTTGATCGGCCGGGTGCCCGGCAACATCCTCGCCGTAACAAACAAGACGGTGAACCTGCTGTCCGTTCCGATCTTCTGCCTTTTCGTTTTCGCACTTTTTGTGCCGGGCGCCACGAAGACCGGCGTGTGGGCAGGATGCATTGCCGGTGTCGTCGCGGGAGCACTCGTCGCGTTCTCCGGACCGATTGTTACCTTCGGTGTCAACAACTGGGGCTGGAGTGCGTCGACCTTCAGCGTCGAGATGACCGCCGTTCGCGACAGTGCGACCGGACTCATGGTGCGCCGCGCACCGGATCCAATCAGCTTCCAGTGGATCTCCACCATTTCACTCATCGCCAACATGCTCGTCGGATGGCTCGTCAGCCGCCTCTCGCGGCCCCGAGGCCCGGTCGCGGGTTTCGCAGCCGTCGCCTGCCTCGCCACCGTCGTCGGTGCCGTCGGCCTTTCGGGGTGTGGCCCAAGGAAGATGCGGACCGCGGACGAGAACGTCGACGCGAAGGCGCTGGCGGTTTTGCGTGACGGGCTGTGGACGGGCGCGTTCTGGCCGTCAATGCATGCGGCCGAGGGGCTGACGCTGGCCGGGCACGGAGACGAGGTCGTCGCCGGGATCAAGCCTCTGCTGAACACCGTCACGGACGACCGCGAGCGCTGCGGAGTGGCGCGTGAGCTGGTCCGCGCGGGCGATTCATCCGCCGTGGCGGTACTCGTCGAAATACTGCGGAAGCCGAACGACTACGCACACACGCACGCTGCCGAAAGCCTCTACAAGCTGGGGCTGGTCGGCGACGAGGCGGCGATGCAACGAGCCGCCGCGTCGGACGATCCGATTCGCCGCTTGATGGCATCGGCGGCCCTGGCACGAAACGGCAGCGAGGATGCCCTTCGGTACATTCGGGAGACGTATGAAACAGGCGACGACCAATCGATGCGGATTGCCGCCTGGCTCCTTGGCAGGATCGGAGACGAGTCCGATATTGCGCGGCTGAAAAGCCGGCTTGAGGACGCGCCTCCCGGCATCATCCGGGCAACGGTCGAACATGCGCTTGCCGCGCTCGGCGATGCTGACGGACTGTCCTGGCTGAAGCAGAATCTGTCATCGAGCGACGCAGACATCCGAACCTACGCCGCGACCTTCGCCGGTGAGCTCGGCCGGCCGGAGTTTGTCGGCCGCCTTGCGCCGTTGCTTGACGACCCGAATCAGGACACCCGGATCCGGGCCGCCCAGTCGATTCTGGTGCTCGACGCACAGCGACAGGTACAGACAGGGTCGATGTGACGGCGCGAATCGTCGACAACTGAACTCTTTTACACGCTCATTCTGATAAGCAGTGCTGGGTAAAGCATGAGAAAAAGCAGGGTAATGGCGACGATCCGCAGCGGCGGACTCGTTCGGCTGTGCAGCCTCGGGCACTACGTGCCGTCGTTTGTCGCGCAGGCGGCGCGGGCCGGATACGAATGCATCTGGCTCGACCTGGAACACCGCGCGCTGTCGATCCGCGAGACGCAGTCCCTCCTCACTGAGTGCCACCTGTTCGACATCGACTGTATGGTGCGTGTGCCGACCAGAGAAAAGGCCCAGCTTTACCGCTACCTCGAGGACGGCGCGGCGGGGTTGATGATCCCGCATGTCTCGACCCCTGCCGAGGCGAAGGACCTCGTGCGTTCCACGAAATTCCCGCCGCTGGGCGAGCGCGGTTTCGACAACGCCGGACTCGATGCGGACTACTACCTGCACAGCATGGATGATTTCGCGGACTGGGCGCATTCGGAGACGTTCCTGACCGTGCAGATCGAAACGCCGGAGGCCGTCGAGAACGTGGAGGCGATCGCCGCGACAAAAGGCGTCGACATTCTGTTCATCGGACCGGGGGATCTCGGCTACCGGTACCGCCACGACGGAACCGGTGACCCTGACGGCAGCAGGCTTGAGGCAGCATTCGAACGTGTCGCCGCTGCCGCCAAAGCGAACGGCATCGCGTGGGCCTGTCCCACCGCAGGTGCCGCCAACATCAGAAAACGTCGGGAGCAGGGCTGCCAGATGATCGCCAACGCAGGCGACTTCATGTCGATACTGAATGGCCTGAATGCCGGCATCCGCGAGTTTGAAGAAATTGACTGACATCCGACGATATCAAACGATCGAGATTCCAGCTCTCGATCCGGACTCGTGCGTGCGGCGGCGTGAGCGCCTGGCGACCCTCGTTGATTCGCAATCGCTCGACGCTGCACTGATTACGAACCGGGGGTTCGTGCACGCACTGACGGGCTACTGGCATCGGCAACCGCTGACACCCGTCGGCCTCGTGCTGCACGCGAGAAGCGGTGCCGCCCAAGGCAACGCAACGCTGATCGTTCCCGAGAATGACCGGGCGCGTGCGACACAGGATGGGCTGGTTGACAACATCCTGATGTACACGGCCATCACCGGCGCAACACTTGGCGAATCCCTCGATGCATCCCTGATGTATGCGGCCGACCCCGCGCTTGGGTCGGCGACTCGAATTGGTGTCTGCGGGTCGGCTCCGCTTGCAACCCGGCCCGACCGCTCGATGCACGATATCGCGGCAGCGTACCAGCGAATTCGAAGAGCCAAGGACGCGGACGAGCTCGCGTTGCTGCGCGCCGCAATCAGAGCCGCCGAAGCGACCTATGTCGTCGCGCGCCGCAGCCTGGAGCCCGGCGTGCTCGAAACCGAACTGCATGCGGCGATGCTGGCCGAAGCGACTGGCTGTATCGGCGAGGCGCTGTCCGGTTGGGGAAACGACTTCCAGTCCGGCTCGATCGACGGGACTCCGCGGCGCCGCCCAATCGAATCGGGAGAACTCGCGATATTCGACATCGGCGTCGGGGTTCGCGGCTATCGAAGTGACCTTTGTCGGACGTTCAGTGTGGGAGGCGTCGCAACTGACGAACAGCGGAAGGCACACGCTCACATTGTCGATACGCTGACGTGGCTCGAGGATCGCATGGGACCGGGCGTAACCTGCAGGTCACTTTTTGCCGAAGCACACGAGCGGCTGCAAGGATGGAATGGCTGCGTGTTTCCGCACCACCTCGGCCATGGGATTGGTCTGGACGCACACGAGGTGCCGCGCCTGAATCCGGCCTGGGACGACGTACTCGCAGTTGGAGATGTTATCGCTGTAGAACCCGGCGTGTATGCACCGACACTCCGCGCCGGTATACGACTCGAACATAACTACGTTGTCACCGAGGATGGCGTCGAGCGGCTGTCGCGTTTCCCACTTGATCTCTAGGCGCGCGAACAGCGTGATCCGGCACATAGCAGACACTCGCGAAGTTATACAGTCCAGAATGGAAGGCCATCTGCATCGCAGAATATTCCGTGCTCTTCGAAACGCATACAATTAACAGCGGCCGACCGGGCCCGGCACTGCTGATCATCGCCGGCGTGCATGGCGACGAATACGAAGGCGTCGAAGCCGTCCGCAGGCTGATGACGGTGGCCGAGGAAGATCTGGCCTGCGGATCGGTAACGCTCGTGCCGGTCGCCAACCTGTCCGCCTTCGAAGCCGCGAACCGCACGGGCGAAGACGGCCTCGACCTCGCGCGTACCTTTCCCGGTGCGCCGGACGGGTCGATCACCCAACGTGTCGCACATGCGTTGTTCTTGTTGATCAAACAGTCTGACGCCTTCATCGATCTCCACAGCGGCGGCAAGCTTTTTCGTCTTTCGCCGCTCGTCGGATACATGCTCGTCGATGATCATTCCGTACTCGATTTACAGCGACGGATGGCTCAGGCCTTCGGACTGCCGATCGTGTGGGGAACGACCGCCGCTCTTGACGGCCGGTCTCTTTCAGCGGCGCGCGACGCCGGCGTGCCCGCCATCTACGCCGAATATCTCGGCGGCGGAGCGTGTTCGGCCGATGGGGTCGCGGCCTATGTCGACGGATGTCTGCGGGTGATGGCGTTGCTGGGAATCACCGGCCCGCCAACGACTCCCGACAATTCCCAGCCAACTCTCGATCGTCACGTCGTCGAGGATCCGCGGGCAGGATCCGGCCATTTGCAAGTCCGCAACCCGTCACCGATCGCCGGTACGATCGAATACGATGTCGCCCTCGACGACTGGCTGTCTGCCGGCGACATCATTGCACGCGTTCGCCCGAGCGACGGCGGAGACGCAGTAGCCGTGCGAGCAGACACATCGGGAAGGGTCATCTGCCTTGCTGCCGGGAGTCATGTCGAGGCCGGCGTAAGCGTAGCGGTTGTTCTGGAGCCATATCCGCCCGATAGCTGATGGAACGGACCGCGATCAATAGGACGACAGGCGATTCGCCCGATTCGGCATCCGTAAATCTCGGTGAAGGCAATACGCCATTGATTCGAGCGCGTCGGATCGGGCCCGGTTCTCTAGAACTGTTCCTGAAGCTGGAAAGCGTCAATCCGACTGGCTCGTACAAGGACCGGTTTGCAGCGGCTGCCGTGTCGGAGCTCCTTCGCTCAGGTTCGAAGATCTGCCTCGGCACGTCCTCCGGCAACACCGGCGCCGCACTCGCAGCATACGCTGCCGCTGCCGGACTGCCGTGTGTTCTCGCGATCGTCGACGAAGCCCCGGAAGCCAAACTCCGACAGATGGCAGCCTATGGCGCCACACTCGTCCGCATCAGCGGCTTCGGAACAGACGCGAACGTCACCGAACGAGTGCTTGGGGCCCTGCCACAACTCGCATCCGAGTTTCACACAAACATTCAGGTCAGTGCCTACAAGTATGCACCGATCGGCATGAGGGGTGTGGAGGGAATTGGAATGGAGATAGCCGAAACACTTCTCCGAACACTCCAATCCGACTCGTCCCGTCCGACGCACGTCTTTGTGCCGGCAGGCGGCGGCGGATTGGCACTCGCCGTCGCGAGAGGTTTCCGTCGTGCACATGACGGCGGACTGGCGCCGCCCGAAGGCGTGTCGGTTCACGTCGTCCAGCCGGAAGGCAACGATACCATCGCGAGCCGGCTCAGAGGCGGGCATGCGACGGCCCGCCCGTGCGTCTGTACTACCCGCATCAGCGGACTGCAGGTCGCATCCGTCATCGATGGTGACGAAACGATCGCGGCCTGTCGCGCGTCCGGAGGAACCGGAATTGTCGTGACAGACGAAGCGATCATCAGCGCGCAGGGGCGGCTCGCCCGCGAAGAGGGTGTCTTTGCCGAACCAGCCGGGGCGACGGCCCTCGCGGGTGCCCTTCGAGCACTCGAACGCGGTGACATTCCCGATGACGCCCGGGTCGTCTGCCTCGTCACAGGCAGTGGATTCAAGGACGGGTCGCTCGGCCGCGAATCGGCTCGTGCGGCACAGCGAGTGGACGGCTTCGAGGAATTCAGGGACGTTGTTGACGGCGTCGCCGCATCACACCCATGAACGGCCGCGACGATCAACGAACGTTCCGTGCCGGCATTATCGGCCTGCTGCAGGAATCCAACACGTTTATCGAAGGGCGAACCACCCTTCAGCATTTTCGCGACGATCTGCTGCTTCACGGTGAGGCAATTCGCGAGGTGATGGGAAGCGCACCGCACGAGGTGGGCGGCTTCTTCGACGGATTGCGGGATGAAAAGGTTGAAGCCGTGCCGCTGTTCCTCGCGCGCGCGGTCCCGTACGGGATCATCGAGGCGGCGTCCTTCGCCGAGCTGCTGGCGATGATGCAGCGGGAGCTCGAGAGCGCGCTTCCGCTCGACGGACTGCTACTCGCCCCGCATGGAGCTACGGTAGCCGAGGGGCAACCCGACGCGGATGGGCACTGGCTGGCGCTGGTACGCCGGATGGTCGGTCCGGATGTTCCGATTGTTGCCACCATCGATCCGCATGCAAATCTGAGCAGGCAAATGGTCGACGCGACGAACGCGTTGGTCGCTTATGCAACCAATCCACACATCGACCAGCGTGAGACCGGACGCAAGGCGGCCTTGCTGCTGGCACGTCACCTGCGCGGCGAAATTCGACTTCGGCAGGCCGCAGTGATGCCTCCGCTTGCGGTCAACATTCAATCTCAGCAGACTTCCGAGCCCCCACTTTCGCGTCTCTACCGGCGCGCGGCTGATCTCGCATCGGATGCGCTGTCGCACTCGATTGTACTTGGTTTCCCGTACGCCGATGTCGCTGAGATGGGGTCATCCGTCATTGTCGTAACGGACGCCCGGCTGGACGACGCTCCGACCGATTCGGATTCGCACGGCTTTACGATTGCCAGATCGATCGCCACCGAGATGGTTGCGATGCGGTATGATTTCGAACCCGAATTTGTCAATGCGGATGACGCGGTCGCGCTCGCCGCGGAATCCGCCCCGGGGCCCACGCTGCTGTTGGACATGGGAGACAACGTCGGCGGCGGTTCGCCCGCCGACAGCACGGAGTTGATCCACGCGATCCGCCGCTCAAGCCGAAATCTCACCACATTCGCGTGCGTGTATGATCCCGCATTTGTGGCAGATGCCGCGGCCGTCGGCAGTGGATCGCGGATGGCCGGTGCACGGATCGGTGACAGGCGGAATCCGGTATCCGGCAATTTTCTGGTGGAGTCTCTGCACGATGGCGTGTTCACCGAAAGCGAGGCACGGCATGGCGGATTCACCAGCTTTGATCAGGGGCCTACCGCCGTTGTGCGCGTCCTTCCATCGGCCGGAGTTGATCCGGACACGACGGGGGAGCCCGCAATCACGCTGATGGTGACTTCGAAGCGAATGCCGCCATTCAGCCTGCGTCAGCTCACCGCTTTCGGCGTTGACCCGCGCGCGTTCGACATCATCGTAGCCAAGGGTGTCATCGCCCCGATTGCGGCCTATCGAGAGGTCGTGACCAGGATCATCCACGTGAACACGGCCGGGGTGACGTGCGCCGATATGAAACGCCTCGACTATACGAACCGCCGACGGCCGATGTGGCCGTTCGAGGAGATCTGACGGAATTCACTGCCGCGCTACGGGGGTTTGCCGGCTCCCAGATGATCGCTGCCAGTCAGCGTATGCCGTCGTCCGCGTATTCTGACGCCCAGCGTATTCCGTCGTCAGCGTGTTCCGTCGTCACGTTTTCCGTTGTCAGCGTTTTCCGTTGTCAGCGTGTTCAGTTGTCAGCGTTTTCCGTCGTCAGAGTATTCCGTACTTGCGAAAAACTTCGCTTACCGGAACACCCGCAGCCAACTCGTCACGGACCTTGTTCTCACCTGAGACCTTTTCGTGTGCGCGGGCGAACACTTCGTCGGCGGCATCGGCCGGTACGATGACGACGCCGTCGACATCACCAAGAACGTAATCGCCGGTATGGATCTGGACGCCGTCGATGTGGATCGCCTCGCCGATCTCGACAATATCCATGCGCCCGCGGCTGTCCGCCGGAGACGTTCCGATCCCAAACACGGGGAAGCTCATCTTCCCGATCGCCCACAGGTCTCTCGAGCATGCCGACATGACGACGCCGTTGACGCCCTTCGCGACGCAGGCGGTCGTGAGCAGCTCACCCCAGAATCCGCAGGTCGTGTCGTAGTTCGCATCAACGACGAGCACATCGCCGGACGTTGCGGTATCGACGAGAGCCATCTCGAGCTTGTAGGGTTCCTTCGGATCGGTGTCGGTCTCTCGAGCGCGCGCCGTGAACACGCGCCCCGCGACCCTCACGGAAGCAGCAAGCGGGCGGATCGAGGCGCCGAGGCATTGTCGGCGGAATCCCATCGTGTCCAGCACATCGGCAAGGACGGCCGCATAAAGGGATTCGTGACGGACATCGGCAAGACCGGCGTCGGGTTTTCCGGCGACCGGCGACCTGTCATCCGGTTCGTTTGAGCCTCCACTCGCGTGCGTCATTGAACTAGAGTCGCGAAATGAGCACCTTGCCCGGCTTCACCGGTTCACCGGTATCGGCGCTGTGGACGGCAGCGAAGCACAGTTCGAGGCTGCGGAGGTTGTTCGCCGCGCTGATGCTCGGCTCGCGATCTTCCTCGATCGCTCGAAGAAATTCACCAAGGGTACCCCGGAAGCCGTCCGGAAACCAGGTGCCCTCCAGCGAATAGTTGAACGTGCCCTTGTCCGTCGTGAGCTCGACATCATGCACCTTGTTGACCTTGCCGAGTCCACGATATGTACCCTTCGAACCGACGCAACAGATGTATTCCATCTGCGAACGGGTTTCGTACGCGCTGAAGCCAAGCGTCGCGAGTCCGTCGCCGTAGTTCACGACCGCGTTGGCGAGCATCGGCGCCTTTAGGTCCCGTTGGTTCGGCGCCTTGACGGCGTTCGCAAATACGTTCTTCGGCTTTCGATCGCCGAACACGGTCGCCGTGGCATCAAACCAGTGGATCGCGTAGTCGCTCAGGATCAGGTGGTGCAGCTCCTGAAACTTCGTGCCACGCACCCAGGAGTGGTCCCACTCAACGATCATGTCGAGGGTGTGAATGTCGCCGAGCAAGCCCTGTCGCACGGCGGCGTGCAACGCGGCAAACTGAGGCGCCCATCGGCCGTTCTGGTTTACGGCAAGCTTGAGGTTCTTGCGCTTCGCGAGGTTTACCAGTTTGCGGCCGACGCGGATGTCCGACACGAAGGGCTTCTGGCTCAACACGTGTTTGCCGGCCTTGAGGGCGTCGGCGATCTGATCCGCACGGATTTCAGTATGCGTCGCTACCTCGATGATGTTGATGTCATCGCGTTTGAGGAGCTCGCGGTGATCGGGATAGATTTCAGCCTTCGGGTAGAACTCGTCGCGCCGATTGGCGGCCGCCTCCAGGTTCGGATCGGCCATCGCGACAACCTCGACGCCGAAGGACTGCGCGGCGATGAGATGGTAGCGCGAGATGCCGCCACAGCCGATGAGACCGATCTTGTGTTGCTTGCGGCGCCGCGGTCCGCGCGGCAGGTAATTGAGTTTCGGAGCCATAGTGGTCGCGGAATCAGAGATTCGGCGGAATCGAAGAAGATAGGAAGATAAGAAGATAGGACTCGTTCGGTTACGAACAGTCACCCCGAGCCACCGCAGTTTCCACGATGCAGCACAACAACCCTCCGGACAGCAGGGACCGTATCGTCGAAAGGCGGCGACAACTCAGGCGCGGAAGAGGACGTGGCTACGTACTTGTGAATCGTGGATTCGTAGAGTCGTAGAATCGTGGACCAGACGGAATTGCGTGAGCGGAGGAAAGTAGGAGAGTAGGAAAGTAGGAGCGTCGTGGTCCGGGCTTGAGGTCCATCCCGGGATCTGACAACTGACAACTGACCTCTGACAACTTCGCGAGCGAACCCCAGTCCTTCATTCCTTGAATCACGGGTTCGGTCTACGATTGAGCGAACGCAAGCGTCCGCCCGGCCCGCGCACTCGCGATCGCCGTATCGACGATCTGCTGGCCGATACGCGAATACTCCGGCGAGATCGGACCCTTGACCTTCTCGCCCTTCTCGAGGCAGTGCAGGAAATACTGAACGGGATTCTGGTTCGGGCGCCGGAGCGTATCAACCTTGATGATCTTCCCTCCCGGGTTTCGTGCGGTCTGGATGCGAACCGTCTCCTCATAATCGTAGTTGGCGATCGTGCCCTCGCTTCCCTTGAGCACGAACCCGCACTTCGGCTGTGGCTGATCAAGCCATGGATCCGTGAACGTTCCCCAGCGCGTCTGAAAAGTCGAAAGCCAGTCACCGTACCTCGCGACTGTAACACTCTGCTCTTCAACTGGAAGGGCGGATGGGCCGGCCGTCACCGCGGTGATTTCCGATGGCTTCCTGCCGCCGAAATACCAGGTTGCCAGCGTCGCGCCGTAACCGAGATAGTCGATCAGCGCGCCGCCGCCAACCGGGTCGTAAAACCAGCTCCGTTTCCGCTCCGCAATAGTCGGCGCCACCGCCTTCGGGTTAGCACGATCCCAGATCGGACTCCGATTTCCGTCGTAGAAGTGAACCTCCTGCAGCTTCCCAATGCGCCCTTCACTCAACAGACGATGCGCCGTCACATGCGGCGGATACCACGCGAGCGGCCAGTTGACGGCAAGCCTGCGCCGGGCCTTCTTCATCGCGGCAATCATCCGGTCCGCCTGTGCGAGATCAGCAGCAAATGGCTTTTCGATGATCACGTGCACGCCGTACGGCGCGACCTTCTCGACCCATTCGGCATGCACGCCGCTCGCCGGACAAAGAATCACAATGTCCGGCCGCGTCTCCTCGATGCATCGCTGCCAATCCGTGTAGACCTTTTCGTCAGGCACGCCGTGAGTACGGATCACGTCCTGCATCTCAGCGGCATCCTCGTGGCAGATGCCGACCACTTCGGCGTTCTTCGCGGCAAACGAAAACGCAAGGAGGTGGTCCATGTGCCGGAAATCGAAATTGATTCCGGCGATTCGCCATTTCTTGTTTGGCATTTGAAATCGATCGGTCTGGTTGACCGAAAAGATAGCGACGGTAGAGCCGACAACCACTTACCTTACAAGATCGAATAGATAGAACGGCTTTCGCCGAAGTATCGCCATGCAACGCCGCAACTTCATCAATCGCATCGGACTCGGACTGGTCGCGCTGAATACCGACGCCCTGTCCATCATCGAATCGGCCTCACGCAACGTGATCGGTGTTTCGCCGGATGCGCTCGCGCGGGACGAAGACTTCTGGTTCGAGGTCCGCCGCGCGTTTACGATCGACCCGAACGAGATCAACCTGAACTCGGGAAGCGTGAGCCCGGCCCCGCGCGTCGTCCAGGAAGCGGTGGCAAGCTACCAGACGATCACGAACATGAGTCCGTCCCTGTGGGTCGACGAGATGCTCGGACCACACCGGGAACTCGTCCGCAAGCGACTTGCCGTACTTGCCGGTGCGGATCCTGAAGAGATCGCTGTCACCCGCAACACCTCCGAGTCGCTGCAGATCGTACAGCTCGGGATGGATCTGAAGCCCGGCGACGAGATCATCCTGACGACGCAGGATTATCCGCGGATGATCACCACCTGGCAGCAGCGCGAACGCCGCGACGGCGTCGTGCTGAAGCAGTTCGCCGTGCCGAGTCCGCCGGATGATCCGATGGAGCTCGTTGAACTGTATCGGAAAAATATCACGCCGAAAACGAGGGTCATCCATGTTTCGCACGTGACGTTTACGGCCGGACAGATCTTTCCCGTGAAGGAGATCTGCGCGATGGCCCGCGAACGAAACATCCGAACCGTCGTCGACGGTGCGCACGCGTTCGCGCACTTCCCTTTCAGCCTTCATGATATCGGGTGCGACTTCTTCGGCACGTCGCTCCACAAGTGGCTGACGGCACCGGTCGGTACCGGCATGCTGTACGTTCGGCGCGAGCTGATTCCCCAGATCTGGTCCCTGACGCCCGCTCCGGAATCGATGGACAACAACATCCGGAAGTTCGAACAGATCGGGACGTTTCCGGTGGCGATTCCGAACTCAATCGGCGAAGCGATCACCTTTCACGACAGCATCGGCGGGGAACGCAAGGCGGCGCGCCTGCGCTACCTCCGCACACGATGGATGGATCAGGTGTCGGATCTCCCGAACGTCTCGTTCTACACCGCGAACGACGACCGGCAGGCCGGCGCACTCGGGACCATGGGGATAGACGGAATCGGCGCGGCGGATCTAACGCAGAAGCTGCAGGACGGATGGTCGATTCATGTGCGTCCGCGATTTGTGCCCGGCGAGTGGGAGGGCATCCGCGTGACGCCGAACGTGTTCAGCACGCTCGAGGAGGTCGATACGTTTGCCGGCGCGATACAAACGCTTGCAGGCAAGCAGCGGTAGACGGACCGCGCCGGCTCAATCGACGACCCGAGCTACCGGGTTTGAACCGGCTGAATTCCCATCGCGAGTTGCAGGCTTGTTGCAATCGACTGTGCCTTGCCCGCGAAAACAGCTTCGACCTCCGCGTTAGGGGCAAGGTCTGCCAGTGTGCTGCGGAAGAGACCCAGCCATTCCTCGAAGTGCTCCTCCGTCACGCCAACGAGCTTTCGATGGGCCTGAACCGGCCGGCCGCGGTATTCGCCGGTGTAGAGCGTAATGCCGCCCCAGAATCGCTTCATCTTTGCAAGGTGCGGCTCCCAGTTGTCGCCGATCTCCGCTTCGAAGATCGGTCCCAGCGTCTCGTGCGCACGCACCCGCGTGTAGAACGTCTCCACCAGCTCAGAGATGAATGTCTCGTTGATTCCGCTTTCACGCGCGAGGGACTGCACCTCGTCACGGACAGGATCGTGGTTAAAGGTCTCAGATTGCATTTCAGGTTCGCTCCCGAATGATGGAATCAAGGAATGAAGGAATTAAAGACGCCCGAATAGCAAGCCGTCGTATCGCGCGTCCCGGGACAAACCTTCATTCCTTGATTCCTTCATTCGTTTATTCCTTCAACTAGTCATCAACGGCCGCCAGCGCCAGCACGCGGAACTGCCAACCCGTATCGTCCGAGCGCGTTCCCTGCGTCTGCTTCATCAGGATGCCGATGAGCTGCTCGTCCGGATCCGCGAAATACTGTGTGTTGAAATAGCCTCCCCACTCGAACGTTCCGTCGCTCCCCTGACCGCCCTGCGCCGCTCCAACTTCGTCGATGAGGCCGAACGCGAGTCCGTAGTCCTCGCCGATGCGGAAGTCGTGAACCTGTGCATCCATGATCGGCTGGACCGTCGTCCGGCTGAGGACCCGCGTGCCGCCGAGCTCACCGTTGTTGAGATACATCTGAAGAAACGTCGCGTAATCCTTCGCGGTGCTCGAGAGCCCGGCGCCACCGGAGAAGAACCGCTTCGCGCCCTTTCTCGGATACTCCGGATCGTAGAACGTAACCGGGAAACGCGTCCACGTACCATCATCCGACAAATGCTGAACCGGAACGAGCCGGGACGCCTTGTCGTCGGGTAGATAGAACCAGGTGTCATCCATCCCGAGCGGACCGAGAACGTGGTCACGCAGGTACGCGTCGAACGGCTGACCGGAAACAACCTCGATGAAATAGCCCAGCACATCAAGCCCTTCGCTGTACGTGAACTTCTCTCCTGGGTTGTGATGCAGCGGAAGTGCAGCAAGCTTGCGTACACTTTCTTCGATGGTGATATCCTCCGTCGTGTACAAATCCGTGATTCCCGCCTTTTCGTAGATCATCCGGAAACGCTCGTCGCCGTCGATCACGCCATAACCTACGCCGGATGAGTGCGTGATGAGGTCACGAACGGTCACTTCGCGGCTGGCGGGCACGGTCGTGTACGTCGTATCCCCGTAGTGGAAGTCCTTCAGGACCTGCGGATTCTTGAATTCCGGAATCCACTTCGAAATCGGATCGTCAAGACGGAAGAGCCCGCGTTCCCACAGGGTCATTACGGCAGTGGAGGTGATCGCCTTCGTTTGTGAGGCAATGCGAAAGATGTCGTCGCGTTTGAACTTGCGGCCAGTCTCGACATCCGCAGATCCAAAGGCCTTCCAGTAAACGATCTTTCCTTTCCGAGCGACAAGCGCCACGGCACCCGGAATGTCGTCCTCGGAGATGGCCGCTTCGAGCATCTGGTCGATCCGCGCCAGGCGCTCGGCGGACATACCGACGGACTCGGGTTTGGCCTCGGTCAAGGAGGGGGACTTCTTCGCTGAACGCGTTTGGGCGGATGCCGAAAGTGTTGCGAGGAGAAGGATTGAGGCGGCAAGGTGTTTCATGGCAAAGTCGCCACCGCGTGGCGACGCGGATTCGAAGAAAAGGACGAGGAGCGCGCGCGGCCTTCGGTCGCACGATACCTCCGAGTCCGAGAATCTAAGAATCTTCGAGTCGAGGAATCTCGATCTGGCAACCGAGAACTAACCTCTGACAACTTTGCCTGTCACTGCTCGCTTCGCGTGCGAGGCGGCACAGCCTACTGCACGAGGAAGGTCCTGGCCGCGGAGAGACCAGCTCCCTTAACGCTCAGGAAGTAGACACCTGCGGCAAGACCATCGACTGCTATACCGATTTCACGTCGGCCTGCGGGCAGGAGTCCCCGATGCACTGAGCGGACTTCACGGCCCATCAGGTCGAAGATTCGCACATCGACAAACGCGGGACTGGAAACGTCAACGGCGATCGCGCCGGACCGATTGACTGGATTCGGATAGACCGATCCGACGGCCAGTGAAATTTCATCAGCAGATCCTTCGACCGATGTCGAGCCGGTCGTTGGAGCGGGCGGAATTGCGGATGGGTCGTCCGTCCAGTTTGCAACAAGCAGATCGTAGTCCGCCATGTCCACCACGCCGTCGCCACTGAAGTCGCCGTTTGCCGGGCCGAAGGCATTCAGGCCGAAGTTGGCCTCGAGCGCCGAAAAGTCGTCGCCGTCCACCTTGTCGTCGCCATTCGAATCCCCCCTCCTGTACCGCTCTTTCAGGGATCCGGCAACAACAAGATTGTCGGTACCATACTCGTACACCGCAACCGAATCACCGACGTCGACCATGTCCGGAAAGCTCGACGGCAGTGGTCGATCGGGATCGTCACTGGCCTTGTAGTCGCTGCGCCAGGTCACCTCGGTAAACCCGTAGAGATCCGCCTCGACGGTACCCATGAAGACACCTTCCGTCGCCGATTGAGTAAACACGTAAACATCATAAAGATTGTACGCGTACTGACCTGACGACAGCTCAACCTTGAATCGGAACTCGTCCTGCCGAACAACGCCTCCGTAGTAGACGTGCCCATACCGATCAATCACCCGGAACTCGGCGTTGCCAACTGATTCGCCCGAGTTGCTTCGGAACTGCGCGCGAATTCGATAATCCGGATTCTGCTCGTTCGTCTGGGCACTTGCCGCGGAGAACGCGGCAATTGTCGTGAGCACGAATGTGAGGACGGTAAATTTCGTTTTCATCTTTCGTCGTTATTAGGTGCGGCCTTCGGGATGCTTCGCCGAACGAACCGCCAAGGTTTTTTGCAGGTGCCAAAATGCGTGACAGTCGGCACGGCCGATTTGTCTCCGGCGACGGGTTGTGACAGACAGGAAACCCTCCTGGTTAGCCTGTTCTGAAGGTTTTCCGTCCCCAGCAGACTCACACGCTCAGCTATCTGCGTCCTCCATTGCCAAACGGCGTGCCGTTTCGCCTGAACCCGGTCGCGGTGAACCCGGTCGCGGCGAACCGCATCGACCATTCGTCGTATCCAGCGACCTCCCCGTTCTTCAGACGCGGCCCCCAACAACCGAGGTGGTCAAGGCCATATGACGGATACCCCGGACGTCACGCAACTCCTGAGACAAGTCAGCGACGGCGACGAAGACGCGCTCGCGCGGCTGATACCTGTCGTGTATCGGGAGCTGCGGAGTCTTGCGCGTGCGCAGCGCCGGAAGGGTACGAGCGACACACTCAACACGACGGCGATCGTGCACGAAGCATACGAGCGTCTCGTCCGCAGCTCAGTGGATTACGCCAGCCGGAACCACTTTTTCCACGTCGCCGCTCGGGTGATGCGCGGCGTGATCATCGACAATGCGCGGAAGTACCTGACGGACAAACGTGGTTCGGGCCAACGCCCGCTTCCGCTGGACGAAGCCATTGTTGTGCCGGATGATCCGCCGGAACGACTCGTCGCGTTGGATGATGCCCTCACCGAGCTCGAAGCACTTTCGCCGCGTCAGGCGCAGATCGTCGAGCTTCGGTACTTCGTCGGACTCACGATACCGGAAACGGCGGAGGTAATGGACCTTTCGGAAGCCAGCGTCAAACGCGACTGGACCGCCGCGCGTGCGTGGCTGCACAAGTCGATCACAGGAACAGCATGAATCCGGCTGATCGATATGCCCTGATCGCGTCGCTGTTCAGCGAGGCAGCGGAGTTAAACCCGACGGACCGCGAACGCTGGCTGCAAGCGCGATCGTCAGACGCCTCGATCCTCGAAGAGGTTCGCCAGATGCTGGAGGCTCACGATCAAACCGAATCCGGCCTGCTGGACCATCCGATCTTCGACCGCTCAGCCACCTCAGATGACGCTTCGCTCGATGATCCGATGCTGGATCGAACGATTGGACCGTGGCGGATTGTCGGCGTACTCGGCGAAGGCGGCATGGGAATCGTGTATGCGGCCGAACGCAATGACGGATTGTTCGAGCGTACCGTTGCGCTGAAACTGCTGCGCCCTGGGTCGGATGCGCGCGGACTCGCCCGGCGGCTCGAATCCGAGCGCAAGATCCTTGGACGCCTCGAACACGAAGGAATCGCGCGCCTTTACGATGGCGGTGTATCCGACGGTCTCCCCTACCTCGCGATCGAACTGGTCGACGGTGATGCGATCACGACATGGGCGGACAACAATCGGCTCGATACGACTGCCCGGGTCCGACTCTTTCTACAGGTTTGTGACGCGGTAGCGTATGCGCATAGGAGCCTCGTTGTCCATCGCGACATCAAGCCGTCAAACATCATGGTCACGCGCACGTCGAACGGGGCGCCATTGGCGAAGTTGCTGGACTTCGGTATCGCAAAGGTTCTGGAGGACGACGATGCGAGCGGATTGACACGAGTTGCATCCGGCGCGCTGACACCATCGTATGCCGCCCCCGAACAGTTCCGGGGTGAGCCGGTGACGACGGCGACGGACGTGTATTCGCTGGGTGTTGTTCTCTACGAATTGCTGACGGGAAAGCGTCCCTACGAGTTGGGCCAGCTTACCGCGTCGCAGCGCGAAAGAGTCGTCGAGGAGACGGTCCCGTCCACGCCGGAGGAGGCGGCCGCTCCGGGTCGGGCGCGGCAGGTCGCGCCGGATCTCAGTCTGATCTGCCTGCGGGCCCTGGCCAAGGAGCCTGAGCGACGCTACGCATCGGCGGATGCACTGGCGGAGGACCTGCGAAATTATCTTGACGGACTTCCGGTGAGGGCGCGTCCGGATTCGGTGGCGTATCGGACGAGTCGGTTCGTGCGGCGCCATCGCATCGCCGTTGCAGTGGCGTCCGTCGTCTTGCTGTTGTCCGCGTTTTATGCTTTTCAGATAACGGCTGAGCGAAACCGTGCGCGCGAGGCGGCAAGCGAAGCGCGAGAGGCAGCGGATCGTGCCGAGGCGGTTGCGGGATTCCTAGAGCAGATCCTGCGTGCTCCGAACTCGCGATGGTACAATGAAAGCGAGGCGACCGGGCCGGACACGCCGATCCGGGCGGTGCTGGCTGAGGCTGCGGCACGCGTCGATCGCGACTTCGCGGACCGTCCGGATCTGCGCGCGGATCTTCACCACATCCTTGGCGACACGTATGTCTCTCTGGGACTGACTGAGGAAGCAAGGGTCCATCACCTGACGGTAATCCGTCTTCGCGATTCGCTTTACACGAGGCCTCATCCAAAGATTGCCGAAGCGCTGTACTACGGTGGGTGGTATCTGGCGGATGGAGATTATCTGAAGTCGGTCGAGATTCTCGAAACTGCGGTCGACATGCAGCGACAACGAAATGAGGGAAACAACTTTCCGTTCATGATTCAGACGTTGTCGAACGCCTATATGCTCTTCGGGCGGTTCGCGGAGGCGGACTCGATCCTGCACGAGGCCGTTCGTTTTGTGGAGGACGAGTTTATTCCCGGGCACGACGGGTTCCGTTACCGCGACGCCATCTCGGCGGGGTTGGCGCAGGATCTCGTGAAGGCAAACGTCGCCCTCGGCCGCATTGACGAGGCAAGGAGGTGGCTTGCGTATTCGGACTCGACGGTGGGATTGCTGCCTCGGGAGAAGCGATACGTTATGGTCTGGCAGCGGCTGCAATGTGCGTCAGCCCGGGTGTCGCTGGCGGAGTTGCGATTCGAACAATCGGAGCGTGAAGCGCTGGAGTGCCTTGGAGTTGAATCGTCGAAGACGGCGTCGCGTCCGTTTCCGGGTTCACTCATTGCGAACGTCGAGTACCCCGGTCAGATGGAGGAGGTGCTGGTCGAGCTGTACGACGCCTGGGGCCGACCGGACTCGGCGGATGTTTACCGCGAGGCCGCGGCGGCGTTCGTTGCGCGGAATGATTCGCTGCAATCGCGCGATCGCGATCGCGATCTTCGATCGCGGAATCGAGGAAGATAGGATCGCGCGAACAGGAATGATGGAATGAAGGAATGAATGAGAGAATGAAGGAAAGAAGGAATGAAAGCGACCGGACGATCGCATCTGGCTTTACGCGACGCCACAAATTGAACCCGGATTCGAAGACTCCTGCTTTCCAGGACGCACACCATAGATCTGTATTGAGGCGTACGTCCGGTGTCCTTGTTGTCATCCTTGCCGGACTGCTCGGCGGAATCACTGTCGCCTTCGACAATGTCTACGCTGGGTACAGATTGACAGACTATCGCTGGTCGAAGAAGGTCCCCGACCGCAA
>JAGQWL010000173.1 GCA_020437385.1 Bacteroidota bacterium
ATCAAAGCCGTAATAAGCAGACAGCGCGAGGAAGGTGACAACGGACGACAGAAAACTTGCCCGCACAACCCGCACAAATTCGAGCGTGCCAGCGTAGCGCCAGATGCCGCGGTACAATCCGAACGCATAAAAGACCGGAATCTTGATCGCGACAATCACCGGCAGCACCGCCGTGATAAACGCCGCCCGGTCCGCATTAATTCCCTCTTCGAAGCGCAGGTAATATGCCGAGATAAAGGCTGCGATTACCAGCAGGATGTCACCGATAACGCCAAAGATCAGCTTCCACGAATAGCCGACCGTCGCGTACACAAACGACTGGATCTTGCCGATGGACCCGGTGAACGTCGGTTTACTTCGTTCGTCGTCGCGGTAGACGTTGACGCTGCCGAGAAACACGCCGAACACCGTCAGCGACACGACCATGAAGAGGACGAGTGCAAAGAAGAGCTGGGGCCGCGTAAAGTGGAAGACGAGCGCAAGCGATCCGAAGGCCAGGCTGATGCCGTACAGCACCAGAACGGCGGCGCGTTCGCTGAGCCCGAGAAACACGAGCCGGTGCGACGTGTGATCCCTCCCACCCTGCGATACGAGCCTTCCGGCAGCGGGGCGCACCAGCGTAACGAGCGTCGTGTCGAGGATCGGTACCGCCATGATCAGGAACGACACTGCGTAGACGCCGTAGCTTGTGGTCTCTCCCGCCTCGGACTGAATTACGATCGAAAGCGCGGCGACCATGAAGCCGAGAAACAGGCTCCCGCTGTCGCCCATGAAGATCTTCGCCGGCTTGAAGTTAAAGATCAGGAAACCACCCGCGGCCCCCGCAATCGCGGCCGCCACACCGGTTCCCGCCATGCCGCCCGAGATCAGCGAAAAGCCCGCAAGCACCATGGCGGCAATGCAGGAGATCCCGGCGGAAAGCCCGTCCATGTTGTCCAGCAGGTTGACGGCATTGGTGATCCCGATGACCCACACAAACGTGAGCGGCAGGTACAGGTAAACAGGGAGTCCGGATGCGAAGGCGTGTCCGCCAACAACGAGTACGCCGGTGGCGACAACCTGTGCGACGAGCTTGGAGGCAGGGCGGATGTTCTTCAGGTCGTCGACAAGACCGGTGACGAACATGATGGTTGCGCCGATCCAGATCGGCAGCGCGGCGACATCACGGACCAGCACCAGCCACGCGAGGGACGCCGAGGCATAGATGGCGATACCGCCCATGAGGGCCGTCGGCTTCGCGTGCCAGCGGTCGGCCTTGGGATGCGCGAGCCAGTCCATCCTGTGCGCAAGCCGGATCACGGCCGGCGTCGCGAACAGCATCAGGACAAATGCCGCTAAACAGGTGAGCAGAACTTGGACCAGGTCCATCGAAAACTATTCGTTCGGGGTTGTATGACTGGGCACAGTTTCTTTTCTGTGCAGAACCCCGGTCTTCATCAGGAAGCGGCGGCGGCACCTTCCTTGCGCCACTGAAGCTTCGGAAATCTGTGGGCCTCCCGGTGATGAAGGATTTCGCAGATGATGTCGTCGATACTGTAGGTCGGGTGATAACCGATCGTCTCCTTCAGTTTGGAGATGTCCGGCGTGCGACGGCGCATGTCCTCATACCCCTTCGCGTAGGCAATCTCGTACGGAACGTGGACGATAGCGGATGTTGAACCCGAAAGCGTCTTGATACGGGAAGCGAGGTCGTTGATGCTGATCTCGTGGCTGCTGCCGATGTTGAACACCTGGCCGATTGCTTCCGGCGTATTCATCAGATCGATCGACGCCCTGACCGCATCGGACACGGCGGTGAAGCAGCGCGTCTGCCGGCCGTCACCAAAAACGCGGATCGGCTTGTTGGAGAGCGCCTCCCCGATGAAGTTCGGAATCACCATTCCGTAGCGACCCGTCTGACGCGGACCAACCGTATTGAAGAACCGGGCGATCACAACAGGCAGCCCGGCCTCCTCGTAGTACGCGAGGGCGAGAAACTCGTCCATTGCCTTCGAGCAGGCATAGGACCAGCGCGACTTGCCGGTCGCTCCGAGCGTCCAGTCCCCGTCTTCCTTCAGCCGGTCGACATGCACCTGGGTCTCCATCACCTTGCCGTAAACTTCGGAAGTGGAAGCGACCAACACTTTCCGGCCGTACTTGGCCGCCAGCTTCAGGACGTTCTGGGTACCTTCGACATTGGTGGTGATCGTGTGCACCGGCTTCTCGAGGATCAGGTGCACACCAACCACGGCCGCGAGATGGAAGATCTCGTCACATTCGGAGATCAGGTCCTCCATCAGACCGAAGTTCATGATGTTGCCTTCGACGAAACGGACCTGGTCTGACTTCAGCAGGTGGCTGATGTTCTGGATCGAGCCTGTCGACAGGTCGTCGAGCAGACAGACATCGTGGCCCCGCGAAACGAGTTCGTCCGCAAGGTGGCTTCCGATAAATCCGGCTCCTCCAGTAATCAGATACTTCATAGCAGTTTTTTTGTCGGCCGGGTGGGTGACCGCGTCAAAAGATAATAAACAGTGGGCAGGTTGGCACTAAACAAAGAGCGTTCCGTCGCTGTCCTCAATTGTCCGGTCGACAGTATATGCGGCAAACGAAGTCCAATTGGGACCTCAGGAAAGATCAGGCCGCATTTTTCCACCTAAGGCTACCCAGTGTTTCGGCAATTCGGGCGGCGGCGTGACCGTCCCAGAGGGGCGGCGTGGTACCCTTTTCCCCCGGGCTGGTCATTCTTTCAACAACGCGCGCCGCCACGCGCTCAGGTTCGAGGTCCATCAGTTCGTTTGTGCCCATCTCGACCGTCACGGGCCGCTCGGTGTTCTCGCGCAACGTGATACAGGGAACGCGCAACCAGGTCGTCTCCTCCTGAATGCCGCCGGAGTCCGTTACAACGATACCGGCCGCGTCCATGAGGCCCAGGAATTCGAGATACCCGAGGGGGTCGAGAATCTGCAACATCGGTAACTCAGATAGTCGACCGGCGAGGCCGAATTTTTTAATGTTCGCACGCGTGCGTGGATGCATCGGAAAAACAACGGGATAACGCGCTCCGATCTGCTCGACCGTTGCCACGAGCTTCTCCAGTCCTTCGTTCGAATCGACCGTTGACGGTCGGTGCATCGTCATCAGCACGTAGGCTCCTTTCTCAAGTCCGAGGCCGGCGGGCGTATTCGTCTCGCGCGCCTTGTCGATAAAACTGACAAGCGAATCGATCATGACATTCCCGACCATAAAAACCCGCTCGTCCGGCACACCCTCGCGTCGGAGGTTGACGATTCCGCTTTCTTCAGTAACAAACAGGTAATCGGAGATGCTATCTGTAACAATCCGGTTAATTTCCTCCGGCATGCGGCGATCGCCGCTTCGGAGTCCCGCCTCCACGTGAACCACCGGGATGTGCAGCTTTGTGGCAACCAGACTGCACGCCAGCGTTGAGTTCACGTCCCCGACGACGAGCACACAATCCGGCTTTTCTTCCAGTACGACCTCCTCAAAGGCGATCATGACCCGGGATGTCTGCTCCGCGTGGGAGCCACTTCCGATGCCGAGGTAGCGATCAGGCTCTGGCATTCCGAGCTGCCGAAAGAAGACATCACTCATCTTCTCGTCGTAGTGCTGCCCGGTGTGGACGATCAGCGACTCGAAGCCCGCAGCTTCGAAGGCGCGATGCAGCGGGGCCACCTTCATGAAATTCGGGCGCGCGCCGACGACTGAGATAATCTTCATGATGCTTCTTTCAACTGATGCTGAGACGTCTGAACTGCGTCCGGACGGGACTGTCCCGTCAACTCCTCGAGGAAACGTACCAGTATACGAGCCTGACTTTCGCGGGAAAAATGGTGCGCGACGTAGGTGCGCCCCCTCGACCCCATCGCTTCGGCGGCAGCCGGCGCACGCTGCAGTTGTGCAATCGCATCGACCAGACCTTCGGGATCTTCAGCGGGATACCAGAGTCCGGCACCGGCATCCTCCAGAATCGTACGCGACTCTCCGTCGACGGAGAGTAGCAGCGGCTTACCTGCCGCCATGCTGTCAAACAGCTTGCTGGGGATAAACTTGGTGAAGATCGGAGTTGCGCTCAGCGGCACCAGAAGCGCATCGGCGGCTGCCATGTAGCGGGCGGCTTCCTTCAGTCCGACCCGACTGCGGAATTCAATATTGAGGTCCTGATACGTCGCTGCCCGCCTGACGATCGCCTCCTTCGCGGCTCCGTCGCCGACCACCACCATCCGGGCGTCGATTCCGCGATCCCGCATGAGTATCGCCGCGTCGACAAAATGCTCGATCCCCTGGGCCAGGCCGACATTGCCGGCATAAACCGCCACAAATCCGGATCCGATCGACAGCTCTCGCCGGAGTGATTCCCGGGATTCCGAAACGACGAAGTCTTCCGGCACGGTCCCATTGGTCACCCGGCGGATGGGCGTGGCTGCAGGCGCGTCACCACGAATCGCCTCACAGAAGCTGTTGGTAACCGCTGTAATTCCATGCGCTTTTCGATAGATAAAACGCTCCAGCCACTTTCCGATTCTTGCCGCCCGGCCCGGCCGCAATTCCCCCATGGCAATGGCAACATCGGGCCAGAGATCGCGAACGTCAAACACGAAGCGCGCACGCTTGAGTCGGCTGACGATCCAACCGGACAAACCGACAAACAACGGCGGAGACGAGGCAACAACGGCGTCGACATTCTTCACGCGAAACGACGCGACGATCGACAGGACGACAAACGACAGGAAAAATCGGATTCGGGTGATCGTTGTTTTGTGATGATCTTCCCAGATCCAGCAGTACCGCACCGGTACCTCTTCGTACGTGCGATCCACAATGAGTCCGCCGTCGCGATAGTCGTCCCAGATAACGCCCGTCGGATAGTTCGGTTTTTCCGTGATCACCGTCACCGAGTGCCCTTCGGCTTGTATTCCGCGGACGAGCGACAGAAGACGGTTCTGCGGCCCCCCCGTCTCCGGCGGATAGTACTGCGAGATTACCAGAACGTGCACTAGGCTGCCACCTCCCGACGATACCATTCGACCGTCGCTTTCAACGCATCCTCAACACTCACTGGTGGGACGAAGCCCGCGTTGAGCAACTTGGCCGGGCTGAAATTTGTTGACCGACAGAACTTCTCGATTCGGGCGGATGTGATCGGAAGATCCCTGCCCGTCACGGCCGCCGCAACGTCCGCAACCTTCGAGATCGGACTGGCGATCCAGAGTGGAAGACTCAGGC
>JAGQWL010000174.1 GCA_020437385.1 Bacteroidota bacterium
AGACGAACTTCTGCGTATCGGTGAACGAACCGTCACCCGCAATCCACTGCTTCAGGTCGTCTACCCCTGCGATTTCCGGCACCCGGCCTCTGAACTGGTCGCGTGCTGTTGTTTTCACGGACGAGACCCGAACACCGTCGTACGTGAATTCCTGGATCCGTGCAAACTGCGCGACCGGAAATTCGCCCTGCGTCTGCGTGAGCAGCTCAGCCTGGACCGAAGGCCGGTTGCCGTCGTACTCGGTCATCATCCGGCTGACCGTCTGCGACGGTGTCGACCCGCCGACGGAAGAGGTCGAAACACTTTCGGTCGTCCGGCCGCGTCGATCGTACGTGTACGTTGTCGTCGTCGACGTCGATCGCGACTGATCAACGGCCAGCATTTCCTTCAGTCGGCCGGACGCGCCGTACGTAGCACGCGCCGTGTAAATGATCTCTGGATAGCTGCTGAAGTCGCCGGCCTCGCGGTAGATCCGTTCCTCCGTCATCCGGCGCTTGTCGTCGTAGCTATACACCGATACGACGCCGTTCCGAAGCGATTGTCCCGCAATTCGGTCCGATCCACTGTAGCCGTACGACGCAACCATCTCGCCGTCCAGATCGACCCGAATCACGCGGCCAAGCTTGTCGTAGTGGCGCCGAACCTTTGCGCTTCCAGCCACCTCCGGATAGCGGGTCTCCATCCACGAATCATCGGCCGCGAACGTCCGGTCGATTGTCTGACCGTATCGCTCACTGCTTTGCTCCTCGCGGATGATCCGGCCGAGCCCGTCGTAACGCAGCGAGACACCCGCGTCTCGCGTGGTCGCATCGTATCCGTTCTGGGCATACCGAAGCCGGCCGAGCCCGTCGTACCGACGCCACAACGTTCCGGGACCGCCCACGGTGCTGAGGTTCAGTTCGCCCGACTGCACCCGGGTCTGGCCCCATTGAATGCGATCGACCAACGGCAGACCCAACTCGTTGAACGTTCGGAACGTCTTCGTTCCGTTCGCATCCGTGATCTCGACAGGGTTGCCGACGCCGTCGCGCTTGATGATTGTCCTGGCGCCGAGCAGCACGTCTTCGGTCTCGACGGTGTTGCCCTGATCGTCAAAAGTAAACCGCAGGTGCTGCGTGGCGGACTTCTGCTCGGACACCTGGCCGGCGGGCGTATAGGCAAACGTCTGCTCCTCGCCTCCGGTGACCACCTTCGACTGGCGACCGAGACCGTCGTACTGCGTCTCGGAAAGGCCGACACCGGAAAGAGCGGCGAGCCGCCGCATTCCGTCCGAATTGTACCGGTAGGCCGTCTCCGCCTCGGGGGCGACCGTTCGGGTAATCCGACCAAGTTTATCGTACGTGAACGTCGTTTTGTATTCCTTCGTCGACTGCGTCCACGCACGGGTTTCCGGCTTGTACGAACGCTCGATTTCGACCTGCGTGACCGATTCCTGACGATCAAAGTCGCCGTATTCGTACACCGTCTTGTTGCCGACGGGATCGACCATCTCCTTCAAGCGTCCCGCCTGATCGTATCCGTACTGCGTGACCACATCGCCCGGCTCAATCTGCTTCGTGAGCTTCGCGATCCGATTGTAGAAGAACTGCTCTTCCTTCGTCGTCTTTGCCGCATCGAGCACGTGCGTGGTGCGCGTCTTGACGAGGTCGTGTTCGTTGTACGTCGTCTCCGTCTTCTCGAGTGTCGCTGTCGCCACTTCCTGGTCACCGTTGGAGCCGCGAACTTCTTCCGAAAGAACGTTGCCCTTCGCGTCCAGAGTGCGCAACGTGACAGTCCCGATCGGATCCGTCTCTGATACCGCCCGATCAAATGGATCGTACACATACGCCTGCTTTCGCTCCAGGTCTTTCGGACCCTTCGCCACGGTCAGCAGGTTTCCGTTCTCATCGTACGTCCGCCGCGTCTCGAACGAGCCGTGCTTTTCAACTGTGATGTTGCCGCGCCCGTCGAACTCGTAGGTTGTCGTCAGCGCGCCGCCCGTCGGCGACGGCTCCTCGGTACGTTCGACACGACCCGCTTCGTCAAACACACGCTTCGTGACGCGTGTCAGCCCGTTTGCCTCAACGGTCTCGCCGACAGGCCTTCCGAGCACATCTCTCTCAGTCTTCGTGACCCGGTCGAAGCGGGCGACCGGCCGGGGTGCCGCAATCGTGCCGATCAGCGTCTCGCTTTCGCCGAAGTCATCCTGAACCTGTCTGGTCTCCTTGACCAGATTACCGTTCAGGTCGTATTCGTACTTCGTCCGACTACCATTGTCGCGGAGCTCCTCGGTAGTCAGGCCACGCGCGTCACGCACGTATTCGATCTTTCCGTCCTTACCTGTCGTCCGACGAACACGGCCGAAGAAGTCGCGGACAAACGTCTGGTTTCCATGTACACTCTTGACCTCGGTGAGGTCACCTGCCTCGTTGTACCCGTAGTCTGTAACGTCGAACGGCGTTTCGGCTTCCGACTCAGTCAGACCTTTGGGCGTGTAAGAGAACGTGCGCGGGAAGATCGTTGCAGTCGATCCGTCCGGTTGGGTGAGAGTCGGCGGTTTCTCTTCGACCGGGTTTCCGAGCAGGCCCTGGTCGTCGTATTCGTATGTGAACGTTGTTGCGTTTCCATTCGCATCCGCCACCCTTGACGCCTGGTTGTACAGCGGCTCGTATTCCGTCGCGGTCGCGATGAAGTCCGGCCCGTCTCCTGCCGGAAGCGTGCCGCGTTCTCGTCTGACGCCGATCAGGTTGCCAAGCGAAAGGTTGTTGTGGTACGTGACGCCCGCCTCTACGTCGTTACGCATGGGGCCCTTCACGACGGACTCATTTCCGCCGTCATACAGGTAGACGATCCGATTCCCGCGGGGCAGCGTTGTCGATGTAACCTGCGTGGCCTTGTTGTGATCGTATCGTGTTGTCCACGACTTGCCGCCGCCGGCTATGGCTTCGGTCTGAACAACCTGGTATTCACCGATTCGTGTGAGCCCGTACGTAGTGATCGGACCAGTGCCGCTGGTCACGGTTACCGAGCTGCCCTGGTAAGCGAACGTCGAATGCAGTTTTCCTGCGAGCCACTGGCTCTTGATTCTGCCGGCTCCGTCGTATTCGTTGCGGATGTACGGCTTGCCTCTGTTCGCCACCTGCTCGGGCGCGACAACCGCTGTCAGCCGCTGTTCGCCGTCGTACGAATACCTCGTTTCCGTAACGACGCTGTCCATTCCGGATACCTTGAACACGCGACGCACCGTTTCAAGAATTGGCTTCTTGTCACCGTCCGCGTACTTGTACGTGATCTCGATTCCCGGGCCGAAGATCTTGCGTACGCGTGGAATCGGCAGGTTGCCCGTTACATGGAAGCAGTCGTCATTTGTGTTGACAGGTGCCTTGTCGATGTCCTTCGTGGAGAAGTAGTAGCTGCGACCGCTCGGGTCTTCAATCGATGACAGCGTGGTGTTCTGCGTCAGCGGATTTCGCGGCCCGCGGTACTTGAACGTATAACGGACCGGCTCGCGGGAGTTCGTGCCGGGAAGGCTGGCGAAGTCGTTTCTCCCGAGGATGTGCAGCAATTGCCCGCGACAATTGAAGATGTACCGGACCCCGTTCTTTTCGCGAAGAACGAAGAAGATCGCTTCGCCCTTGTCGATGTCCGTGTGGCCGGCGAACGGATGCTGCGACGGATCTTCGAGTACGTATCGTTGCAGTTCGTTGAACTCGCCGTCCGGCGACTGATAGGTTGTGACGTACGCGTGGAATTGCGAACGGGCACCGAAGTTTAGGACGTAACGCCAGTCCGAGTCGCTCTCGACGTACCGCAGTGCACGGCCCATTCCGTCGAAATACATGACGACGGATTTCTCGGTGCCGACAAGCTGACCGCGAAGCCCATCGGCGTAGTCGCGACCGAGTGCGACGAGTCGTTTGTTGTACGAGAAGTCCCAGCGTTCGCCGATGAATCCGCCCGACAGCGTCTGCACGTCACTTGTGTAGTGGCGGACGAGATCGAACGGAATGCCGATCGCCTCCTGCGTCAGGTCGCGGTCGTTCTGGAAGTACGCGCCGTTTGCGAGATGCACCTGCACACCGGCAACTGCGGGCGCGTGCGGCGCGAGCATCGGAGCGGACGGTGCGATCGGGTCGCTCGTCTGCGGCCACACCAACAGCGGGCCGCGAAAGCCGCAGCATCCCGAATCTTCTCCATCTTCCTCCTCACCGTAGATCGGTGGAATCGGAACGTCTCTTGGGTCGTCGCCCTCTGGGTCCTCCGGCCACCACGGCGGACGCGTGACGGTCGAATCCTGCGGATTGCGCTCCCTGGTGCCGCCGGGGTCGTTTGATGCCACATCGACGCCGTCACTCTGGACGCAGGGGCACGCGTCTTCGGCAAGCTCGTAGTAGACGTCGAACGCACCGGGCGCGAGGCCGCGGACGGTACGCTCAAACGAATTGACGTCGCCGCCTGTCGTCTCGACCTGTTGTTCGACGCCGCCCTCGAGCTCGATGATGTCCGGCGCGAGGTTGCGGAGGATGAGCTGCAACGGCTCGTCGGTGCCTTCGACGATGACGCGCAGGGGAGTGGAGCCTCCCTGTTGAATTCGCTCCATGTCGATCTCGCCGCGTGCCGCCAGAACGATGATCTCGATCGAACCGTCGATTCCGTTTCCTGTAATCGTGTGCTTGCCGGGGGCCGTCGCATCCGGAATCTCGATGTACACGACTTCGCTCGACGCGGCGTTCGGCGTGCCGATCGGCTGGCCGTCGAGCATCAGCCCACCCTGAATCTCGGTCGTCGGAAAGTACCCACACACGCACGCGGTTCGACCGCGAAAGACCTGTGGCGTGCAGCCCGTCAGTGCCGGATCACGATCGTCATCGTCCGACGAGCCCGTAATCTCGATTGCTTCCTCGTCAGAAATCGTCTCAAGCCCGAACGCGTCTTCGTAAGTAAGGCCGGCGAAGTCGCCCGCCTGCAGGGCGAGCGGAATGCGCCCTGTGAGAAACTTCGTGTCACCCGCCGCCTGGACGCGGACGCCTTCGAGCAGCCAGTGGCCTACTCCCACGAGATCTTCGTCCTTGATCTCCATTCGGACGATCTCGCCGGCCGACGCCTTGTCCGGCGCCAGCACGAATGTCGACACGTCGGAATTGACCTCCAGATCCGGGTACTCGGACGGCGGGTCCACTCGCCCGACCCAGAGCTCACCATCGGCGCCGAGCAGTCGGAAGCGAGCGCCGTCCCACATCACGTCTTCCGGAATGTCGAGGCGGAACTTGCCTTTATCTTCGCCAAGGGGTGTGCCGCCAAGGCGAAAACCGCCGTCGGACGATTCGAACTCCCAGCCGTCCGGTACGTGTCCGATCTCGGCCGGACCAGCAACGTCGATTTCGATGGCGATGACGGGGTTTCCTCCGACATCGCTCGGAACGGAGAGCAGGACGTGACGGCCTTCGCTGGTTGCGACGCCGCCTGCATCAATGGAGACCTGTGCAAGGCCAGGTGAGACGCTTCCGACGATCAGCGAAAGCGTGACAACAATTCGGCGTAGCGCGCGCCCAAAACTGCTGGAGTGTACACTCGCCTCAGCTTGAGAGGGTGCAAGCATGAGGTTTCGAGGGGTGTGAATCGACGCCTAAACCTACCAGCGAATGATCTGAATTGCAAACTGCGGCACAGCGAGATCGGTAGCGCCAGCTCGTGAGATCTGCGCCCTCTGTGCAGGCCATGGCTGCCGATGATACGCACGATGCAACAAATGCGATGAGGCAGAAGAACAGACGGCGTCGATAGTCAATGCGCGTGGGCGGATTGTTAACTGTGCGTGATCTCTTGCGGCGAGTTCTTCGGCATTTTACCCAGATCGAGTGTACAACGACAAATGACCAACATGTCGCCCGGCTTGCTTAAACTTTGAGCGAAAGTCGGAACGCCAACCCACAACCTGAAGTGATGTTTATGGTGAACGCCTCACGCCTGATGAAGTGTGCCGCGGCCTTCCTGATCGTACCGATGTGCCTCACGGATGCATCGGGTCAGATGCTACCGATCCCGACTTCGGACGTCCGGACCACCATCGACTACTACCGTCCCCGCGTCGCCGCCGCCGCCGACGGTTCTTACGCTGTTGCCTGGGAGGCGCTGGAGCAGCTCGAGTTCGTCACGGAGTGGAAGATCGCGGTTCAGCGGTATTCACCTACCGGCCAGCCTGTCGGCCCGACCCATTACTTCGATCCTGAGATTGGCTGCTTCGGCTCAACCGACGTCTGGCTATCAGACGGTCAGCAGAACGTGGAACTCGCCTTCAACGATGCCGGGGACCTGCTCGTTCTGATGGAGCACTACGGTGAGTACGACATCATCGTCACCACCACGTGGTCGTCCGAGATCACGCTCGGTGCCGTCAACTCGTCCGGGCAGATCATCGATCTCGGCGCAAGCGAGAGCTGCCTGCAGTACAAGTTCGTTTTTCCGGGAGCGGATGAACAGGACCGGCCACGCATGGCGCTCGCGAACGGCGGACTCGCGGTCGTGATGGACGGCTTTTTCGGCGGATCCAACTTTCGAAACGTCGGACTGCAGTTCTTTGACGGCGCGCTCGCCAAAGTCGGCGATGTGTCAATTCCGCATGATGATCAGCTTTCCGAGCAGGGTTTTCATGCCTATCCGGATATCGCGACGAATGGTTCGCGCCTCGTTGTCGTCTGGCATGAGTGCCCGTACATCGACAATCAGGGAAATGCCGCCGAGTGTGATATCATGGCCCAGTTCGCTGAACTCGCGCCGACCTCTCTGACGCCCATCGGCGGAAACATTCGCGTCAACGCCGGGGATCCGACAGGCACGGTCAACTTCAAGCCGTCGGTTTCGATGAATGCCGCCGGCAAAACGGTCATCGTGTGGCAGGATAGCCGCAACAGTGCGAACGGGGACATCTACGGTCAGGTATACGACGGATCCGGGCAGGCGGTGGGCTCCAACTTTCGGGTCAGCGATGCGGGGGGCGGCGAGTTGGAAAGTACGAACGGCCTTCGGCCCGAAGTCGCCGTTGGTGACAACGGGTTCTTCGTGGTCGCATGGGGTGATTCTACCACCCAGCGACGGTCCCTGTATCGGTATTACCAGCAGGCAAACATCGGAGGAAGTCAACAGGTGTTGACCGGTGGTTCACCGGAATTCGCGATGCCTGACGTCGCGGTTTCCGGAAACAACTTCTACCTGACGGCTCTGAGTCGGGATGCGGGTGGCAATCTTGGCGTTGCGTTTCAACCGCTGCCGTCTTTCGTCGGCGCCGAGGATCCGGAACGACCCGAGTCGTTCGCACTTGGCGCGTACCCGAATCCGTTTCAAGCATCGCTGAAGGTTCTGGTTCGAACGGACACGCCGGGTGTGCTGGAACTGGACGTTGTCGACCTGTTGGGCAGGACCGTCGCGAGCGAAAACCGCGGCGTCGTGCACGCTGGTGAACACACGTTCACGATAGATTCGGAGCCCTGGACTGCGGGGTTGTACCTCGTTCGTGTACGTTCCGCAGGTGCGATCCTTACGCAGTCCGTCGTCCGCAGCCAGTAGCTACTTCGTGAGCGCGGCCCTGGCTGCTTCGACGCAGGCGTTGTAGAAGGCCTGGGCATCCGAAAGCGTCGTGCGATCCTCCGGCCATTCGGACCAGCTGACGCGTCGCGTCTGCCCATCCGCGCGTACATTCACGAACCACGTCATGTTGCCGACTTCCTGCTGACTCGTTTCCAGGATGTTTGCCTCGACAGCCTGCTGCCACAATGCGGCAGCGCGTTCCTTGTCTGCCGGCGCGTCGGCCCGCTTGTTTTCACCCGGGTATTTTCCTTCCCACTCGACCACCGACCCGTCCGCTTCTATCGTGTAGCCGGTCATGCGTCCGGCGAAGCCGCCGCCTTGACCGACCATGATCTGCAGATCCGACGGGGCGGCCATTGCCTTTTCACTGTGCTTGCAGCCGGGGCCAGACGCGAGAAGAAGCGCAACCAGGAAACTGAATGTGTACTTCAAGGGTGTTGACCTCATTTGCGTAGTGTGATTTTGCGAACCTTGACTCCCGCCGTTCCGCCTGATGGATCGATTACCTCGAGGCGGACGAGATACGTTCCCGAGGCCACTTCGCTGCCGCCGTCGTCGCGACCGTCCCAGACGACGGTCTGGTCTCCGGACGTGGTGGACGACTCAATGAGGCGGCGTACCAATCGTCCGCGAAGATCGAACACGCCGATCCGAACAGTTGCTGCCCGTTCGAGATGGTACGGGATCGTTGTCTCCAGCGAGAACGGGTTTGGATAATTCGGCTTGAGGGCGAGTCCACCCGAGTCAACGTCATCCGATTCTGTTCCGACACTCGTTACACCGATGGTGACCGGCAGCGTGATATTTCCGCCGTTCGTCGTAATCGACACCGTTCCCGAATACGCGCCAAGCGCGAGCCCCGCCGCGTCGAAGTTCACGGTGATCGTTGCCGATTGGCCGGCCGAAAGCGTGCCGCTGGCCGGCGTTGCGGACAGTCGCGACGGTTCCGTCGACACGATCGTCAGGGAGGTCGTTGCCGTGTTGGTCGCACCCTTGTCGTCGGTCACGGTGAGGCTTGCCGTGTAGCTTCCTGCCGTCGTGTACGCATGTGTCGCCGTCGCCGAGCTCGCTGTCGCACCATCGCCGAAGTTCCATGCGTAAGACGTGATCGTGCCATCCGAGTCGGACGAACCGGTTCCATTAAAGGAAATCGACTCATTCACGTCTGCCGTTGTCTTCGACACCTGAATGTTTGCTACCGGCGGACTGTTCTGCGTCTGCGCGAGACTACCTTGTGCGCGAATCAGAAAGGCACCGTTCGCGAAGTTGGCCTGTGTCGAGAGCGCGGTGTAGGAGAATCCGTCGAAGAAGTACGAACTGCCGGTTACCTGTCCGTTGAAGTCGGCGCCCGCCGGGTACCCGATCGATGCATCCGCGATGAACTCGACGTCGAACGTCTGGCCGGCGTTGAGCTGTACCGGTGTGAACGCAAGCTCGTACCAGGTGCCATCGGGTGATGCCTGGAGATTCACGGTACCGGAGGTGAACTCGTTACCCTGGGGATCCGTGATGATCAGGAACAGCGACGTATTGCCGACTTGTTCGGTGCGCAGGTTGATGAAAACACTTTCGAGGGTGAACCCTCCCGTTGGGGCCGTGAACCGGTTGAACCACTGGAACGGCGTAAAGCCATCCCCGAATCCGACGTACTGATCTGCCGCATCGTTTCCGTCATCGTTGACGAGGAAGTCGCCGGATTGTATGGCAGGAAAGTGCGGTTGAGTTCTTGCCGCTGCCAATTCGGGCTGCGGTGCCACCGAGTTCAGCCGACGAGCGGTGCGGGAGATCGTGGCGGACGATCCGTCGACAACCTTGCCGTTGATTCTGCGCTCACGCGCGGCGCGCGACCACTCCTTCGCGCTCGAGTCGGATTCGTCGATCGCGATGCGTCGCGGTGTCTGACCGATCGAGGCGCTGACCCCGGATGCCGCCGATCCGCTTGCGTTCACGGAATAAGTCAAATTCTGACTGCCGGAGTTCGTCAGCGTGAAGGTCGTGCTGCCGGCTACGTTAGGCGTGAGGACCTCAATAGCGAGGGCGTTCTTGTCTGTCGCCGCCTGCGCACCTGTTGCTCCGCCGCCGGAGACCTTGGCCTGGTACACGCCGCGTCCGTGTGTGGCGACGGTCACGGTCGCATCGGAATAGCGGAGTTGGAGCTGACCGACTACCACGTTTCCGATGACCGATCCGCCCTCCAGCGCCCAGCTGGTCGATCCACCGTTGATGTTGGAAGTTGAGTACACACCGGTACTCGTCCCGACCATGACGACGGTTCCGGAGTTCGTCGGCACGATGACGACCGATCGAATCGAGGGGCCGTCGGTTCCGCCGAGATTGCCGCCGATATTCGTCCACGAGCCGCCAGCATTCGTCGAATGCCAGATGCTTTCGATCCCGTAATTCGAAAAGACGGCAACAATTTCATCGCCGTTGTTCGGATTGGCGGCGACATCCGCCGGGAAGGGAGGAAAGTTGCTTGCCTGAATCGGCGGCATGATGTCGACGCCTGATCCATTGCCCGGTGCGTTGTCAACCCGTATCAGTCGCGTGGTCGACTGGTAGTCTGTCGTGGCAAAGAAGATGCGGCCTGCCGGTGCCTTCGGGACGGACAACATCGTTGTTCGGTGATTCGCCTGTGCGGATCCCGACAGAAACGTCCAGTTGAGGCTCGTCGGGTCGGAGTTGCCATCGGGAATCCCGCTCAAGTTCGAGTTGCGCCAGACGCCACCCGATTCGGCCACGTACAGCACATTCGGGTCATTCGGATCCAGTGCATTCGGTACGATGAATTCGTACTGGCTGGCTCCCGCGGGCGCGATGTTCGAGAAGTTGTTGGGTGGCGTGATCCGGTACATCGTTCCGAGCTGTGCGGTAACCGTGATCATGGATCCGCCCGGGGCCACGTTGGTGAATCCGCCGTCGCCGCTGAAAATCTGAAACCACGGCGTCTGGCCATTTGCCGTTTCGGCGCCCCACGTGCCGTTGTCCTGCAATCCGCCGATGATAAACTCGCCGCCTGCGTTCGGATCCACTCCGATACCATAAAACTGACTCGTCACATAACCGGTGTTGATGTAGGCCCAGGTCGGTGACCCCGTTAGGATGTTTGTGCTCCGCGAGACACCGCCGTCACTGCCGGAAAGCGCGGTGCTCGTATTGTTCGGGTAAAACACGAGGGCGTGTTGATCGGAGTGGTGCCCCTCGCGGCCGGCGTAGGAATCGGGCCCTGCGTATCCGCCGACCCGGGTGAACGATTGGCCGCCGTTATCGGACCGGTACAGGTTGGTTCCGCCGATGAAGACGATGTTCGGATTCGACGGATGAACGACGACGATCTGGTCGTAGCCGCCCTGCGTGCTCATTGATGCGTTTCCGCTGACGCCCTGTTCGTCGGGCAGTGCGGAGGTCAGGTTCTGCCACGAGTTCGAACCTTCGTTGTAGCGAAAGAGCTGATGGTCCGCAGCGGTTTCGCCTCCCGCCGTCGTCTGGACGAACGCGTAAAGAACGGATGGATCGGATGGCGCGGTGTCGATGACGATGCGGTACGGATCGTTCGCCAATCCGGGCGGCGAGATGTTCGTGAAGGATCCTGATGCGCCGGTGCTCGACCGGAAGATTCCGTACTCGGTTTTTCCGGAGCCGCTCCGGCTCAGCGCGGCGTAGACATCACCATCCGCAGCAACATGAACGTCCGTGATTTCGCTGAACGGCGGCCCATCGCCGAGTACGCCGGACCAGCTCGAGCCGCCGTCTGACGAGGCGAGGATCTGTCCGTACACGGCCGCATAAACTACGCTGCTGGTCGGGTGGATCGCGATCGACCAGACGCGGTCGAACGTGTTGTCGAAAGCCTGATGATCACCCTGCCCCGTGCTTGCAAGGTGGCTCCACGAGGCGCCGCCATCAGTCGACTTGAACATGCCGATGCCGTTGAAGTTGGCTGCGAGGCCGCGCGCCGAATTGCCCAGGTGCTCGCCCGTACCGTAATACCAGACGTTTCGGTTGGACGGATCCTGGGCGATGGCCGTGACCGAAGCGTGATCGTTCAGTCCGGTGGCGATTGTCCATGACTGACCATCATTGTTGGAGACGTACATGCCGCCGGAGATGCCGCCCGCCAGCAGGCGCTGATTGGACGTTCCGTTGAAGTCGAGGTCGATGGCGAGCGCGCGCGTGCGTCCGCCCACGTTTGCGGGTCCGCGCGGCGTCCAGGTCTCGGTGAGGGCCTGCGACGACTTAGCGAATCCGGCCCGGGGAATCGTTGCGGCGAAGGCAAGTTCTCGCTGGCGGACGTTCGCAGGAATGCGCCCGGTGTTCGGGTCGCGGAGCATCATCAGCTCATAGTCGATTCGCGCCCGAGCGTCATCGCCGCTGGCCTCGGGCGAATACGACGACCGGAAGTGGGGTTTCGACGCCAGACTGGCGGCTTCGAGGCTGACCGAAGAAGACGCGGCCCCGTCGCCGGAGGCGATAGGAGGCTCATTTGATCGAAAAAGGTCCGGAATGAGCAGCGAGAGCCCGAGTCCGGCGACCAGGATTGCAGCGACGACGTATCGACCCGATTTCATTGTGACGTTTCGGTTTGAGAAGGATAGCGTGAGGGTCCACCTGTAGTATCGTATTTACAGGTCGGTATGGATCAAACGAATCGCGAGGCGGACGAGGGCTGTCGGACGTTAGCGGTTCCGGATCATTCAAACAAGCGCCGTCGAATGATCCGGCGCGTTGAACGATGAAACCCGTTTCGAACGATTATGCCCGCCCATCGATCGTTTCTGCCTGAGAAGCCGGAAACGTCGGCTATTCGTATCGCAGGGAGCGTGCCGGATGTGCAACCGCTGCGCGAATGGCCGTGTAGCCGACAGTCAGCAGCGCAACGGCCACGAGGGCGAGTCCGCCGAAAAGAAAAAGAGAAGGGCGGATGGTCGTATGGTAGGCGAATCCCTCCAGCCATCGGCTCATCAGCAGCCAGCTTATGGGAGCGGAAACGGCGAATGCCGCCAAGACCCATTTGAGGAAGTCGGAAACGAGAAGTGAAACAATGTTGGGTGTTGTGGCGCCAAGCGTCTTGCGGACGCCGATCTCCTTTGTTCGCTGCATCGATGTGAAAGCCGCGAGAGCAAAAAGGCCG
>JAGQWL010000175.1 GCA_020437385.1 Bacteroidota bacterium
CGGTACCCGAGAGTCCCGGTACCCGACCACTTCGGCAGATAGGGAACAGCCGTGTCGGTCTCGGTCAGCATGCCGTCCTGGTAGGACGCCCCAACCGATGCATGTAGTGACCCAGTGAGGTCCGCGTCGACGGCTACGTCACCACGGTAGACTCGTGCCTTGGCATACTGAGGCTCAAAAAAGCCTGCTATTCCAGCGCGAGTGACTCTGTCAAAATACAGCCAGTTCGGCGACCAGTCGTAGCCACCTGACAACCGCACCTGGAGCGGCGCAATAGAAAGGCTGATCCCCGCGTCTGCCTGAACGACTTTGAGAGATGGCTGGAGCGTCACGTCGGAACTGAGGAAGGGATTATCCCTGAATACGTCGAGGATATTCGTGCTAACCGCTTCTGGCGTGTTACGGGCGAAGACGGTCAGCCCCGAAGTCGGATAGTATTCGAGATCAACGGAGGGAGTTAGATACGACAACTTCCGTTTGGGGCCTGCGGAATCAACGTCGTCGTCCACGGCCGTACCAAGTATGGCCGCACCGACCGCAAGATTGGCCCTGGGTCCGGAGCGGCGAACACCAAGTGTTCCGCGATAGAGGAACTCGGAGCGGGAGACTGGCGTCGAGAGCACCGCGTTGTCAGCGTCGGACGAGCCCGACGCAAACGACCCGTGCAGACCGATCTCAAGCCGACTACCGCCTAGAGGTACGGACGTCGCCGATGAAAGGCGAACACGTCTGTCGTCAAGTGTGTAGGCATTCAGGATGCCAGACGAGTCCGGGTCAGTTGCAACGCGGGACAAACCGAGCGTCACGCGATTCTGCGTTGCCACTCCGCTCGGGATGGCGTAGTCGACGCTGAACCCGACAGATCCGCCAACAAGTTGCCGGGAGGGGAGGTTGTCAAAGAAGGAGGTAGACAAGGGATTGTCGGCAGGACGAAGTCCATACAAGGTGTACGATCGGCTGGACCCCTTGATCTCCGACCCCAACCTCAGGCCCCCTAAACGGGCGTACACGCCCGCGGAGCCGTCGAACGAATCGAGCGGGTTCTTGATCGCGAGGGTCGTGTCGATCGTCTGACCGTCGGATCCGAAGTAATCAGCCTTGATGACACCGGAGACGGCCTGCGAGAGGTCGCCACCGAATCGTCCTCGCACCTTGCGGTCGAAGTATGATCCACCGGCCGCCTCCAGTTCGCCGTTCAGAAAAGCGGCTCCCGGAAGTAAGACTCCCGGTGGGCTTGGTCGCGAGATCTCGGTCTGCGGAAGGTCTGCCCGGCTCTGTTTATACTCCTCAACGATGGGACGGCGATCCGTTGGAATTGTCGGAATTCGCGGAGGCGGATTAAACCCAATAAGCGGTTGTCGCTCGAGTGCGGGGAACTGTATGACCAGCTGTCCGCGAATCTCGACCTCGCGTGGAGCAAGATTGGGAAGAACCGGTTGCGGATCCTGGGCGGCAGCCGAAAGGAAGGCTACGAGGGAAATCGGAAGCAGCGTAGCAATGCGACGCACAAACCGGGAAGAGGGCACGGTATTGCTGGGAGTTTGAGTCATAGCTGTTCCCGTTCTTGTCGGGCCGTTTCAGCCTGGGGAGTTCCGGAGTACTGTCGGATCAATAAATCATAGGTCCGAACGGCATCTCCGGTCTGTCCAAGTTTCACAAATGCCCGCGCCTGCGTGAGGTAGCCCTCTGCGAGCCACTCGGGATAACCGCCAAAAAGGATCGGCATTCGCGCCATTTCTTCGGCTGCCTCCGCAGCATTTCCCTGCCTGAGCAGCAGCGCTCCAAGGCGGGCAAGTGCTTCAGCGCCGCGTTCGTCCTGCGAACGGCGCACAATGGAGCGGTATCCTGCGAGCGCGTCTGGAATGTTGCCTGATGTTTCATTCAAGCGGGCAAGGCCAAGCTCCGCCGGAACCGTTCGGGGATCATTAGGCGATGCTTCGATTGTCCGCTGAAGAAGTGTCCTTGCCTCCGATGTCCGTCCCAGCTGCGACAATGCAAGACTCTGTCCGTAACGGGCCGCCGCCACTTCAAGCGGATCCGATGTTTGTTCTTCCAGATCCTGGAACAACGCAAGTGCTTCCGCAGGACGGTTCTCCTTCAAATAGATCTCACCGAGCGTCTGTGTCGCAGCGGCCTTCCGCGGGTGAGCGGCGTTGCCCATAACGATCTGTCGGAGATATGACTGAGCCTCGGCGAGCTGATCTCGATCGTAATAAATCGTACCCAGGTAGTAGTAGGCTTCGGGCAGCAGTTGTTCGTTGCGAGCCGTCCGAACAAACCGTTGAAAATCAGCAAGGGCCGCGTCAGTACGGCCGCTCTGGAATTTCACTTCAGCCTGCTTGAATCGAAGCTCGTCGACGAGCGGAGAGTCGGGGTTCGCCACTGCGAACGAGTCAACGAACGCCTCAGCCTTTGCATCATCGTCAAGCGCAGCAAAGGCGAACTGCAGACTGGATGCAGCATCTCCGGCGAACACGGAGCGAGGATAATCGCGGAGTACTGCCTCATAGGCATGAATAGCCTCGTCAAGTCTGCCCGCATTGAAGAGGGCGTCCCCAATTCCGTATTGAGCCTTCGCGGCAAGTGGATCGCGAGGTGCCGTCTTGATCAACTCGCGATAGGCATTGACCGCCGCGTCGAAATCCTGATTCTGGAAATGTATTTCTCCGATCGAATACTGCGCTTCCTCACGGAATGGACTGTCGCGGAACTCTGATAGAAGGTTCCGAAAAGCCGCCAGCGAGCTACTGTATTCGTTTGCGTTCTTGTATGCCTGCCCAATCTGATACAGCGCGTAGTCGTCGCCATTATCCGCGGCCGCGCGGTAGTTCCTTATGGCGTCACTGTACTGCTTCATTGCGAAATAGCTGTCGGCAAGCCGAAGGCGGGCGTCGTCACGGTACGGGACGAACTCGTTGGTTTCCTTGTAGCTATTTAGAAACGACGTGAACTCACGTACGGCTGGACCATAATCCGACTGTTTGAAATAGGTCCACCCAAGCGCATAGTGTGCAGCGTCTGCCTGGTCTCCGCCGGGGAAGTCGCCGAGGTACCTGAGAAATAGCGTACGCGCTCGGTCATAGTTTCGAAGCTGATAATAACTCTCAGCGGCCCAGAAGAGTGACTGTGCCTGCCAGACGGCAGATTCGTCGTCTTCGTACAGCTTTAGGAAAGCTTTGGCGGCCGCGTCATAGGACGCGTTGCGGTATTGGAGCCATGCCTTCTGAAAAACGATCTCGGAATGTACCGCGGGATCACTCGCCGACTGGCTGATCGCCCGGTCAAAGGTGACGAGTGCGTTGTCCAGATCGCCGATCGCGATGAAACAATTAGCCCGATAGGTGAGCGCCTCGCCGACGTGTTCGGAGGAAGGATACCGGTCGACAAGACTCGCGAATGCGGCTCCGGCTGCCTCCCAGTCTCGCGCTTCGTAGAGTGCCATACCGAGTTCGAACAAGGCATATTCTGTGGTGGGCCCATTGGGCCATCGCGTCACTACCTCCTGAAACAAAGAGATGGCCTCCTGGGGCCGGGCGTTCAGCTTTCGAGACACCCCCTCATAGTAGGTCGCGCGCGCTGCAAGATCGTCGTCCCGTCCAGCGGCGACCTTCTCAAACTCGTTACCGGCCCACTCCCAGGCCCCCTGGTAGTAGTAGTTCCAGCCGAGGCCGTATTGGGCGCGTCGGTAGAAGGCGCTTTCCGGATAGCCTTCTGTAATCTGTCTATACAAGACAATCGCGTCTTCACTGTTTCGCAATTGATTGTTCGACTCGGCAAGGAGGAAGAGTGCGCGTACGCGCTCCTCACCACTGGCGTTGGGCAGTCGACGCTCTGCCTCCTCAATAGCCCGCCGGTAGTCTCCCAACTCGTAGTAAACTTCGGCAAGCGCCAGGCCGACATTGCGTGCGTGTTCAGAATTGGGGTGGCGCGCCGCGAGCAACTCGAGGGCCCGAGCGGCCTCGTCGTAACGGTTCCGCTTCAGCTCCGCGAATGCGATGGCGTACAGAGCGTTAGGGGCGACGGCAGTGCCGGGGTACTCGTTGGCGGCACGTGAGAAGTATCTGATTGCCTCGTCCGGCCGTTCCAATTTGACCGCTGACTCGCCCATCCAGTAGAGCGCTCGAGCCGCGAGATCGTCCGGTGGCGACGAGGCGAGCACCGTATTAAACGTTTCGATTGCCTTGTCGTGCTCTCCGCGTTCAAAGAAGTACTGACCGATTGCGAGATTCGCCTTGTACGACAGCGGATGATTGGGGTATCGGCTTTGAAATCCGGTCAGGAGACGAACGGCTTGATCCGTGTCGCCAGAGGCCAGGCGGGACTCAGCCTCGTAATAGGTCGCCTCCGGCACCGACAGGTCGTTTGGCCAATCGAGCCTGAATGCCTCGAAGGCGCGCGCCGACTGCCGATAGAGTCCGTCAGAATACAGCCGGAACGCTTCCGAGAAGTCAGCCTGCGCCGAGAATGTGCGAGATTGACCATCTGACGATCGTCCGCAGAGCAACAACAAGGCGAAAACCATCAGGAATCGACTTCCCGAGAGTACGGCGTCAAGAGATCGACGCATGGTGGCTGGCGGTTTCTTTTGTTTCGGTGGGGTGCCACACGACGGACGCGTGGTCTGCGCGCTGTACGTGGTTGGCAAGGCGAATCCGGCAGGGAATCCGATCAATCAAACCAGAAGCTCACGATTTAACGATGAACAATCCGGCCAGGTGGAATCGGGCTACGCAGCGAGACGGTGGTGGATGCCAACACGAACAAGGACTTGAACGCTCTAAAGCGCTTCGGCGATATTGGTTCAAGCGCCGTGGACGCGACAAGCCAAATTTCGGAAAAAACTATGGAAATAGAACGATTACTGGTGCGAAGCGTTCACTAACATCCTGTGGTGGTGGAGTTCGGGCTTCACCACCATCGCTTCGCTAATCACGTACGTAATCGGTAGAAGTCCCACAATGGCGCATTTCGAGAAAAACGAGGTTCTCGGACCCTCCGAATCGAGTTCGAGCGAGGGTTCTTCCAATGCATCGGCAACGTCCTCGCCCTCGCCTGGCTCAGGGCATGGAAGACGAACGCCATTCTCCGAGTTCGTAACTTGGGCATCCGTTCACCGAAAATTGGCCGTTGTCGGTGCGTTTGGCATCGGCGTGTTTCTTGGTGCCGTGGCGCGGCGCTAGCGGGCTGATTGACGCGTCCTATTATTCATTCTGAAGTACCTAGCCATCTAATGTCCACCGAAACTACCGCGGCAGCGACCAAAGCGGCCGCCAAATTGGAAGACCTCGGTCGCCAGATCGCGGATGAACTAAGCGGGTTCGAGCCCGCTGAAGTGGTTGACCGGGCTCGTGACCTGGTGTCTGACCACCCCCTGACCGCTGCCGGCGTCGCCCTCGGCTTCGGCGTCGCACTTGGTTACCTGTTGAAATCGGCCCTCGCGGACGATCCAGCGGAAACGTATCATTCAGGCTTCAGGGACGCGATTCGCCAACGAAGTGAACACCTTGCTGCACGAGCGCGCGAAGCATCCAGCAACGTCGCATCCGGAATCCGCGAGAAGGTCGACGACCTTCCGTCCCCGAGGGAAATCGCGCACGAAACAACCAGCTTTGCCGATAATCTCTTCTCGACGATTGCCTCTGTGGCATCCAGATCAGTGCTCGATTGGCTGAAGCGACGTTGAACCGCCGCCAATCTGACCGATTACCTCTCTGTACCTGTCTGTATTACCTGATCAATAACTATGAGCGTTGTCGCTGTAGGAACAGTTGCGTTTGACAGTATTGAAACGCCGTTTGGATCGGCCGACCGAATCCTTGGTGGAAGTGCCGTCTACGTCGCCTTGTCGGGACGTTTTCTACATGAAGACTTTGGAGTCGTCGCGGTAGTAGGTAACGACTTTCCCGATTCCTACCTCAACCTGCTGTCTGAGCGGGGCATTGACTTGACCGGTCTTGAGGTAAAACCCGATGGAAAGACCTTTGCGTGGGAGGGACGCTACCATTTCGACCTGAACGAACGTGATACGCTCGCTACGCATCTGAACGTACTCACGGGCTTCGAGCCGAACGTGCCCGATCGATACAAGCGCCAATCGATCGTTTGTCTTGGCAATCTCGACCCAGGTGTACAGCAGAGTGTTGTGAGCCAGGTGGTCGATCCCGCTTACATCGTGCTCGATACGATGAACTTCTGGATCGACAATACGCCGGATCAACTGAAAAGGACACTGACGCTTGCGGACTGTCTGATAATTAACGATTCAGAGGCCCGCCAGTTGTCGGGAGAGTCCAATCTCATCCGGTCGGCTCGCGTGATTCGCGACATGGGTCCGTCAACCATCGTCATAAAGAAAGGTGAACACGGAGCCCTGCTATTCACGGAGGAAGGCGTGTTCTCCGTTCCGGCGTATCCGCTGGAAGACATTCATGATCCGACTGGCGCCGGCGACTCCTTTATGGGCGGGTTTGTGGGATCGCTCGCACGCTCCCGTGACTTCTCGGTCGAATCGTTGAAGCGCGCGGTCGTTTTTGGTAGTGCTGTCGCTTCATTCTGCGTCGAGGCATTCGGTCCGGACCGCCTTCTGGAAATCTCGCGGAGCGATGTCGAACTGCGTGCGGAAGCCTTTCGTGGCCTGTCGGAGATACCCAGTCTTACGTACCAGTTGTCGGATTAAGCGGGACGAATAGGGCCGAGCAAAGATGCGCGATATCGTTGTCACCCTGGTGCTACTCGCGCCGGTGTTCGTCTCGTCCTTCGGATGCGCGAAGACCGATCCTCCTCAGTTGCCGGATGAAAGGTCTTCCGGGCTCGTGACTGTGGACATCGACAAACGGGATCCGGATCGATTGCTGCGCTTCTATTTTGGTAGTTACGCGGAGCAGTTGAATTCCGTGCTGGTCGATTCAGACGGTCGCTACCGGGTGGACCTCGAAGCCCTGGGTCGGTCTGGCTTCAGCCTGGAGGACGCTGACGCAGATGGGAACATTGATTGGGACGAACTCTCCGCGTTTGTTGTTGAGACGTACTACCAGGCCCGTCGAATCCCCAGCACAATCGACTCGCTCCGGACAACGATTGGTGACTGGCACGACGAAAACTGGTTTCGTATCAGCGTGGCCGGGGTGATGACGGCTGCCACGAGAGACGTCTATGTCAGGCGCTCGGCGATCCTGGCGGCGCTCCGAAATTTCGAATCGGCCGGCACGCTGGTATACCCGGACTCGACCGCGTTTGTGGCCGAGCACAGAGGCAACGACGGCGTCACGGAATATACGGTCATGCTCAAGCGCCATGATGGTTTATGGGACGTCGCTGCCTACGGTGCCGAGGGGCTACTCGCAGATTCGACCTTGTCTCATCCGAAGTCGTATACCGTCCCGACGCAGTGTCTCGGATGTCACTATGGCAAACGGCTGTTCGAACCGGAGAAGAGTTTTCCGGGAACTGCCCCTCGCGGACCCGGCGGCGAGCGCGCTGTTCTCTTTCCGACTGTCCCTGTCGCAGCAGGGGACGTTGCGCTTCTGGACGAGCATCGCCGTCGGTCGGACACCGTGTTGGGCCTGTACGCAACACTGTTTGTTTCGTCGCTGCGTGCCCGCTCCGTGGACGACCTGTCTGACGACGAGCTGCATGTCCTCCAGATTCTGGATAGCCGCGAAGGTCGGTAGTCTGCCAATCATCTTACAATAGGAGATCGCATCATGGCGACCGGAATCGTAAGGCTCATAAACGCAGTATTCTACGCCCACCATGGCGTCATGAAGGAGGAGCATCGCCTCGGCGGCCGATTCGAAGTTGACGTCGAGATGTCGCTGGATGTCGACGAGGCAGCGGCGCACGACGACCTCACCAAGACTGTTGATTACGAACGGATCTACCAACTGGTCCAGCAGATTATCCTGGGCAACCGATTCTATCTGATTGAGCGACTCGCTCTCTTGATTGCGCGCGAGATACTCGCGCAACACGCCATAGTGGATGCGGTTCAGGTTACCGTGAGAAAGTCGAACCCGCCGGTCGGCGGGCCGTGTGATCACGCCGAGGCCGTCTACTCAATAACCCGAACGCCGGATGTCGCAAACTGACCAGCAGCACATTGTAGACCGCGAACTGAGTTGGATCGCTTTCAACGGCCGTGTACTTCAGGAGGCTGCAGAGTCGCGAGTGCCGCTCGTCGAACGGCTTCGATTCCTGGCAATCTTCTCGTCTAATCTCGACGAGTTCTTTCGCGTCCGCGTTGCGTCGCTTCGGAGCCTTCTCCGGCTTGGTCGCAAATCCGCCCAGAAGCTGTCGTTCGATCCGGCGGCGCTGCTGGCGAAGATTCATGCCGAGGTCGATGGGCAACAGAAGGAGTTCGGTCGAATATTCGACACAATCGTTCCCGAGTTGGAGAAGCACGGGCTGTTGATCGTAGTTGGCCGCGAGTTTACAGATGAAGAGGCGTCGTTCGCCTTGACGCAGTTCGAGAATGTGAGACAACTCGTTCCTGATCCACTGATTCTGAACGGTCCGTCAGGCGCGCCATTTCTGGAGAATCGTTCGCTCTATCTTGCGACCGAGTTGTTCCCCGATGACGAGACAGGGTCTGTTTCGGCTGCGGACAAGAGCTACGGTGTTGTCGAGATTCCGACGGACCGTGTGCGGCGCTTCCACGTCCAGGATCTTGGCGGCGGAGTCCGGAAATTGTACTTCCTCGACGACATTCTCAGGTACAACGTCAATCGACTCTATCCGGGGATCCCAACGGGCGGAACGTTCTCATTCAAGATGACGCGGGATGCGGAGTTGAATGTGGAGGATGAGTTTTCGGGCAATCTCGTCGAGATGATCCGTGCAAGCCTCGACAAGCGCCATATGGGCCCGCCGACGCGCTTCCTTTATGATGCGGCAATGCCACATACCCTTGTCGAGCGGCTGCGGACATCGTTCGCTCTGGAGGAGGAAGATCTGGTTGCCGGCGGGCGTTATCACAACTTCAACGACTTTTTCCAGTTTCCGGATTTTGGCATAGAGGGACTCCTTTTTCCGCCGGTTGTTCGTTCGACGCCCGAAGCGTTTTCGGGCGGGGTTCCTGTGATCGAGATCATCGCGACGCGAGACGTCATGCTGCACTATCCGTACGATTCGTTCGATCCGGTTGTCCGTTTCTTCAGGGAAAGTGCAAGTGATCCGTTGGTTGAAGAAATCTATATCACGCTTTACCGCGTGGCGTCCACATCCAAGATCCTGGGTGCGCTGATCGATGCGGCCCGGGAAGGAAAGCAGGTCACTGCGTTCGTCGAAGTGAAGGCGCGATTCGATGAAGCGAGGAATCTTCAGTGGGCTGCGGAGATGGAAAGGGCGGGCGTGCGGGTACTGTATTCGATGCCGGGAATTAAGGTTCACTCGAAGCTCGCGCTCGTGGTTCGGCGCGAAGATGGTCGGAAGCGTCGGTATGCCTACCTGTCGACAGGTAACTTCAACGAACAGACGGCGACGCTCTACGCCGACCACGGGTTGTTTACCGCAGACCGCGAAATAACCTCAGATGTCCAGAAGGTTTTCCGGTATCTCGTCGATCGAAAAAGCGCGGGAGAGTTCAAGCGACTCCTCGTTGCGCCGGACCATCTTCGGAAAAGGCTGATTCGTCTGATTGATCGTGAAATAGCACATGCAAGGAAGGGCAGGCCGTCGGGTCTGACCCTCAAGATGAATAGTCTCGAAGACGATCGAATGATTGCCAGATTGTGCAAGGCCAGTGCGGCAGGCGTTCCAGTTCGGCTGGTTGTTCGTGGCATCTGCCGTCTCGTTCCCGGAGTGGAGGGTCAAAGCGACACCGTTACGGCAGTCAGCATTGTCGATCGGTATCTCGAGCATGCGCGCGTTTTCGTTTTTGAGAATGGCGGTGACCGCGAGGTCTACCTGTCCAGCGCGGACTGGATGAAACGGAATCTGAACAGGAGGGTGGAGGCCGTTTTTCCTGTGCTCGACGCGCAGCTTGCGGACGATCTTGTGGAGTTACTCGGATTGCAGTTGAGAGACAACGTCACGGCACGCGTTATCGACGCGGCCGGAACGAATCGATACGTCGAATCTGCAAACGGCAGCATCCGATCGCAGGAAGCGATGCGAGCGACAATAGCGAGATGGCGAGCCGAAAGATCCGGGGATGGTGAGAAGCTCACCGAAACCGTTGCCGACTAATCGGCGCGCCGCTTGTAGACGAACACTCTTGCTCGATCACCCGCAGCCTCCGTCGAAATGTAGAGTGTCCCGTCCGGGGAGATACAGATCCCTTCCGGTTGTCGGACTCGCCTGTCTGCGAGAAGTGCGATATCTACTGGAGTTCCCGTCGAATCAACGGCGAGAATCGTGGACGGCGTCGATGATAGAATGATAGCTGTTCCATCCAGAGGACGTACGCCAAGCGCTGACGGCCTGAGCTTTTGCTTGGGATAACCGTTCGATTTGAGCATCGAATCGATAGCCGACGCACTAGGGAGCATATGGGGGCGCTCAATCCACTGTCCCGAGTCGACACGATACTCTATCACACGACGATTGTTGGATTTCCCGTTCTTCTCGGCCAGAAGAAGAGAGTGTGATGTTGCATCGTACCCGAGACCCTCCCATTCTGAGTGTCGAGTCAGATCAGATTCCAGCTTTTCGTGCGGCCACTTGTCGCTTCCGTCGGCTTGCATCCTGTAGAGCCGGCCGTCGCTGCGCAGCACGTAGATTGAGTCGCCGACCGCCTCGACGCCTTCATAGTCTCCCCCCGAGGCGAACCGCGCCAGCACAGCTGAACTACCTGTCATCGGATCGATAGAATACACCCGTCCTCGTTCGTCTTCGATGGCTATCAGCTTTGACCGCCACAATGCAAGCCCACTTATTTCTCTCAATGAGCCGGGTAGGTTGAACACGGTATCAGGAGCCGAGAAGTCGTAGTCAAGGAAGAGCTGCGACCCCTCGGCGCCGGCACTGTCGGAATCCGAGCGCCACTGGCACGATTGAGGGGACAGTAACATCAGAAGGGCCAGAACGAAGCTTCCCCGCAAATGTGTGCTAGCTGCTGGATTCATGGCAATCAGTGTTTGGAATTGTACTGCGATCGCGGGGTCCGGACTGGTGGAGGCGAAGGTGCGATACTGAACGGAAGCACGTACCTTGCCTCGGATCTATTCTAGCAACCATCTATAACCGGGCTGTTTCATGGAAGAAGATACAGATCACGGGTCGGAGGCGAATCCCGGGTCTTCGGGACATCTCTCTGGTGAACCAGGCATCGGCAACCTCGGTGACGATGCTCCTGGTGAGGTGAAGAAAAAGAAGAAGAAAAAGAAGAACAAAGCGGGCAAGGATTCGAAAGGGATCGGTTCATCTCGCGGGTTGGAAACGATGTTCCGGTCGGCCTATCGAGTGCACATGGATCTGACGTCACTTGCCGATTCTAAGGCCAATATCATGATCAGCATCAATGGTCTGATTCTGTCCATCATTCTTGCCTCGATAGCTCCGAAGATCGACAGCAACAACTGGTTGCTTTTTCCGACCACGATCATGCTCATTTCGTGTCTGGCTGCAATCATATACGCGATCATGGCCGCGCGACCGAGGCTTAATGTGGATCAAGTAACACTGGACGATGTCTGGTCGGGAAAGGCGAGCCTCCTCTTCTTTGGCAATTACACCCAGTTTGCGGAGGACACGTATCTCGACGCTATGTTGAAGCTCGCTGATGACCAGGATCTCGTCTACCGGAACATGATGCGCGATCTGTACGGGATCGGATCAGTCTTGAGCCGCAAGTTTGCCATGCTCCACCGATCGTATACGATCTTCATGTTCGGGCTCTCGATTAGCGTCCTGTTGTTCATCATCGTTTTCTTCATGCAGACTTTCGTTCCGTGACGCTACGTTCTGAGCGAGAGGCGATTGTGTTGCTGAGTTCAGGTGCCTTGTTATGAAGATTACGTATTGGGGAGTGCGCGGAACGATTGCTACGCCGGGACCACAAACGGTTCGTTACGGCGGCAACACATCCTGCGTGGCGGTGGAAGTTGGTGACACCGTGCTCGTTCTCGACACGGGCAGCGGCGTACGTCTGTTGGGTGCCGAACTGATGGGACGTGGCAAACGAATCGTCATCATGCAGTCGCACCAACATTACGATCATATCGGCGGGTTGCCATATTTCGCGCCACTCTACGATTCGAATCAAGACGTCTTTGTTGTCGGAGTTGATCGGACCGATGGAGGTGTCTGGTATGCGACGGACATCATGGATGGCGTACACTTCCCGAAGCGGTTTGTCGAGCTTCCGTGCCGCATCAAGCGGGTACGGTTTCCCGACATCGACTGGATGCAGTTGACAGGATGCGACTTCAAGGTTGAGCTCATACCGGTGCACCATCCTGGAGGCGCACACGGCTTTCGACTATCCCACGCGGGCCGCACGTTTGTTCACATTCCGGACAACGAACTGGGTGCCAACTCCGAAGTGGATTCGGTAGTCCTGTCGAGAAGCGAAGGCGCCGCGGTCCTTTCGCACGACGCTCAATGGCTTAACGATGACCTCCCTGAGAAGGAGGGTTGGGGTCACTCAGTGA
>JAGQWL010000176.1 GCA_020437385.1 Bacteroidota bacterium
ATCTCTCGCAGCACCCGGCGTCAACACCCGCGCAGGTGAAGCAGGCGCTTATCGAGGCCGCGAAGCCGAGCTTGTCGAACGTACCGAACGGAACGGCAAACCGAGCGCTCTGGGTGGGAACGTTCTAAGATGGATGACGGATATCGGGGACTGCCGACTTAGTGCAGACGAGTTCCCATTGTAGCAAAGCCTGAGAAGGCCCTCCGCATCAGCGGTGGGCCTTCTCTGCTGGTTCTGCGCGTGAATAGTCTGACTCCTTTGTCGAGCCGGCTCACAGAATTGTCGTCCGCAGGGACAGGTACGACGCCAACTCGACCAGGTCACTGATTCGGAAGAAGCCCAATGGGTACACGTGCGCGAGTATCCCGCGGATTACCGTCTCGATCCCGAAGGCCGTGAAGAAGAGCACGTACGCGATTCCGGTGGGTCGCGCGTCGTGCGTCACCATGGCGAGCAGAAACGCGGACGTCATGACGAGCGCCATCACCGCGCCGGCGAAGTTCGACCACGCATACAGAAGGGCATTGTCGTTGTACCACGTCAGACTTGGCAAAATCACCCGATCCTCACCGAAGTGGAAGCGCGTAAGCGTCCACGGATCGCGGATGATCAACACCTTCTCCCACTCGTGGAAGCAGAACATAGCGACGATCAGCGTGATGACGAGCGCGGGGAAAACGAACCAGTAGATGTGAGGGCCCTTCCACGTTCGTTCGGCAATCGCATTGCGCCGCAGGGCCCATTCGGCGTAGCGTGTGTAAGACTCTGGCCACATGACTCGATGGCTGATTGTTTCGTTTCGACAACATCCAACCTATAGGGCGCGGTCGCTCGCGGATGTAACAGCCGATTTTTTGCCAAATCAGATGATTCGCGGGCATTTCGTCAATCTTGAGCAAATAGACGACATCCGCACGTTAATAAAGTCGTCCGTCGTGTAGATTGACCGTCCCCAGCTATAGAGCCGATCCGGCGGGCCTGCGTGGCAGGTTGTTATAGTATTTGTTAGTCCTGAAACCGGCAGCCCCCGAGATCGATGCTTGGCTTCGCCATCCCCGTACGCCCATTTCATGGCTTCTCACGTGCTGAGGTGGCGCGCGACTACCTCGAAAGCACCCTGTCCTCGATCCTCAACCAGGACACTGAAAACTGGAGAGTTTTCCTTTCGACGAGTGGCGACTACGTTCCACCCATCGATGACCCGCGGATTCTTCATGGTGCCTGCCCCGACGCACTCGAGCGTGCCGCCGATACACATCTGCGCGCCTACAGGGACATGCACCGGAAACGTCGCCACGCAGCAAGAATGCTGGCAGACATGGGCTGCTCGCACGTCATGTTTCTCGATGCCGACGATCTCGTGAGCCGCCAACTGGTTTCGTATGTACTCGAATCCGGCAAGGGACCGATGCTCGCGGATTTCGGGTGGATCCTTATCGACTTTGCCCGCCGGGTGTATCTGAAGGAATCCGGATTCGCCTTCCGGTGTGGGTCGTCGGTCATCGCGGACAGGGCGCTTCTCGAATCAGACGCATTTCTTGGTTCGGAGGACCCCTTTGACGCGCCCTTCTATCATCACCACATGGTTAACAGTGCGGTCAAGGCGCGTGCCGACAAGATCCCGTTCCCTAGCGTCGTGTACCGGACCGAGAGTCGCATCAGCGTGACACGAAACACGCCACCGAATACGAATCCGATCGTGGCCCGCGGAAAGCGGATTCTTCGCCTTGGCGGCAAACTCCTGCTTTCGCAGGCGTGGCGTGCGGACATGACGAAGGAGTTCGGACACCCGTGAGCGCCCACGGTTACCGAACGATCGCAACGGACGAGGTTCGCCTGCCGGCATCTCCGGATGCAACGACGTAATAGATTCCGACCGGCAGCCGGCTGACATCCCAGCTCAACTCGTGCCGACCCGCGTCTGCGGCGCCGTCGCGGAGCACACCCACCCGGCGCCCGAGTGCATCGAACGCCTCTACCCGGAACGTACCCGCCATCGGCTGCTCGACCGCGATGGTCGCCGTGCCGGCCGCTGGATTCGGCCATACCTCCAATCCAAACTCATTCACAGCATCCACCATCTGCTCTGGACCATCGACCCCCACCTGCGTCGGTTCGCGGATGGTGAGCATCACCAGGGGCGTTTCGCCTCCGCGCGCTGCCGTACGCAAATAGTAGGTCGAACCCGCCGTCGCCTCGAACGCAACGTATGAAGTCGTAACCGCCGGATGGCTTCCATTGTCGTAGTCATCGTTGCAGACGATCTCCGACAGGGGATGCGTCGTTCCCGTCCAGACGCTCAGAATCGTGTCGTGATTCGAGTTGAATGTTTCGACGGCATACGTTCCGCTGGTCGCGGGGGTGAAGGCGAACCAGAGAGACCCGTCGCCCTCCCCACACGCGCTCGTCGCCTCGTTGGGTTCGGACGTTGACGCGGTCTGCCATGCGGCAACGCCGTCGTAGTACCCATCCGGTAGTTCGATGGCCTCGGCGAGGTCGTCGCCGAACGGCGTACCCGTGCTGAAACTGAAAGACTGCGACCAACCGCCGAGCCCAGAGTTGTTGCGCCCGGCAACACGCACGTAGTACAACTCGTGATCGTTCAATGCAGCGAGTTGCAGGCTGTCCGCCGTGACGTTGTCGTATGACTGGATGACGTCTTCAAAGGTTGTGTCGCTTGCGACCTCGAGTGAGTAGTCGATCACCGGTGAGCGGCTGAACCACTTGATGGTTGGCGTCGTCGAGTAACCGGGCATCGTCGACGCCGCACCCGGCATCAGGAGGGGGGAATCTGGAGCACCTACTGCAAGCGAATCAACATACACGACCGCGGCGCCGGAGGTGTGCGAATATTTGAGAGGCGTCGACAGGCTCAAGACGTTCCCGGCGATTCCGACAACCTGTACGCGTTCGGCAGTGGCACCCTCATCGACGAGCAGGACATGGCCAACAGCAAAGGTTGAATCATCTGCCATAGTATTCTTTCCGGCGTTCGCGTTGGGCGAGGCAACGAGGGAAAGCGACTCGTCAGAGGGCGACGCAGCGGCCGACAGCGAAGACCGGTTGGCATCCTGCAGGAGGAAGAGCCCGGGCTCGTAACCGACGCTGACAATGGTACGGAAATCGACAGTCTTCTTGTCCGGAGTACGGAGCATGAAGAACATCGACGGTGACTGACCGAGCGTCACGACCTGCGACCTCGTAAGCGATGTTGCCTCGATCAGCGTCAGCGTAACCGGCGGCGGCGTTTCCGACAAGCTGAGCTGTTTCGCCATTTCGCGCATCGAGTTCTTTACCGCGTCACCGAAGTCCGACTCCATATCGATGAACGGCGCGAACGGAGTCAGTTTCGGCTTGCCCGTACCGACCAACGACACGTTGAACTCCTGCTGAAACCAGTAGAGGTTCAAGGTGAAAGCGAGCTTGTTGAACGCATCGAGCAGGGCGAACTTTTCTGACGGCGACAGCCTTTTGGAATTCGGTCCGTCGAATCGGATGACGGGGTCCAGCAGCTTCTTGAGCACCTCGTCGCAACCGTACGATATCGCCGTCTTTGCGGCAGAGAGAAATTCACCGTCAATCTTCACGACCGGATTGGCGGCGAGCAGCTTTTCCTGCGCCCACTTGCACCAGCCGGGAAGATCCGCAAACTCCGTTATCGTAGTCACGCCACGCATGAGCTTCAAGGCGACAAGGTCAGTCTGATCTGCCTGGAAGGTTCGATCTCCGAGATCGGCCGGCGTCGGCACGATCGTCAGATCCAACTTCTCTTCGGTCTCCGTCGGATCATTGGGCCGCGTAATGACGGCGGTGACCGTCGTTTCAACCGGCGAAAGGACCGGCGGTACCCAGTAGCGCGCCCGAACCTTTCCGTCCGCATCCGTCGTCTGGTTGAGGGTACGCGGCTCGTCGCAGTTGCTGGTGTCGCAGAAAAATCCCGGCGCGTCGCCGTAAATGATGACTTTGCCGTCCCTGGTTGTCAGCTCAGGGTTGTCAGGGGACTTGATCTCACGCGATAGCTTGACGGTTGCGTCTTCAACGGGCTTTCCCTCTTCGTCTTTCACGACGATGTCGAGGTCGGCACATCCGGCGACACAGTGCTTGCCATCCTCGAGCTGTATTACACTGAAGAAGTATCCATTCTCAAATCCGGATCCCGTGTAGCGCCATAGACCACCCGGAATCGATGAGACTTCGCCGGTGACGTTTGATGGGGTGATGTCAATCGAAAGCGGGATTCGCTCCACGCTCAGCGAATCGGAACAGCCCGCCGTGGCGAAGGGATCCCTCAGCAGGATTGGCCCGTCGCCGTAACATCCGGCAAAGACGGTCATCCCCTTGAACGTGGCGTCGTATCGCGCGGCATGATAATGGATCTTGACTGGTACTGTCTCGTCGCCAATGACGGTCCTGGCAAGCTCGTCAACCCTGTATTCATAGCGAATCGTCTGAGTGGCACCTGCACCGATTGAGAATCCATTTGCCGGATCCGGTCCGCTCACTTTCGTAATCACCGGCTCAAGCGACAGTGGGCCGTCGAGCCGATCAACTTTGATGACGAGGGGAGCTACCACCGCCCGCACATTCTCCATCGCCGCGTCACTGTGGTTTTCCAGGAGCAAATCGACGGTGAATTCGCCGAGTTTGCCGACCCTCTCCTTTGGAATCGTGATCCAGGCCCGCAGCGCGGGCTCGATGTCGAACTGGTTGGCACAGCTGTCGTCACAGCGGTCCACAATCTGTCCCGGGTGACCGTCCGGGTCCAGAGCCGAAAGTCCGATTCCCATCTTTGCCTCGATTTCGGCGCGCAACGATGTCCTCCCAACCCCATCTGCCGCCGAATACCACGGCGCGTTCTCAAGCTTGAACGTAAGATCGATCGAGTGACTCGCTCCTGCCGCAAGGTCGAAGGTCGCGATGTCGAGCGTATTCTCGGTCGAGATTACGGCCTTCGTTGCCTGCCGGAGCGCCCTGCCCTCGGGCTGATCCGGATACGTCTCGACGAACCCGAGCCGGGTCGGCACCTTGACGGGCATCGCATCCACGTTGCTCACGTTGAAGACATCGATGCGCACCTGTATCTCGTCACCCTCGACATAGGTCAGGTCGTCGATTGAAATTGAGTACTCAAGCTTCAGGCCGTAAACGGTGACGACCCGCTTGTAGATATCGTCCTCCCCATCGTCATCCGTGACGGTGAGCGTGACCGTATACGATCCGGGCTCGGCGTACACGTGTGTCGGTTTGGCGCCGGAGCCGGTCTTGTCATCACCGAAGTCCCATGCGTAGGTCGACACGGGCACCTTCGGATTTCCGGTTTCGTACGACTGCTCACTTTCGAAGCTCGCGTCGAAATCCACCGAGAGGCCGTTGACGTCGTGCTCGAACAGCGCAACTGGCTCGCCTTCCGGGATGCTGAACACCGCCCACCATTCCGAGATTCGATATCCGTAGACGCCATTCAGCCCGAACGTCGCGCCGCCGGCGACCGCGGCCGCGTCTGCAGCCCAGGTCGGACAGTACGAGGAATATTGACCACCGCTTTGCGCACCCGTTCCGCTCAGAATGAACGCCCGACTGCTATCGGCTACGGTAATATTGATCTTGTCGAGAAACTCACCGTTCGCAATGTCCGTGAACGCGAAGGCTGGAGGAATATTCCCTCCGTCCTTATCTCTGATCGTATACCGACTGTACGCGGCTCGCGTGTCCTCAATACGCGTGACGACATCCGGAAACTGTCCCCAGACCCCGGCA
>JAGQWL010000177.1 GCA_020437385.1 Bacteroidota bacterium
AGGCTCGTCGCCGCGTTGATTACGATACATCGTACGCGTGTGTCGAGGCTTCTGCACGTGGAGCGCATGCGCAACCAGATAGCGGGAGACCTGCACGACGAGATCGGGTCGAACCTCTCGAGCATCGCATTGTTGAGCGATCTCGTTTCGGCGGATGAGCAGACCTCCGCGATCAGCAGGCGACGTCTCGGAATTGTAAGTGAAACGGCACGACGAATGGTGTCGACGCTACGGGAGATCGTTTGGGCGGTCGATCCGAACAAGGACCGCTATTCAGATCTTGTCGAGTATCTCCGCGAAACGGCCGAGTCTCTTTGTGAAGGTCGGGATCTTCGATTCAGTGCCACTTCGTCGGACGAAGGTCTATCGCTTGGACTGGAGAAGCGACGAGCGATTACGCTGATATTCAAGGAGGCAATCGCCAACGCCGTACGACACTCAGGATCAGAACGTATAGCGGTGTCGATCGACCTTGATCCAAGACTGTTGAGCATCGAAGTAGCGGATTACGGATCCGGATTCAATCCGGAGAATTCGCGAAACGCGGGTTATGGCGTTCCGAGCATGCAGTCGCGAGCCAGGTCGATTGGAGGAGAGCTCGAGCTTACAAGTTCGGAGACAGGTGATGCTACGGGTACCACGCTGGTGCTGCGCGTTCCGATGAAGCGCAGCCCGCGATGAGAGTCGTCACGTGCGCGACAGACAAACGAATCGAACTGCGGATGCAAGCACGAAGCCGCTGAGACAAATAAGTTGAGCAGCACTAATACCGAGATCTCCAATCGCGCTTCCGCGGATGCCAATCGCCTGAACGTTTGGGTCGTCGAGGACAATGATTTGCTTCGTGCAACGCTGGAAGACCTGCTGACGAATCAGGATTCCGTTGCTTCGGTTACCCTGTTCAATGCCGGCGAGCCCGCTATCAAGTCCCTCGAGGACGGCGAACTGCCGGATGTTGTGTTGATGGATATCGGACTCCCCGGGATGAGCGGAATCGAGACCGTGACGGAGCTTCGAAGTCGTGCACCGGCTCTTCCGGTCGTGATGCTTACCGTGTATCGCGACAACGATCGGATCTTCAAGGCGATTTGCGCAGGTGCGTCGGGCTACCTCCTCAAAACGAGTCCGCCCGAGCGGATTGTGGAGGCGCTTGGCGTCGCCGTGTCAGGCGGCTCACCGATTGACGAGTACATCGCGCGGCGCATCCTGGATATCTTTGCACGAATGAATCCGCCGACAGTCGACTACAACTTGACGGAACGCGAGAGCCAGATTCTGCAGCACCTCGTTGACGGCTCGACGCAGAAACAGATCGCGGAGAAACTGCACGTGAGCGCTCACACGATCGACGGACATGTCCGGCACATCTACGCCAAGCTCGAGGTTCACACACGATCGGGAGCCGTGGCGAAGGCGTTGCGAGAGGGGTTGGTTTAACGCGCGATCGAAGATCGCGAAGCGACCCGCTTGCGATGACCGGTGGATACAAAAAGCGGGACCGCGTCGCCGCGATCCCGCTTCGGGTGCATCTCTATTTCGGCCCAGCCGGTGGTTCTGCTAGACCGACGCGTAACCCGCA
>JAGQWL010000178.1 GCA_020437385.1 Bacteroidota bacterium
AACAAGCTGCTTGTGCCGAAGCTTCAGGATGTTGCGAGACAAAACTTCGGTCTTTGCGTCAGCCGCATGGACCCGGCCGCTCGCGAACCGGATCGCGTCCTGTACTCAACCGGTCGAATCGACTGCGTGGTTACGCCGTTCCGCCGTGGATTGTCCGTATTTCCAGGGTACGTCATTGCCATCCAACCGGAGTCCGCGCAGTCCTTCAGAGGCCGAACCATCCGGAATCTTCTCATGATTGCCGCCATGACCGCAGTGTTGCTTCTCGGAGCTGTCATGGCGGTACGAAGCCTCCGCCACGAGATGCGGCTGGCTCAGATGAAGTCTGATTTCGTGTCGAACGTCTCGCATGAATTGCGTACCCCGCTGTCGTTGATCAGGCTATTTGCCGAAACCCTCGAACTCGGTCGCGTCCGCGACGACGCCAAGCGGCAGGAGTACTACCGAACGATACGAACCGAGACAGAACGACTGACGCTTCTCATCAACAATATTCTGGACTTTTCGCAGATGGAGGCCGGGAAAAAGCGGTTTACGTTTGAAAAGATCTCCATCAACAGTTGCGTTATGGAAACTCTGAGACTTTACGAATACAAACTCGCAGAGGCAGGCTTTCGAGTCGAAACTGAACTCGACAGCAAACTGCCGCTCGTGACGGCCGATCACGGAGCCGTGACCGAGGTCCTTCTGAATCTGATTGAGAATGCGATCAAGTATTCACCGAATGAGAAGTACATGAGAATCAGCACGGAGCCCGAAGGCGACGGCGTCAGTATCCGAATTCGCGATCGTGGTCAGGGAATCGAAGCCTCGGAACACGAGCGCATTTTCGAGAAATTCTATCGCGTATCATCCGGCCTGGTTCACGATGCCAAGGGATCGGGACTCGGTCTGACGCTTGTTCGATACCTGATGGCCGGCCACGGCGGAACGGTATCTGTCGCCAGTCCCCCGGACGAGGGAACCGAATTCGTACTCTACTTCCCCGCTGAAGGCAATCAAGACGGCAGCAAGCCATGAAACATATTCTCGTTGTCGAGGACGAACCACAGATGAGACAAGGCCTCATCGACAATCTTGCATTTGAGGGTTACGAAGTTTCGAGCGCCGAGGACGGACAGGACGGCCTGACCAAGGTGCGGTCGGGCAGCTTCGATCTCGTCCTGCTGGATGTGATGCTGCCCAGGATGTCCGGATTTGATGTCTGTCGCACGGCCCGATCCGAAGGCATTGCTACACCAATCATCATGCTGACGGCGAAGGGTGAAGAGATTGACCGCGTCCTTGGACTGGAGCTTGGCGCAGACGACTATGTGACGAAACCGTTCAGCCTTCGCGAACTCATGGCGCGGATTAAGGCCGTTTTGAGAAGGCCGTCATATACAAACAGTGCCGATGCTGAAGACGTGCAGATCGGCAGGCTGACGATCAACTTTCGCGCACAGCGGGCGCACGAAGAAGGCACTGCGGTCGAACTAACCCATCGCGAATTCGAGGTACTGCTATATCTGTATGAGCGCGCCGGGACGGTTGTGAGCCGAGAACAACTTCTTGAGGACGTATGGGGCTACGACAACCTTCCCACCACCCGCACGATCGACAATTTCATTCTCAAACTCCGACAGAAGATCGAGTTCGACCCGCCGCACCCACGACACATTCTCACGGCTCACGGTGTCGGCTACAAGTACATCATCTAGCGCTGAGCAACCGATGACAACATTTGACACGGAACGACCGGGCCGTGACAACCGCCTTTCGGAAAACGACGTACTTCGCAAGGCTATCAGCAGAATATCCAGTCAACAATGCAAAACTTCTTTCTGCTTCTGACAATTTTGTTTGCGAGCGTACCGCCCCCGTTGTCGCCTTTGGCTGCCGGCGGTGAACTCGAGTGTCGAATTGCAGACGATGGATCCGTTGATCGAATACGGGTCGTGGACCTCCGCGGAAAGTGGCTTTTCTCTCTTGGGGACAATCCCGATTGGTCTCGGTCGCAGTTCGACGACTCGGCATGGACGCATGTATTCGTTCCGGCCCGTTGGGAGGACGAGGGATTTCCGGGCTACGACGGGTTCGCCTGGTATCGAATACACTTCTCGCTTGACGACCGAGCGTTCGAGCATCCCCTGTTTCTGGATGTCGGCAGGATCGACGACGTCGATGAGGTCTTTGTCAACGGGCGACTGGTCGGTGCTACGGGCCGAATGCCTCCGTTTCCGGAGACCGCGTACTACGCATTTAGGTCTTATCGAGTCCCGGAGGAGTATCTGAATCGCGGCAAGGACAACGTAGTTGCAATCCGGGTGTACGACGAACAACTTGCCGGTGGCATTCTCGAAGGGCCAGTCGGACTGTACGAGGACACCAGCGGGCCCGTAACAAGTGTTGACCTCACGGGGCTTTGGGACTTCACAACGGGAGCCCATCCGGACTGGCGGGGCGAAAAGAACCTTGCGCGGGCCCAGGTCAGCGTTCCGGCCCGGTGGGAAAGCCAGGGATTTGCAGATTACGATGGCCTCGCCACTTACCACACGTCCTTTCGAGTAGACCCGGATGATCTAAATTCCGAACTGTACCTCCTACTCGGAAAGGTCGACGACCTGGATGCCACCTTTATCAACGGCGTGCTCGTTGGGAGTACAGGCGATATGGAAAGGTATCGTGTGCGAGGCGATGAATGGCAGATTCCACGCCACTACAAAATACCGCCAGGTCTGCTGCGCTCCGACCGTCCGAACGACCTGACAGTGGTTGTATTCGACGGGCTTCGGGACGGTGGCATTTTCGAAGGGCCCGTCGGAATCGTAACCGCGTCTGAGTTCGATCGGGCGTTTGGCAAGAGGTCGTGGGTTGACGTAATGCTCGACTTCTTCTTTGACAAGGACTAAACGGCTCGTGACGTTTGATGACATCATGATACGCAGCGGAGACATCTCTTCGCGCCTGGCTCCGTACTGTCGGATTGACCCTACACACCTGGAGGCCCGTCATGAACAAACGTTTCAATTCACAGCCCGCCCGTTTCTCTCCTACTCGATCCCTTTGGATACCCGCCGGCTGGCTTCTGCGCACAATACTGGTGATCGCGTTTCTGCTGCTGGTCGGGACTGCGAACGCCATGCAACACCGACTGGAGATCCCGGGACTTCAGAACCCAGACGGCGACCTTCAGGCAATCGGTCAGGTCGATCCTCAGGGCGTCATCGTACGGCTGTTTGTCCACAACGATCACGAGCCCGCCGTCACGCGACGAATGCCGGCCACCAAGAAGCTGATCGCTGACGTAGAAAACCTTTCCGCCAGAATCTTCGAGGAGCTTCAAGCAGGTGATTACCGAACGCTGCGCCGGACCCTGCGAAAGCCCGCCGGCAGCACCGATCTGATCCGGCTTCTTGACCTCTTCGAAACTGCGTACGGTCAGGTCAGCTCGTCGACTATTGTTCTGACTGTTACGAACGGAGATGCAACGATTCAGACATTTGCTGCGGTTCGGTTTGCCGAGCGCGTCCAGCTCTTTCGTCTGTCCTGGTTTGGAAGCTCGCTGAACACCATAACGGCGGTCAATGCCGACCAACCTGGAATAAACTGTGTCCTTGTAAAGACGAGCGACGTGGACTGCAGAAATAAGCGGCTTGTATTGGCAGCCGAGGCGGAGTCCGACCGATAGCCGGTTGTTGTATTTGCTCCACCTGCCTATACTTCCCCGTGAAACGGCAACGGGAAACGTCAACGGGAAAACGAGGTAGTCACCAGATGAACCGCAGATCATTTGTACAATCTGGCGTCCTGTCCGTCGCGGGCGCAGGCATCGGGATGGCGAGGACTTCAGAAAGGCAGACGCAAATGCAAGGAGCCACCTTCAAGCTCAACTACGCACCTCATTTCGGCATGTTTGCGAGCCTGGCGGGTCGCGACCTGCTGGATCAACTTCAGTTCATGTACGACGAGGGATTTCGCGCGTTCGAAGACAACGAGATGCGGAACAGGCCCGTCGAAACGCAAGAGGCCATTGCTTCCCGCCTGGGTTCGCTTGGGATGCAGATGGGTGTTTTTGTCGCGCATACTATTGAGTGGAGTGAACCGGGCCTCGTCGACTCCGACAAGCACGAGCGATTCCTCTCGGAGGTTCGATCAAGCGTGGACGTCGCGAAGCGTGTCAACGCAACATGGATGACCGTCGTGCCGGGACACGTAAACCTTCGCATCGACCCGGCACTTCAGACAGCAAACGTCATCGACGTACTGCGCAGAGCGTGTGATATTCTCGAACCACACGAACTGGTGATGGTCCTCGAGCCGCTGAATTTCCGCGACCATCCCGGGCAGTTTCTCACGTCGGTGCCACAGGCATTCGAAATCTGCAAGGCGGTCAACAGCCCTTCCTGCCGTATCCTGAACGACCTATACCACCAGCAAATTCAGGTTGGAAATCTTATTCCCAATCTCGACGCCGCCTGGCCGCAGACTGCCTATTTCCAGATCGGCGATAATCCCGGGCGAAAGGAACCCGGTACCGGTGAAATCAACTACCTGAATGTGTTCGGGCACATTCATTCGAAGGGATACACGGGCATTCTCGGAATGGAACACGGAATGGTCGGATCCGGAAAGGAAGGCGAGCGAGCACTGATCGAGGCTTACCGGGAAGTCGATTCGTTTGCGGCCGACTAGCGGGTCGGACATGCTTCGGAGAAAGCCGGTTGTTATCCCGGCATTATTGTCCCGTACTGTATCCAGTGATAGAGCACGTAGAACCAGCTGAAGAATGCGTGGATCAGGGCCCACAAAAGGCTGTGATTTACACTCCAGCTTAGCAAGGCTGCTATTACGGCTCCAACGCTACCAAAAATCCCGCCGCCGAAGCATCCGCATCCCGATTTTTTTTCGTCGCTCATCGTGTTCGTTTGTTGCGTGCGAAATCCCCGCTATCCGGGCCTCCCAGTCGATAACCTACTTGACGAGGCGAAACCAAAAAAGGTTCGTCGGGCATTGCATCACGCATTATACGTTGAGCAAGACGCCGTTCTGAGAAATCAACTCGTCGTTCACGAGCGTGTCCAGCACGAACGACAATCTCTCGTCGATTTCCTCTGTTGATCGCACGAATCCAAGGATGCGACGGACCTCACGCATTGCTTCGTGTCGCTCGATTCCTCCGGCGCCAGACACGACATGCTGGAAGGCACTTGCGATTTCGTTTTCGTGCACGTACCGAATTTCTCTCGATGCATCCGGGAGTCCGGCACGGTTCCTCACGGCAACCGCCAGTTTTACGGATCCGCTCCACAGAAAACCGCGATCAATCACAACCGAGCGTGTCGCCCGCGCCCGCTCAGACGCCACCTCAATGGCTCGCTTGACGCCCGCACCAGCCCGGATGTCCAGGCTCGCGTCACGTAGGCGTCTGACGACCTCCTCCATGTGAACCGGCGCTTCCACGGCAACGACCTGGGCAACAAGGTCTGCAAGCTTGTCAACCGGAACATCCTGAACGGCCAATTTCGCAAGCACTCCTTCATGCGACCAGACACGATACGGTTCGCCCGTAGCAGACGGCCACTGACCGTCCACTGCCGGCTGGTAGGCTTTGGAGGACCCGGTCGACGAAGTGTCCCGCGGCCCGGCTGAATCCGATTCTGCTTCTCGGATCGCCTGCTCAATTTCGTCCAGAACCGAATCCGGATTGCGCATCCAGTCTGGCGACCAGACACGGTACAGCCGCCAACCCTTCAGCGAAAGTACGAGATCCCCAAGCCGATCGCGGGCCCTCGCCCATTTGACGGCGTGATGCGACGCATCGTCACACAGCACACCCAGAGAGTAACGCGACGGATCGTCTCGATGCACCACGGCAAGATGAACTGTTTGGCCTGTGCGGCCAACCATGGGGTCAACGCGAAACCCGCGCAGTTCCAGTCGACTCCTCAATGCCTCAACAACGCCTGCGGGTGGACTCTCGCTCCAAGGTCGCTTCTCGACCGGTGCCTCGGCAAATTCCAGAAAGCGTTGAAGGATTGCCAGGCCGCGCGAGTCGGATGTCTTGGTGTCGAGATCTGACGACTTGAAGTTCGAAAAGACGACGCATCGCTCTCGCGCACGCGTGAAGATGACATTTAGTCGTCGCTCTCCCCCGGGCCTGTTTACCGGTCCGAAGTTCCGAAGCAAGGTTCCATCGGCTTGAAACCCGTAGCCGATACTTACGAAGATCACATCGCGCTCGTCGCCCTGAACGTTCTCGAGGTTCTTCACAAAGATCGGCTCTGTCGAGTGAAAGGCATCGAATCTCTCAACCTCCGGATACTCGTCACGAAGGCGATCAAGTTCCTGCAGGATCCGATCGCGTTGGGACGAACTGAACGCCGCGATGCCGACTGAAAGCAACGGGTTGTCGCGAATGTGACTCAGCAATTCTCCGGTGATCCGTCGCGCTTCACCAGCATTAAAGCGTCGCCCTTCGCCCGGCTCGTAGACGGAGTCGCGGACCAGGTGGTGCTGAAGACCTCCACCGTCCGTTCCCACGAGCGGAACGGGAAATGCCTTTAAGCGCCCATCATAAAACTCACTGTTGGACACGGCTATCATCGACTCGAAACGGCTGCGATAGTGCCATGTCAACATGGTGGAGGGACACCCTCTTGATGCGGCGAGCCCGAGAATGCTCTCGAATTGCGCCGGCGAGTCGTCATCTTCCGAGTCGGCCTGGTTCTCAATCTCGAAGAACTGCGAGGGCGGAAGCTGTTGGCGGTCGCCGACAATTACGGCCTGCCTGGACCGCAGGATCGCGCCGTAGGCGTCGACCGGACGGATCTGGCTCGCCTCATCAAAGATCACAAGGTCGAACTCGACAGCGCCTGGAGCCAGGTGTGCAGCGACCGAAAGCGGGCTCATCATGAAGACCGGTTTGATTCGCTGAATGGCGCGGCCGGCCTCAACGATCAATCGCCTGATCGAACGATGATTCCGCGTTTTCTCAAACTCACGTAGCAGAATCCGGACCTGACCCGCCGGGTACCTTGGGATGGCCGCAAGGTGCTCACGCGCTACAATGTGTCGATTACCTCGTATAACAGCCGAATCTGCACTGGCAAACTGGCGAACGGTCTTCGAGTGGAGGTCTCGATTGAACTCTTGTAACTCCGGAAACTGTGACAGCGCCGCTGAATAGGAATCTGAAGCCCAGCTGAATCGCACAAAACCGGCGAGCCCCATCGGAGCGTAGGACCATGTATCCGCGGCCGCAGCAATTCCATGCAGCCCGCGCTGCTTCAACGACGCTCGCATCTTCAAGTACGTAACGAAGTCGTGCAGGCGGTGAACATTGTCCTTCCAGTACCTTACTCGCTCTCGCAAATCCGGTCGATTGAGCGATTTAACATCGTCGTACTCCAGCGGTGGCAGCCGAAGTGAATCGTACAATTCCTGTATCGTCGTCTCCGCCATTTCCAGCGCTGGCACGAGCCTGTCTGCGACGGATGCCGCCCTGGCAACTTGCTGAGGATCATTCAGAAAGGCTATCGCTTGCTCCGATATTCGCCCCGACGCCACGTCCTGAACGATTGACTCAGCCGCAGGCATCGAATCCAGCAGCAATGCAAAATCGGAGTGGACCCCTTTCCATGACTCTCCGAACACACTTCCGAGGGACTCCGGCGCGTCCCGAATCGAGTCTGTGAGTTGCTGATAGTCGATGATCAGTCGCGAATATTGAAGCATGGTCCGGACCTCCCGCGGAGGCGCGCCCCGAAAAAGCGATCTCAGTTCGGCAATCGAACGGCGATACTCTCGCTTCAGCCAACGGATCGGACTGGACTGCAACCGTTCGACGATTGCATGAGCACGCTGGAGCTGTTTCGACCAAGCATCTGGCAGAAGACGATCTCCCAATCGCTCGAACGTCTCGCGCACCTCCTTCCCGACGCGAACGATCGTCCGTCTGCGTGATGAATCAAGGGTCCATTCATCCGGATCAAACGTCCATTGGCTTACGATCGGATTCGCCCGAACGGCCGTCGCATGACCGGCCAGTATCCAGAGATCAGCCAGCCGATCGCCCACCGCATTGACGGTGGCATCTTGCAGGGTACTGGCGATCTCGTTCACCTCATCCAGCCGCTCAAGTGCCTGTTCGCATTTGCTTCGAATCCGCTTCTCATCCTCTGCCGTCACCTGCTCGTGCGTAGTACCCCAGAATGGGTGATCAATCGGAAGGCCGATGTCTCCAGTCAACATGGCTTCGATTCCCGCAGCAATGTCGACAATACTCTCAAGTTCGGAGTACGAGATTGACTGGAACTCGCCGACTGCCACGTCCGGAACCTCAAGGCCGTCCAGACGGCGGAGCGCGTCAGAATAGATCGATACAATCTCGGTTGCGGCGACGCCCGTGTCCGCGACAGGAGCGGTCATGGCGAGGTGGTAACCGTTCAACCTGTCCTTAAATCTTCGCGCCGCATGCAGCGCCGATGAACGCTCGCCCTGACCGACTGACGCAGACGTAACCGTGTCCTGTAGGTCCCGCAGAACGTCTTTCCGGCTTGCCCTACTGCTATGGAGTGGCAACGCGATCGATTCGACTCCGTGTCGACGAAGGTTATTGTAAACGACATCCAGCGCCGCCTGCTTTTCGGAAACGAAGAGGATGCGTTTTC
>JAGQWL010000179.1 GCA_020437385.1 Bacteroidota bacterium
CGGCATCGCTCGCGCCATGGGGTTGTATGAGAAGGCCGAAGCGTTTGCCCGGATAGGGGTCGCGCTGGATCCGACCCTGGCGTCGGCGCAGCTGGAGCTGGCGAGGGCCTTCGTCGCGCAGAAGAAGTTCCCGGCCGCGACCCTCATCCTGCAGAAGGCGATCGAGGCCGGGACCGTCAAGCGCCAGATGGTGCTCTCCGATTCGTTGCTCCAACCGTTACACGACGCGTTCCGCCAATAACCGTTGCCGGATGCCGTGACCGTGCCCGCCACCGGGCTCAGGCCGCAGGTGATTCGTGCTGATAGCGCTTGCGCAGAACGAAGTGTCGTGCCTTGCGAAAGGGAATCTTCAGTCGCAGATCGTAGTCGAACGACTGCACGAACCGCAGACTGTCGTGTCCCGCCAGTCGAATTCTGACGACGTTGTCCGCCCGAAACAGGAAGGCGCTCGTCGTGCGCCGGTCAATCAGTTCGACAACTTCGTCCGTCTCCGGATCAACCACCATCCGCGAAAGCTCTCCGGAGTCCCGGGGGCCGGCCGCAATAAAAAGATCGTACTGCCGGGTGCCGATTGTCGTGTCCCGTTTGCTGTAGCGATACTTGTGTTCCTGGCGACGCGCAAGAAAGGGCGGCGGGAGATCGAACGGCATCAGCGGCGGGCGAGAAAAGAGCTCACCCGCACCGGCGCTGTCAATCGCGGATCGGGCGTCGACCTGACCGGCAAACGCGCTATTGATTACGGTAGCGTCACCCCGAACCAGGCGATTCGTGAATGAGTGGGACGCGATGACAACCGTGGAGTCGTCGCCGTCAGAAAGCTCCTGTAGGTTTACGCGCTCAATGAATGAGAGGCTGTCGAGAGCGGAAAGGCTCGACTGCATGGCGTCGAAACGAACGTTGCGCAGCTCATCGAGGGCGGCGCGCTGGGCGGGGGTTTGAGGGGCAGTTTCGGACGACGGACCGCACCCTGCGAATGTCACAAGCGTTGCGAAAATCAGGAGCGGCCCGAACCGATTTGTCATTGTCCGATCGTCAACGGTATTTGGAAGTCGGGATCAGTTCAGCGAGAACCCGCCGATTTCGGTTCTGAGCGACGAGATCCTGTCTGCCATGTCAATCGGTACGATCGCGTTTGGCAGAGAAGCAATGTGTTCATACAACCACAGTGCATGCAGCAGCGACCGGCTCCAGTCCTCCATCTGCAGCTCCTGCTCGGCATATCCCTTCTCTCGGAGAAGATCGGCGAGGGCAAGGGCCTTTTCGCAGGAAAAACCGGCCTCGGTGGAGCACAGGGCGATCAGATCCTCACGCGGAATCGCGTCGTGAAGCGCGGCCCCCAGTTCGTTGTCGGCGAGACCGACTCGGACCTCATCGAGGAGTTCCTTGGGCTGTCCCGAATTGCGAAGCAGCAACACGCGTGCGAGCACCGCTACAAGTTGCTGAATCTGCCGGAGTATGTAGTCCCGTGTAAACATTGGTGCAGGGTCTTGTGCATCTCGTACGATCCTTCCGGCGATGGGTTCGTCCGCGATGAAGATTAAACCGGGCTCAAACACGAAAGGGTTCACAAATGCGATTGTGAACCCTTTCGATACTATCCGGTTCTGCAACCCGGATGCGGCTACACTGAATAAATTCCAGCACACTTCGTCCTGGATATCGTCCCCGGCACTTCGGACTTAACGGGTCGTTTGATCCTGCCGTTGTTCGGCAAACGCAAAAAGCATTAGGGAATCAGTTTATGGCACAGAAGACGATCCAACTCCAACCGATGGAACGCGGATTTCATCTGATCACCGATCGCGTTCAAGCGGCAGTGTCAGAAATGGGGGGAGAAGGGGCGGGACTGCTCCACGTACATATTCTTCATACCTCTGCCGCATTAACCCTGAATGAGAACGCCTCCCGCGACGTGCTTCACGATTTTGCCGAGTGGTTTGATCGATCGATCCCGGACGGGGCGGCGTATTTTCAGCACACCGATGAAGGACCAGACGACATGTCTGCGCACATTAAGTCGTCACTGCTTGGGAGTTCAGTGACGATTCCGATTCGGGGCAAAAACCTCGTTCTAGGTACCTGGCAGGGGATCTACCTGTGCGAATTCCGAAACCGGGCACGAAGCCGATCCATCGTTCTGACGGTGATCAGGTGCTGATTTCGTCACTTTGCGATTTCTTTCGGAACTGGTAGCTTAGGTGACCGTTTCGATTGCTGGTGCCGACCGACCAGTCGTGCGCAGGTTGGATTCCGGCCAGGTTTGCTTGCCTCGCATGCCAGCGATGAGTCATAACGGTACCTTGGAATGTGCGCGTCAGCCGTGTGTTGGCGCAGCCCGTTCTTCTCCGCAATGCCGCCCCCAGGGCTCTCGAATGCCGTCGACATCACGGAAAAGATCAACGCAGATTTCCATCTGGAAGGCCGCTCCGTCGCTTCGCCAGCGATCGAGGGCGCTTCTCCTGCTGGTCGCGTTTGTCGGCGGCGGATTGATTTCTCCGGCGGTCCACTACGGCTTCATGGCCATCAGCGGACTCTGGGATTCGCCCGCCCATTCGGGGCACATGGGGGCTTCCACGGCCGTCGCCCACGCGCATCAAACTGCGGCGACTGACCCTGGTGGGACGGTCCGAGACACTCAGGATGCTCCACTCGCCTGTCATTACGCGGATCTGTTCGCGACTTTCGCCGCAACTTTCGGCGTGCAGGACGCGGTTTCGCCTTCTGTTCACGTTGCAACCGCATTGCAGGCTCCGGTCGAGGATCCGGATTATCAATACCTCGCCTCATCTCGTTCACGTGCGCCGCCGGCGCTGGCCTGACAAGTCAGCTAGTACCGATCTACCTGTGGTAGCGTACCCGATGGCCATTCGCCAGTGCGCCACAACGTGAATCCAACGGAATTCTGCGCTTGAACGCGGATGTGTCTGCTCTTTTTGACGCATTCGCATTCGCATCTTCCGAGTGGCAATTCGCCGTTCACGATTCCAGGTTGATCGGGCTCAATCGGTCCATCTGCACAACCCTCATTCTCGTGAACGAAATGAAATCATTCCGCATTCTCCTTGCGACGATTCTCGTCCCTGCTCTCGTTGTTATTTCCGGCTGCGACTCCAACGTGGAGGACGACAGCACCATGCTCTCATTTGACTTTGATCCGACTGTCGGCGGTACACCGTTGGTCGCTGGTTCGCAGACCTATTCGATCAACGGCCGCGCCACGACGATCGAGTCAGCTCGATTCTATGTGTCGGAGATCACGCTCCTGAAGTCCGACGGATCTGAAGTCGTCCTTCCCGCAACAACACCACTTACAACCGTGGCGCGTGATGCATCCGGCGCCGACGTCCCGTTTACGGTTGACCAGGAGATCGTCCTGGTGAAGAGTGACCTGGGCACCAGCGAGTATGAAATCGGTGCGGCTGATAATGGAAGCTACTCCGGAATCCGGTTCAAGGTCGGGATAGATGGACTGGCGAATAAGGTCGACGCTTCCCAGATCGCCGCGTCCCATCCGCTCGCCGTCCAGACCGACAAGGCCAACCATTGGTCGTGGAACTCGGGTTTCATCTTCCTTCGTGTTGACGGAAAGGTCGACTCAGACGGTGACGGCACGCCCGAATCGCAATATGACGTGCACCTTGGTACCGGCAACTTCCTGAAGACGGTCACGCTCGACACACCGTTCACGCTGGACGGCGGCGATGCGGCACTTCACGTCATCGTCGACTACGCCATGTTTCTTGACGGTCTGGACTATTCGGACGCGACGCAGCTGATTTGCCATACCATGGACAACATGCCAGTTGCGCAGAAGGTTGGGGCGAACATTGCAGACGCCTTCACCTTCCATGGCGTTCACACGCATTGATTTGTTGCGTCGGCGGCCGCGGCCGGACAGATCCGGTCGCGGCTGGCGGTTGTTATGCGTGTAGCCATCATAGCGTCCCTGCTGCTGCTCGCCGGCTGTGAGCTGGCGGCTGTTGAGGATCGGCCCGAGGTCGAGGCGGTCGCGGTACCGCAAGGTTTTGATCCGCTGCCGATCCCGGTCTCCAATCAGTTGAGCGTAGCCAAGGTTCAACTCGGCGAGCGGCTTTTCCACGATCCGATCCTTTCTTCGGATGCTTCGATCTCCTGTGCGTCCTGCCACCACGCGGATCGTGCCTTTGCGGATCCGCGGCGGGTGAGTGTGGGCGTAGGTGGTCGCACCGGTATCAGAAACTCGCCGTCGCTGGTGAACGTCGCCTATCAACGCGAGCTCTTCTGGGATGGCGGATCGTTTACGCTGGAAGATCAGGTGCTTGCCCCGCTGACTGACGAAAGGGAAATGAATGCGGATCTCGGCGAAGTGCTGCGTCGCCTCACGGCGGACAGCTCCTATGCCAACGCCTTCAGGGCGGTGTTTTATCGAGGCCCCGACATCCCGTCGCTCACCCAGGCTATCGCGGCCTACGAGCGGACGATTGTCAGCGGCGGTTCACGCTACGACCGGTGGCAGAGCGGCGCGACGACGCTGTCCGCGAGTGAGGAACTTGGGCGCAAACTGTTTTTCGGCAAGGCGGGCTGCGCTTCCTGCCACGCGGGGTTTCTTTTTACATCCGGCGAGTATCTGAACAACGGACTGCTGCATGCGGCTGCAGACTCCGGTCGTGCACGGATCACGCTTGAAAGTGTGGATGCGGGCCGATTCAAGGTGCCATCGCTTCGCAATGTGGGCCTGACAGCTCCCTACATGCACGACGGCCGCTTCTCGTCGCTTGACGAAGTTGTTCGACACTATGATGCGGGCGGCGAGGGGGCCCCCAACCAGGACCCTCGAGTCCAGGCGCTTCATTTGTCAGGAGCAGAGCGACAGGCGATCATCGACTTTCTTTCAACTCTGACGGACGAGGTCGTACATGACGGAATGTAAACAGCGCACGTTTCCGGTCGTGCTGGTCGTTGGCGTTCTGCTTGCCGGCATCCAGTCAGCCGGCTGCGCCCCGGACATCTCTGACACAGACTTCTACAGCAGGCATCCCGATCCGGTCGACGCGCAGCCTACGGGTCCGGTGTTGCTTGAGAAGAAGGCGGCGAGCGGCGTTGCCCTGGCAGTCTTGCGGAATGATCAGGTACACGCCGGCTACAACGAACTGATTCTTCGAGCGGCGACGGAGGGGACGGACGAGCCGATCGTCGGAGTCTCCTTCGATGTTGTTGCATCGACGGTAATCGACGGCGCGACGTACGTCAGTCCGATAATTGACGACGCTTCTCCGTCTGACGCCGCCGGTGAGGTGACGCTAGGTATCCTGTTTCTTCAGCCGCGCGGGAGTGGGCAGTCATGGCGGATCGATGTCTCGACGACCATCGACGGCGCGCCGATAAGTTTTCCGTTTGATATTGTCGTACGCGATTCGCTCACGGTCCAGCCGTTTGTTGGGGCGGGAGGACAGTCCTTCTTCGCGGCGTGGATCGAACCGATTGCGCCGAAAACAGGAGAGGGTCCACTGGAGTTGGCCGTGTATCGCGACACCGGATCGGCATTCGATCCCGTTGAAAATGCCTCGATCGATTTGTACCCGTACATGGACATGGGCGGAGGGGACGGCCACTCGACGCCGTTCACCAAACCGACTCATACGTCAGTCGGCCGCTACGCGGGCACAATCAATTTCATCATGTCAGGAGGCTGGGACCTCACCGCCTATCTGACGATTGGCGCGGCACCCGCTGATACCGTTGTCTTCAAAGGATTCACCGTTCACTGATGCGAAATGCTTCCAGACATACCACGTTCCTTCTCCTGATTCTGGCGCTCGGTACGACCGTGTCGCAAGCGCAATCACTCGTGCGTGGAATGGTGCACGACAGCGAGACGGGTTATCCGGTCCCGCTGGCCAACGTGGTTGTTGCGGGCCTTGAGGGCGGCACGGCTACAGCGAATGACGGCAGCTTCCGATTGCCCGTTCCGGCCGGACGCCACACGGTCATCATCTCGGCGATCGGCTACGAGCGAGTAGAGAAGCCAGTTGATACACGAAACGGCGACGTGTCGCTCCATATCAATCTCGTGCCGACGATTCTCCTTCACCAGGAGGTTCTCGTAGAGGGCGCCGCGACCAAGCTGAGCGACCCATCGGCAGACAACTCGCTGCAAACCACTGAAGACCTGATGAAGCAGATTCCCGGGGTCGACTTCATCGAGCGGGCGAACTTCGCCTGGGAGCCGGTAATACGCGGCATGAGTGGTGGGCAGGTCGGTCTCGTGATCGACGGTGTAAAGGTCATAGGGGCATGCGTGGACAAGATGGATCCGACGTCCGCGTATGTGGAGGTTGAAAACCTGAAGAAGCTGGAGCTTACCAAGGGCGGATTCGACCTGTCCAAGTCGTCTCAGATTGGCGGTACGGTTAACCTGGTCACGGAGAAGCCCTCGTTCGACAAGCCGTTCTCGATGTCTGCCGAAACGGGTTTTGAATCGGCGTCGATGCAGCGCCGCGTACGAACGGTTGTGAACGGGAGTCGCGGCAACACGAGTGTGCGCGCGAGTCTCTCTTACCGGAAGGCGGATGATTTCATGCCGGGGAACGGGGTTCGAATTACCAATTCCGGCTTCGCCAAGAACAACACAAAGTTTGACGTGACGCAGCGACTCGGCGCCGGTCACCGGTTGAGCGCCTCGGTGCTTGCCGATAATGCCTGGGGTGTCGGCTACCCGGTCCTGCTGATGGATGCCACGCTGGCGAAGGCGCGGATCTACAGTCTTTCACACTCGTGGCTTCGCCAATCCGGCGCCGGCCTCCTGCAGTCGAGCGAGACGCGCCTGTACACCAACACCGTTGATCACTGGATGGATGACTACGCCCGCGATGTCGACCAGCGGACGGTGATGCGCTCCATGAATATGCCGATGTACGGTTACACTCGCACATCGGGCGTCATCAGTGAGACGGCGATGCGCCACGGAAAACACCAGATGTCGGTCACCCTCGATGCCTATCAGACGAAGAGCTTCGGTGACATGTGGATGTTCAGCACGCTTCCGAACATTCCCGACATGTACCTGCTCAACCTCGGTGACATCCTCGTTCAGAATGCGGCGGTATCTGCTGAGTACCGTGTCCCGGTCAACGCTCGCTTGAAGGCGAGAGGCAGTGTACGTCTCGATTTCTCGCACCGGGACGTTCAGAATGAAACCATGCAGTCGATCCTTGAAGGTCGCTGGGGCGTTGCGGATCTAAACCGTAACTACGTCGTCCCGGGAATCTCCGGCGCATTGGAGTATGCCCTCGGAAGCGCGACGGGTATCCGGCTTTCAGTTGCTGACGTCGCGCGCCTACCGACACACGTCGAAAGCTACGGTCATTATATCTACAATTATACCGATGGCTACTTCTACTCCGGCAATCCGGACATCCGGCCCGAACGAAGTCTGCAGGTCGAGCTGGGCTTCGAACGAACGACGGAAGTCTACGGCGTCCGAGCCAGTGCGTTCGCGAATCGGATCTCGAACTACATTCTCGGGAGCTCAGATGCAGGCTTGATCGCGGATGCCGGAACGTACCGGTTCAGGGTCTTCGACAACATTTCAGCCGCGACCTTGATCGGCTTCGAGGTGAGTGGCGCGATGCAGTTAGTACCCGCCGTTGATTTGCGGGGGGCCATCTCGTACACCCGCGGCCAGAATCTCGAGTTCGACGAGCCGCTTCCGCTCATTCCGCCGCTATCGACGAAGTTGGCGGTGGCCTACACGGGCGATCGCTTCGCCGCCGAAATCGAGTCCCGCGCGGCGATGCCGCAGAACCGAGTGGCTCGTCGAGCAGCAGACGAGGACGGAACCGACGGGTACTTCGTCCTCAACCTGCGAGGCTCCTACACGTTCAACGATCGGGTGGCCTTCACAGCCGGCGTCTCGAACGTCTTCAACGTGTATTACCACGAGCACCTCTCGTTCGGCAACTTGCCGGCGCTGGGGCGCAACGTGTTCGGGACACTTTCTGTCTCGATCTGATTAGCGCCCGGCTTCCTGGGCAAGTTGGAACCGTTTCCTTGCATTGGGATCGAGGTGTCGCTTCCGCAGGCGAAGACTCTTCGGGGTGATCTCGATGAGCTCGTCCTCGCGGATGAACTCGATCGATTCTTCCAGCGACATCCGACGCGGCGGAACGAGCTTCTCAAAGCTGTCCGCCGATGCGGCACGCATGTTCGTCAGCTTCTTCTCCTTCGTGATGTTGACGTCGAGATCCTTGTCGCGGGAATTCTCTCCGACGATCATCCCGTTATATACCTCTTCCGTCGGCCCGACGAAGAGTTCGCCTCGCTCCTGCAGGTTGATGATCGCATATCCCGTGACCTTTCCGCCGCGATCCGAGACTAGAGCGCCCGAGGTCCGATGCACGATTTCCCCGGCCCAGGCGCGGTAATCCTTGAACAGGTGCGTGAGGATGCCGGTGCCCTTGGTGTCGGTCAGGAACTCCGTCCGGTATCCAATCAAACCCCGGCTCGGCACTTCAAATTCCAGCCGCACGCGCCCGGAGCCGTGGTTAACCATCTTGACCATGATCCCTTTTCGCTGGCCCATCTTCTGCACGACAACTCCCATGTATTCTTCCGCCACATCGATGAGGGCGGATTCGTACGGTTCGTGCACCTTCCCGTTGACCTCCTTTGTGATAACCTGCGGCATCCCTACTGCAAATTCGTACCCCTCACGGCGCATCTGTTCGATCAGGATCGCCATCTGCAGTTCCCCACGGCCGTAGACGAGGAACGTGTCCGCAGACTGTGTTTCCTCGATCTTCATGGCAAGGTTGTTGGCCGCTTCGGTCATCAGGCGATCACGCAGGTTCCGTGACGTGACGTACTGCCCCTCGCGGCCGCTGAACGGCGAGTCGTTGATCCGGAACTCCATCGACATGGTCGGCTCATCGACGTGCAGCGCCTTCAGCGGTTGTGGGTCTTCGCCGTCTGCGATACTCTCGCCAAGACCGATCCCGGCCATCCCGGCAACGGCAACAATGTCGCCGGGGTGCGCTGCGTCGACTTCCGTCCGACCCAGGCCCTCGTAGACGTAAAGCGCTGTGACGCCGGACTTCGTAAAGCTGCCGTCCCGATGGCAGAGTGAAACCTGCTGTCGGTCATTCAACGTACCCTGAATCACGCGACCGATAGCCAACGGTCCGCGATATTTGTCCGGCTGTACGTTTGTGACGAGAACCTGCAACGGCGCCTCCGGGTCACCGACTGGGGCCGGGATGTGCGAAATGATGCTGTCGAGGAGCGGGCGCAGGTCCGTCAGCGGCTCTTCCAGTTTCGTCGTGCACTGCCCATCCTTGGCGACCGCGTAGATGACCGGGAACTCGATCTGTGCCTCTGAGGCGTCGAGGTCGATGAAGAGGTCGTAGACCTCGTTGAGCACTTCATTCGCGCGGGCGTCCGACCTGTCGATCTTGTTGATCACGACGATGGCGGGCAGGTTGAGGTCCATCGCCTTCGACAAAACAAAGCGCGTCTGGGGCAGGGGACCTTCGGCCGCATCGACAAGAAGCATGATTCCGTCGACCATGCGGAGCGTGCGTTCAACTTCACCACCGAAGTCGGCGTGGCCGGGCGTATCCACAATGTTGATCTTGTATTCGCCGTACCGGACCGCCGTGTTCTTGGCCATGATAGTGATGCCCTTTTCGCGCTCGAGGTCCATCGAGTCCATCACGCGCTCCCGAACCTCCTGATTGTCGCGGAACGTCCCGCTCTGCCAGAGGAGGGCGTCCACAAGGGTTGTCTTCCCATGGTCAACGTGGGCGACGATTGCAATATTTCGGAGGTGACTCTGCTGCATGAAGATTGCCGGAGGGCTGGGTAGTGGAAGCCCGTCAAAAGACCAACCCCGCCAAACGTTCCGGTCTTGCGTTACTTGTTGGAGAATTCAACAGGCGGTCGAGCGGTCGAGCCCAGCCCACGAGGTCGTGGCGGTCTTCAGACCGAACCTTCGCACGTCTTTGCGGATTCGTCCCGATTCAGTAAGCTCCCGGTGACCAGACAAACCGGAAATGGCAGATCTCAGACTTCGGCCGCGTTTCAGAGTCGACATGCTCAGTCATCGGTCGTGTATCATCGAGCGCCTTCGGCGGGATGCTGACGTGGCCGAGCCCGTACGAATCTCCCTCTTCGAGTCAAGCGCAGTGGTGCGCGTTCCGGCGCAGTCGGAGCACGTCTGGTCGCCTCAGCTCGAGGTTTCGTTCGAGCCGGGCGACGCGGGTGGATGTGTGCTGCACGGCTTGTTCGGCCCCAAGCCTTCGATCTGGACGCTCTTCATCGCCGGCTATCTCTTCTTTCTGTGCGCCGGCTTCGTAAGCTTCGTCATCGGAATGTCGGCCTATTGGATCGGAATGGACTCACGTATTCTGCTCCTGGTCCCGCTGGCCTTTGTCGGCATGCTGGTAGTCTTTCTTGTGGGGCGGTTTGGTCGTCGAATGGGAAGGGACCAGATGGTTCTGTTACACGACTATGTTGTGTCTGTGATCGAATCGTGCGAGGCGGATCCAGCGGCGGCGCCGGACCCGTGAGTGCCTCGGACCCGTCAGATCACCGTCACTTCGGGTTCGAGACCGCAGGATCCCCTGGCGGTACGTCGTACGGCAACACGCTCCTGCTGCACTCCGATCCGGTTGAGCTGCTGACGCAGATTCTCACTCAAATCCGATCTGCGAAAGCGCGTGTCTGGATCGAGCTCTACATTCTGGACTCCGATTCCGTGGGGCGTCTCGTCATTCACGAAGTCGAGTCAGCGGCCCTTCGCGGATGCGACGTTGTCCTCTTGCTGGACGGATGGGGCTCGCGCCGTTTTTCCCGTCGCGTTCGTGATCGTCTGCTTCGTGCAGGCGTCCGCGTGTGCTATTTCAATCCGGTCTTTCCCTGGACAACGCCTGGAAGGCGGGTTGATTCGGTCCTCCATCGCGACCATCGGAAGGTGGTACTCGTTGACGACGCGGCCTTCGTCGGGGGGAGGAATATCTCGAAGGACTACCTTGGTGATAAACCGATCTTCTTTGACCTGAATCTCGAAGTCCGGGGTCCGGCGGTCTACGACATTGCTACCGTTGTGGCAGACGGTGTGCGGCAGTCGATCGGTGTGGACCTGAATCTTCCGGAGCGACAGGCGGCCGGACCAGACGACTGCAGGACCTCGGTTCTGGAGCTCGATCAACGCTCCGGCTTTCCCGACCTTGACCGTGCGATCCAATCATCGGTTGAAACGGCGACGCGATCGGTTAGCATCATCACGCCCTATTTTGTGCCTCCACGCTGGTTCCTTGACGCTATCGGTCGCGCGCTGTCGCGCGGCGTTCGCGTGCGGATCCTCACCGCGGGTAAGTCTGATGTGCCGATGGCGACGTCGGCTGGAAGACACATCTATTCGGAACTGCTGGCGGTGGGAGCAGAAATATTTGAGATGCGAAACATCATCCTCCATGCAAAGTCGGTGGTGATCGACGACCGGATCTGTGTGGTGGGATCCTACAACATCGACGCCTACGGCTCCCGACACAACCTTGAACTGGGTGTTGCATCGGTGTCGTCAGTCCTTGCTGCCCAACTCGAAAGCGTGTTTGACTCGAGTATTCCCGCGTCAGCGGCGGTGTCGGCGTCCGAATGGCGGCGGAGGCCTGCACTGTCACGCTTTATCGACTGGCTGTCATGGCGCGTCTATCGAGTTTGATTCGTATCGGGCTGATTCCAGCAGCAGCAGCGTGTGGCGGTAGAGTCCGGTAGGGGCAAAGTAGTCACCCTGTTTCACGAGCCGAAACCGATCCCGGGACGTAAGTAGTTCGACCTGAACGTGCGGCTGTCGTATGAAGGATCCTCGGTCCATCTGGTAGAGCCACTTCGACAGGGGATTGCGATGGATCGGGTAAAGGTCGAGAACGAAGAAGTACCGGACCGTGTGCTGGAGCCAGGATAACAGCCGCTCGACCTGATCATCGGATAGATGGTGCAACACACTGATCAGCATGCCGAGGTCGAATCGCTCCGTCGTGTCCAGCGATGCGGCGTCGGCCTGAATGAACCGTTTCGTCGGGTCATCCGCATAGCGTTTTTTGCATCCCGCGATAAATGACGCGGAGGTGTCGATACCCAGGTAAGCCGCATCGGAGACCTGCGACCAGTTTCCGGTCCCGCATCCGATATCGACGACCGACGAATAGGGCAAGCCACGCAGGAACTTCTGGATCTGACGCCCCTTGCCGCCGTCAACGACACTCTGGTACGCGTTGAAGACGAACGGCTGTTCGAACAAGTCGTGTATTTTCTGATACAGTTGTCCCGTGCCGGGCATCGCAGTCAGACTGGTTACGCGCGTGGATGGGCTTGGTCACCCGAAAGATAGAAGGGAGCGCGGGAATAAACGACGAACGGCGACGATCGATGGATCGCCGCCGTCCGGATGATACTGCTCTTTCGCCGGCGCTACAGTCCGATGTTCTCCTTGCGAACGAGGAAGAGTCCTTCGGCACCACTGGTCACGGCAATCACGCCACTCTTGAAGAACGGATAATTGCTCCACGACCCATCGAATCCGGGATCGTTCGACTCGCCCGGTACCGTGTCGAAGAAGCCTACCTGCACCGGATTCATGATGTCCGATATGTCGAGTATCCGCAGGCCGGAAACGTAGTTCGACTGGTAGACGAGATTGTCCTTGATATAGAGGTTGTGGTCGGACGCCTTCGAATCCGACATGTACTCCTTCACGAGCTGCGGATCTTCGAGGTCCGACACATCCCAGATGAGCGTGCGTGTACCGTCGACGAGCCCGTTGATTTCATCCAGTTCGTCATCGAGCAGGAAGTACCGATGGTCTTCAGTCAGCCAACCCTGGTGCGCATAACCGACATTGGGATAGGAGGCGGCGGCAAGCGCAACCGTGCTGTCCTTATCGGTCACATCCGCAATGCTCAGCGCCGTCTCGTTGGCGCCGAAGCAGATCTCGCGGTCCGCATATCGGGCGTCCGGTCCGTGGTAAATCACACACTGGGCATCGTGCGTATAGCCCGTGCCGGAGCGTCCCGTGCCCTCGTGGGCGAAGCAACCGGCAAACTTCGGATGCTCAGGATCGCGGATGTCGATCATGTGGCTCCCGCCGCCGCAGGTCTCGCCGCCTGAGCTGTTTCCAACCGTGTAGGCGAAACCGGTGTCTTCGTTGATCACAATGTTGTGGGCACTCGCAATCTTGTCGTAGATGGCGGTCTCACTGAACGTTGCGGGCGGGCTCGACACGTTTCGCAGCTTGCGCAGGTCAAAAACCTGCATGCCATGCTGCCCGGCGTTGTCTGCGACGATATAGGCGTGGTCCTTGTAAACCTTGATGTCTCGCCATGCGTTCGCGTGCGATCCTTCCGTCATGGGAAGGTTTCCGACGAGGTACGGATTGTAGGGATCCGTGATGTCGACGAACGCCGTTCCGTCCATTCGGCCAACGAGCGCGTATTCGCGTCCGGATTCAGGGTCGGTCCATCCCCAGATGTCGTTTGTCCGCACACCGCGTGCGCCACCCAGCTCGGAAACGGGCATGAAGGAGAGCAGATCAACCTTCTGGCATCCAAAGCCGGCCGCGTCCCCTTCTTCACAGCGAACCTGCTCCCCGCGTACGGCGGCGAGCGACTTCGTTTTCGTGAAGAGTTCGGCGTCGAGTTTCCAGTCGCCGTTTGTGCTGAAGATGCCCGCTCGGCCCAGGCCGAAGTCCGCACCCGGCGCGCCGGCAACCGCAATCCCGTCGCCGAATGCCAGGGTCATTCCGAAACTGTCGAGGCTGCCCTGCGACGCAATCGAATCAGTTGGCGTCGATCCCGGTGCCGCGCTGAGCGGAAACACGTAAACCTTGCCCGCGCCGTCGTCCGCACCCGGTGCACCCACGTAGAGTTGGCCGTTGTGGACGGTTACAGACGCACCGAAGCCGGTCGGCTCCTCATGTCCGGAAGTCAGCATACCGGATGAGGTCCATTTTCCGTTCGCGTAGTCAAAGACAAAGACGGCACCCTGTCGTTCGTGGTTCTGTGCACCGACGAATGCCCGATTTCCCGAGACCGCCGCGGAGAGCCCGAACACGGACTGCTGGGTGACGGCGTCTGAGCTCAGCATGCCTTCGTTCTTCCACTTGCCGTTGACCCAGCGATAGGCGTAGACCAGTGGCAGGCGGTCATTGCCTTGTCGGAAGGACGACACAATAGCGACGTTACCATCGGCGGCGACATTCAATCCGAAAAGGTCGTTCGGCTCGAGACCCTCGGGTCGAATTTCAGCCGTTTCGGTCCAGGATCCATTTGCGTTTCGTCGGTACGAAAACACCGCACCGCGCGAGCTGTCGCTTCCGGCGGCGCCGACGAGAAGCTGGTCCGAGGTCATTGCCAGCGTACGTCCGAAGGCGTCACCCTCTGCGTGGGCGTCAGGAACCAGCATCGCCTTCTGTCCCCAGGCATTGCTTCCCGCATCCTTCTCGAATACGTAGACACCGCCAATTGAATTGCTTCGCGTGGTGGCGCCAACGAAGAGCTTGCCGTCCGCGAACAGCATGGCGCGACCAAACCGATCATCGTGGCCATCCGCATCCGACGCCTTCAGTGTTGCAGTTTCTTCCCAGGAGCCGCCGTTCTTCCTGTATACATGGACGACGCCGGACTCGCCGGTATTTTGGGTATGGCCGATAAAGACGTCGCTTCCGCTTGTCGCGACTGCACCGCCGAAGCTCTGACCAAGAGCGGTAATCGGAGCGACAGAGGCGAGAGCGAGCACGCATCCCGCAAGTAATCTGAGTTTCTGCATGGGGGTTGAAGTTGGGTTGTCGTTATTCCAGAAGCGGCGAGGGGAAGAGAGTTGTACGGCCCAGTTGAAAAAAGATGCTTGCTTCCGAGCCCTTCACACCCTGTTGACGGATCAATGTGACAGAGTGACGCGTGATGCCGGCCGGGGTTACAAGCGGGACAACAACATCGGACCTCAATAGAGTTGAAAGCCTATTCAGCTAATAACATCGGCCCCAATTCATTAAGGGCTATGCGTCCAATTCGTCGTATATCCGGGCTTCCGTTTCTTTCAGGAACGCCAGTCCGTCTGCCAGGAGCTGATCGCTGCTTTCGGCCACGGGGCGCCAGACGCAGGTAGCGGCCCGCATGGAGTCTGCGACCTCAATGAAGGACTCCATCCCGACAACACCTGAATAGCCGGATTCTGCGAGGGCGCGATAGATCGCTTCCCAGTCGACTGTGCCCGTACCCGGTGTGCCCCGGTGGGATTCACTGAGGTGGTAATGGCAGAGGTGCGGCGAGGCGACGAGTGTTGGCATGTAGAATTCTTCCTCCTCGATGTTCATATGGTAAGAATCCAGGTGCACGGCCACATTCGGTTCGCCGATCAAGCGCGCCAGGTCCAATGCCTGCTCACAGGTATTCACGAGGAAGGTCTCGTACCGATTGACGGGCTCCAGCCCGATCGTCACGTCCAGATCACGCGCATGCCGCGCGACCTGTCGCAGACCGTCGGCAGCACGCTCGCGGTAGTCTTCTCCGGGCATGCCGGCGATTCGCGCGCCGATGGCCGAGTAGAGCACTCCGGACAAGCAGGTGCCACCCGCAGCCGCCGTCACATCCACGCAGCGCTTCAGGTAGTCCACACCGGCCTTGCGGATTGCGGCATCCGGCGACGAGACATCGCTTCCGTCCGAACAGGCGGTCGACGTGCAGACACCCATTCCCGTTTGTTCAAGTCGCTTGCGGATGGCTACCGGATCAAACTTGTCGACCTCCATCAGCGGAATCTCGATGATGTCGAATCCCAGGGCCTTCGCGTGATCAATGAGGTTGAGCGTAGCATTGCTCCAACTTGACGTCCATGCGTAGGCGTGTACAGCGTACTGAAGTCCCATGAAGTGATCGGCTTGGCGGATGGTCGAGGATTTGATTCGTTTTGGGAATCGAACCACAGATATTAAGCAAGTGATCCGGTAACTTCACCTTTGGGAGGCGGAATCGAGCCTTGCCGCGATGGAAAGCGGCTGTAGCCGAGCATGATGCAACAGGGCATGACGCCGCACGGCATGATGCAACAGGGCATCATGCAGCGGGGCATGATGAAATAGGGCATGATGCAAGGGAGCCTGAGAACTGCAACCCGAGAGTGAGAAGATTCCAACAGGTGGTCGGTGATGAAGAATGTCGTGATGATTACGAACGGTGACCTGCGGCTCGATGCGAACCGCAAGGCGTGGCCGGTTCAGCAGGAGGTGGAAAGGCGTTTTACCGACGCAGTGACTGCTTGCGGGTCGGAAATCACACGAGGGTTTGAGCCCGATACCTCCAGGCAGCACGGTTTCATCGACAGTCAGCATCGAGGCATGGAAGTGTTTCGCACACTCGACCGTGACGCCCCGCTCGCGGTGGTCCTTTCGACCTGGCAGTATTCCCACCATATCTTGCACGGGCTGATCACGCACCGGGGCCCCATACTGACGATCGCCAATTGGAGTGGCCAGTACCCCGGCCTTGTCGGCCTGTTGAATCTGAACGCCAGCCTGACGAAGGCGGGAGTGTCATACAGTTCTTTGTGGTCGGAGGACTTCGAGGACGCGTTCTTTCGTTCCGGACTTCGTTCGTGGCTTGAAACCGGACGCGTCGAACATGATACCTCGCATGTTCGCCCGTATGATTCGACGCGTGCGTCGCGCGACGGCGTGGAGCTTGGCCGGGAGATGGGTGCGGCTCTCAGGGAGGAGAAGACGATTGTCGGTGTTTTCGACGAGGGATGCATGGGCATGTACAACGCGATCGTGCCGGACGAGCTCTTACATGGCTGCGGGATCTTCAAAGAACGTTTGAGCCAGAGCGCGCTGTATTATGAAACGGAACGAGTCGATGTCGGCGAGGCCGAAAGGGCGCTGCACTGGCTCGAGGACAGAGGCGTCCGGTTCTATTTCGGCACGGATGAGGCGACGGAACTGACGCGTGGACAGGTGCTCCAGCAGCTCCGCTTATACATCGCGGCCGCCCGGATCGCAGATGATTTCGGTTGCGAGGCGATCGGGATCCAGTATCAACAGGGACTGAAGGACCTGCTTCCAGCGTCGGATCTTGCGGAGGGCCTGCTGAACAACGTCGAGCGTCCTCCGATCACGAGTCGCGACGGATCGCGAGAGCTCTTTTCCGGTGAATCCATCCCGCATTTCAATGAGGTCGACGAGTGTGCGGCCATTGATACCGTCATTACCACGAGGATCTGGCGAAGACTTGGTCTCGACCCGGCTAATACGCTGCACGACGTCCGGTGGGGAGCACCGCACGGGGATGAGTACGTGTGGGTGTTTGAAATCTCTGGCGCGGCGCCGCCGTCACACTTCGTGGGTGGTTTCTCGGGCGCAAGCTGTATGCGGCAGCCGCCAATGTACTTCCGGCTCGGTGGCGCAACGCTGCGAGGCGTGTCCCGCCCGGGGCAGATCGTCTGGAGCCGGATCTTCGTCGAGGATGGACGCTTGAAGGCCGATCTCGGACGCGGACATGTCGCCGCGCTTCCAGACCATGAAACCGAACGAAGATGGCGGGCGACTTCGTACGAGTGGCCGATCATGCATGCCGTTTTGCACGGCGTCTCGAGGGATCAAATGATGGCGCGACACAAGTCGAACCATGTGCATGTGGCCTATGCGTCGTCCGCGATTCAAGCGGATCAAGCCCTTGAGGTCAAGGCCGCCATGCTCGATGCAATTGGCATCGAGGTGTTTATCTGTGGAAACGCCACTTGACATCGCGCGCCGCGGTCGACACATTGAGTAAGTGGGGCGCTCGCGTCCGTCATGAGCGCTCGATCATTTAGATGGTGAGTGCAATGGTTCATACCTCTTTTCGCGTGATGGCGGCTGTCGCCGTGCTGCTCACGCTCAACGGATGCTCTCCCGGTCCCTCGGATCCGACAGCGTGGAACGGCATCTACGTTCTCGACAAAGAGCAGTCGGACGACATCGATCAATGGAGCAGTGTGCAGCTTTCGTTATCGGCGTCGACAGACTCGGTTCATATCCGCCGCGATTTTGCCTCGGGAAGGTACAAGCGATTCGATTCGTACGGCGTGCCCGTCGACGGGGTCGCACATGACGTACCCCAGGAGAACTCGTCGAAATGGCTCGACAACGTTCACATTGGCGTCTTCTTTCGGGCGGGCGAGCCATCGACGTTGTCTGCTGAATTTTCGGACGACTATCGAACACTGACAACGGAACTGCTGCAGACTGCAGAGACCTCGACGGGCCAGGCCGAAATTGTGACGTCGCGGGTTTTCGAACTTCTTGATGACGGATCACAGATCCGTGTTGTGGAAAAGCGTTCGACGCGCGACGAGCCGCTCACGTTCGTTTTCAAAAGAAAGACGGAGGCTTGATCGAAATGAATACGTCATTGGCTCGCATGAAACGATCGGTCAGGTTCGCCTCAATTCTTGTTGTATTGCTCGGATCCGGTGGCTTGTGGACTGGCTCGGCGAGTGGTCAGCGGGCGTATGTCATGGACCTTCCGGGCGACTGGACGATCGATGGCGATCTGCCGTCCAACGCAATGCTCATCAGCCTTCAGGGGATTGCCAACAAGAAAGGTCCCGCGCTCTACTTCCGTTATCCACCGGGATGGGCTTTCAAGTTCACGACTCCGGTATTCAATTACTACAAGGACGAGCGCTCAATCAGTTTCAGCGAGTTGGGCTCGCCCGAAGACGCGATCGCCGCCCTCGGTGGATTCGCCAAGGGCTACGTCGTCTGGGACAAGAGCGTTCGCACCTCGTTGACGGTCGCATTTACAGTTGCGGGACTCGAGGATGCCATCGTCGTATCCGAAGAATTCGTTCCGCTAATGGAGCAGAACGGATTGAAGGAGATCGAGGATTTCCGGGGCGACTTCGACGGGATGACCGACTACGAAATTTATTCGTGGGCGATCGACAAATACTGGGCACGCTGCAGCCGCGACTTCGTGATCTGGATGGGAGGTGCGTCAGGCAAACAGATGATGCCCGGCGTTGCTGATTTTGGCATTTACAAAAGAGCCTTCTTCACCGACCTGTCGGCGGATCCCGCCGATTCGCTCGAGTACGCCCTGCATCGAAAGATTCTCGGCGACATGAAGCCGACGGCTATCGTGATGGGATGGCACTCGTATGCCAAGGACACGGAAGGCCAGCACGTGTCGCTGATCTCCAGTTTCGGTCTCCGGATGGAGGGGCTGAACACGCTTCCGAATGCCAGTTTCAGCAATCAGATTCCGACGACACCGGGATTTCGATTCACCAACAATCATCACATCGGCAGAGATGCCACCGTCGTGCCTGAGGAGAAGGTGTACATCGCAGCGATACAAACGGACGCGATCGGGATCGGTGCATGGGAGGAGGCCGGACGCGGCAGAATTCCCTATGCGTGGGAGGTCACCATGAATTGGACGTGGCTGTTTCCAGCGCAGATGCAGTTTTTTTACGAGACGGCCACGGAGAACGACTACTTCATCGGGTCGCTGTCGGGTCCGGGATATATGTACCCGAAACCAATTCCTCCGGATAAGCACCGCGCGCTAATACGTGAAGCCGCAAACCTCATGAAGGGACTCGACCTGCGCGTGTTCGAGATAATGGACTATTCGGAGGGCAACCGGTACGTTGGCAACATCGATCTTACCAGGGAAGTGATCGACCGCTATTATGCGGGCATGCCGGATGCAATTGGCTTCGTGAACGGCTACGGCCCAGCGAACACGAGCGACGTACGCGATGGCCGGCCATTGATGTCGTACGACTACTACCTGACGCCGACGCGTCCGGAAAGGGATGCGGTGCTGGACCTGAAGGAATTGATCACGCTCAACCCGGTTCGCCCGTATTTCCTCTTGATTCACGTTCGGGAATCCAGCGCCATTGAACGAGTTGCCAACATATTGGACCAGCTCGGCCCGGATGTGGAGGTCGTGCCGCTCGATGTGTTTCTCAAGATGGCGGGAAACAGTCCGACATTCATTCCGCGGCATCTGAAGGAAGCCGGCGCCGCAGAATACATCATGACTGACGAATAATAGAGCAGCTGAACGAGTCAGTCCTCCGCGAACCGATATCCGACCCCGTAGACCGTCAGGATGTATCGGGGATGAGACGGGTCCGGCTCGATCTTCGTTCGAAGGTTCCGGATGTGGACGTCGACTGTTCGGTGGCCGCCATCGTCAGAGTCGAATTCGCGAAGCTGCTCAAGGAGGGCGTTTCTCGAAAAGGCGCGACCCGGGGCGGATATCAGCGTATCCAGGAGTTTGTATTCAGTCGGTGTCAGGTCCACATTCTTTCCTGACGAGTTGACCCCGTGCGCGCTTCGGTCGATGGTGATGTCGCCGATGGTCGCGATCGCTCCGGGTTCTCGCGGCCCGGCGGATCGCCTCGCGATGGCCCGGATCCGGGCAAGGAGTTCCTTCATGCCGAACGGCTTGGTGAGGTAGTCGTCGGCGCCAAGGTCCAGTCCATATACCTTGTCCGATTCGTCCACGCGAGCCGTCAGGAGGATAACGGGAGCGTTTGACTCCTTTCTGAAATTGCGGATGAACTCGAATCCATCCAGCTCCGGCATCATCACGTCAAGCAGTACAACGTCGGGTCCAAAGCTGCGGGCGGCAAACAGCGCTTCGCGACCGTTGGCCGCTGTCTGCGTTTCGTTCCCATGTTCGCGGAGGTAAGAGGTCAGCATCGCCCTGAGGGATGCGTCGTCGTCCACGATCAGAATTCGATGCTTCATGAACGCGTCCGAAATCGGCGGCCGTGCACCTCGCTTCGTATCATCGGTTCAGGATAACCATCGACTCAAGTCCGTCTCCGGCGACGGCATTCAGAACGATGTACACGTCAAGCGACTGGTCCGTCGGTCTGGTTCGAACGGTGACGCGACCGCCCCTCGCGTCTTCCAGGTCTGCGACGCCGAGTTCGACCCCGTCGGGTGATCCTGCGCGTAGCGTCACAGTGCCGGTCGATCGTCCAACGCGAAGGTCGACGCCATACAGACCCGACCAGTCGACGGTTCCGAGGTGCAGCGATCCCGTTCCCGAAAGTGCTTCGTCGGTTCGCTGCAGTGACGGCGATGCGTCAAGCTGCATCAAATCTATTCGCGGAGAGGACAGGACGAGTCGATCCTGTGCGGTGACTGGTGGAATAACGTCTGATCCCTTGTCGGTGTATCTCGCTGTGACCACGTAGCGACCATTTGTTGAATTGCGGTCGTGCTGATTGAACCGAATCGTTGCTCGGGTTCCGAGATCCGCGCTTCGTTCCGGCGTATTGAGCGAGCGGATGTAGTCGATCATCTTTCCGGCATCTTCCGGCGATAGGGTGGGGTGTGCGGCCATCGGTCGCTCGCCCCAGATGCCGGCACCACCGGCGATCACTTTTTGGATCAGGTACGCTCTGGCATCCCGTTTCCCGGCATATCTCGCGGCGATGTCAACGAAGGCTGGTCCATTCGATGCGTCCTTGGTCTGGTGGCAGCTCAGGCAGTCGAGCTCATTGATAAGCCGCTCACCGGCGCCGGCTTTTTCAACCGCAAGATGGCCTCCCGTCGGCGACGACAGGACGTCGTCGAATCCCTGTGGCACGAAGGCAGAGACGACCGACACGTCCGCCGGATCGATCTGTCCAGAAGCGAGTGAGCCGTCCTCAGTATCTGATACCTTCACTTCGAACGCGCAGGATCCTGCGTCAAAATAGAACGACCGGTTGCATTCGGTCTCGATCGTCACGCGTGGGCGGTCGTTGCCGGCCCAGATCTCGACCGATGTGGACGCCTCGGTCTTTCCGTCGGACACATGAAGCACTGCGTTCGCGACGCCCGCCGTCTGATACGTATGCGAGGCTGAGATCCCCGTCGCGTCGATGCTGCCGTCTCCGTCGAAATCCCATTCGTACGCGAGGGCATCGTGGTCGAGATCGTTTGATGCATCCGCCGAAAACGTCACATTCAGTGGCACGGCGCCGATCGTCGGCGATGCCGTCACAGCCGCAGCCGGAACGCGATTGCCCGCGTTGAACGAGATCCGGGAAAGACGGGCATCCAGATTGCGCGTGTTCCAGCTCTTCCCGTACTCCAAGAGATACAGGGAGCCGTCAGGACCGAAGAGCATGTCCATCGGGTTGCTCACGTCCAGGTTTGCTTCCATGAACCGATCCACGCGTACGAGGTCACCCGACTCTGTCATGGTCACCGCGGCGATCCAGTCCCGGATCCAGTCGTAGATGAAGAGTCGACCCTGGTAGTACTCCGGGAAACCCTCGTCCGTCACGTCGTAGTCTTCCCGATAGTAGACGGGGCCCGCCATGGCAGTCCGCCCGCCGCTCGTCAGGTTGGGAAACTCGGCTGACTTGTTGTAGGGATACCAGATGAATGCCGGTTGCGCGGGAGGCAGCGTATTCGTTCCAGTATTGTTGGGCGAGTCATTTAGAGGGCGGTCGGAATCGAAGAGAAGGCCGGCGCGTGCATTCGTGAAATCCCAGTCGCGGTAGGGCTTGTTGTCGCCAATAAAAAATGGCCAGCCAAAAAAGCCGGCCGTTCGCGCCTGGTTGATTTCGTCGTGTCCTCGAGGTCCCCGGTCCGGGGAATCATCCGGAGAGTCCGGGCCAACTTCGCCCCAATAGAGGAAGCCCGTGTGTTGGTCGATCGAGATGCGGAAGGGATTTCGGTCCCCCATTACAAAAATCTCTGGACGGCCGACGCCTGGATCGGCAAAGAGGTTTCCCTCCGGGATTGTATAGGTGCCGTCCGGTTGAGGGGTTATCCGTAGGATCTTTCCACGCAGGTCCATGGAGTTCCCGGCGGAACGCTGTGCGTCGTATTCGTAACGACCGGGCCGTTCGTCGATCGGGTCAAACCCGCTCGATGCAAATGGATTTGTATTGTCGCCTGTCGAAAGGAACAGGTTGCCCTGTGCATCGAACTCAAGCGAACCACCCATGTGACAGCAGGCCTCATTGCGATCAACGGGAATGGAAAGGATGCGCTTTTCGGTTGACAGATCGAGGGTGTCGCCGGCAAACGAGAATCTGGACAGACGCGTTTCTGCAACGTCCGGATCCGAATAGGCGAAGTACACCCATTTATTCGACGAGTAGTTGGGGTCAACGGCAACGCCGAGCAATCCTTCCTCGCGCGCATGCATCGTTGGTACGTGACCAACGATGCGCGTGTTGTTTTCGAGAAGGTCGTGCACCTTGACGTCGCCGCCACGTTCCACAAAGATGATGCGGCTCGCGTCGAGGAAATCCAGTTCCATCGGCTCATTGAGATTCTGGTCGAGCACCGTCTTTGCGAACCGATTGTCGTCCGGGACGACGCCCATGCGGGAGTAGTCGCGACGTCTGGTGGTGCCGATCGCGTACTCCAGTCCGCCCAGGATATGGGCGCGAAACAGTGGTTCGCCCCAGCTTTCGGACGTATGGCCGAGTGCCGTGTAGAATGCACGTCCGCCATCAAAGTCGTGATACCAGGCGATCGGCCGCGGCTCGGGCGCGGGATTCTCCTCGGGGCTGCGGTAAGACGTCTCGTCGATATTGAGGAGTGGGTTCACACCGTTGAATTGATCGCGGATGTCGTAGAATTCGTCGTTCCGGATCCACTCGGCGGGCAGCGGCGAGGTCGACGGATGAGAAGAATCGACGACCAGCAGCCGTCCCTCGCGAACGTTGGGCCCGCCGGGATGGCCGTCGAAATAACCCCCTACGAGTTGGCCGTACCAGGGCCAGTCATACTCTGTATCGGAAGCGGAGTGGATTCCGACGTATCCGCCACCCGCCTCCACATAACGCTGCAACGCCTGCTGCTGCTCCGGATCCAGAACGTCGCCCGTCGTGCAGAGAAATACGACGGCGTCGAACTGAGCGAGATTCGCATCGTTGAAATCAGCCGGATCCTCAGTCGCGGTCACGGAGAAGCCGTGCTCGTCGCCCATGACGCGCAACGTGTCCCGGCCCGGTTCGATCGAATCATGGCGGTAGCCCTCGGTTCGCGAAAACACCAGGACAGACGGGGCCTCGCGGCTGCAGCCGGCCAGAACCGAGACGAGGGCGAACGTGAAGAGGACGATAAATCGGGATTGCATTTGGGTCAGATCAAGTAAACCGGGGTAAACGAGGGCTCAACAATCTACTACTTCAGATTTGATTGTGATAGCTTGACCGGGGAAGCAAAGGGCGCCCACGGCGGCGTTCTCGACCGAGCGGGTCTAATTTTTCGTTTATAGTGTGGCAGAGCAGATAATGCGATCTGATCATGCTATCCAGAATGCAGCACAAGATGGACAAACTCCGGAATGACCGCTTCATACTCCGAAAGGGACCGAACAGCCGCCTGAAACAGCTGATTACGGTCGTTGCACTTGGTTCGCTGCCCGTTGCCGGAATCGCGCAATCTCGTTCGGCCGCCAGGGAATGGAACGAGGTCCTCCTTGAGGCCATTCGAAACGACGTATCGCGACCGACAATTCATGCGCGAAATCTGTTTCACTCGGCCATAATGAGCTACGACGGATGGGCCGCGTACGACGATCTCGCGCAGCCATTCCTGCTCGGCAATTCCTTCGCGGGCGTCGTCTGTGCCTTCGAACCGATCCCCGCTCCCGAGGACCTCAAGGCAGCCCGCTCGGAGGCAATCAGCTACGCTAACTACCGGCTCTTGTCACACCGCTTTGTGCACTCGCCATCGGCTGATCAGACGCTCGCCATGTTCGATTCGCTCATGACTTCGATGGGCTACGACAGGTCATTCACATCGACCCAGTATCAGAGTGGGTCACCTGCCGCTCTGGGCAACTATCTCGCGCAGTGTATGCTCGATGCCGGGTTGAACGATGGTTCGAACGAGCAGGACAACTACGCGAATCTGTTCTACGAAGAGTTCAATCCACCGCTGCTTCCAGTGGTCCCCGGCAATCCGGATATCATCGATCCCAATCGGTTTCAGCCGCTTGGTCTCAAGACGTTCGTTGACCAGGGCGGCAACGTGTTTGCCACCGGCGTGCCGCCGTTCCTGAGTCCGGAGTGGGGTCGCGTTGCAGCATTCGCACTGTCGCCGGAGGACCTCACGGTTCAAATCCGCGACGGCGACACGTACGACATCTACCACGACCCCGGTCCGCCGCCGTTCATCGACCCGAACGCGGCCACTACCGGCACGGGTGACTACCAGTGGGCTTTTGAAATCGTCTCTACCTGGTCCTCGCATCTCGATCCGACAGATGGCGTGTTGTGGGACATTTCCCCCGCGTCAATCGGCAACAATCCGCCGCTCCCGACGACCATCGAAGAGATGAAAGCGTTCTACGACTTTGAGAACGGAGGGGACCAGAGTCGCGGACGATCGCTGAATCCGTACACAGGTTTGCCCTACGAACCACAGATCGTGCCCCGGGGAGACTACACGCGCGTCCTGGCTGAATTCTGGGCGGATGGACCTGATTCGGAAACGCCGCCCGGTCACTGGTTTACAATTCTCAATTACGTCAGCGACCATCCGCTCTTCGAGAAGCGATATCGTGGTCGCGGGGAGATCCTCGATGATCTGGAATGGGACGTCAAATCGTACCTCGCACTTGGAGGCGCCGTTCACGATGCGGCGGTCTCGGCATGGAGCGTCAAAGGCTGGTACGACTACGTGCGTCCGATATCAGCGATCCGCTACATGGCGGACCAGGGACAGTGTACCGATCCATCGAAGGCGAATTACGCAGTCAACGGAATTCATCTCATCGATGGATTGATTGAAACGGTAAACGCCGGTGATCCGCTTGAAGGGCTCAACGGCGAGAACGTTGGGAAGATCAAGCTGATGGGATGGCGCGGCCCGGACTACGTCATCGATCCGAATGTCGATGACGCGGGCGTCGGCTGGATACTCGCGGAGAACTGGTGGCCCTATCAGCGGCCCACCTTCGTTACGCCGCCGTTTGCGGGATACGTGTCGGGCCACTCGACATTTTCGCGCGCGGCCGCGGAGGTCATGACGGCGATCACGGGTGACGAATATTTCCCTGGTGGAATGGGTGAGTTCCACGCGCCGACCAACGAGTTTCTGGTGTTCGAAGACGGACCGTCGGTCGATGTGACGCTCCAGTGGGCGACCTACCGCGATGCGTCAGACCAGACGAGTCTGTCGCGGATCTGGGGAGGAATTCATCCACCGGTGGACGACATTCCCGGGCGTCACATGGGTATCGATATCGGCCAGGACGCAATGGCGCTGGCCGAACGGTATTTCCTCGGCCTTGCGGAGACAGACGATCGGCCAACCCGTTTTCTGGAGTTTTATCCCAATCCTGTCGAGTCAGGTCAGCCGCTGCACATCTTCCTTTCGCGCGTGGAGCGGGGTGATGTTCAGGTGTTCGACGTAACGGGACGTCTCGTCAGTGAACTTCCAGTGCGAGACGTCACGGAGGTAGCGCTGGACCTCGGCACGCTGCCTGCCGGAACCTACCTTGTCCGTTTCACAGGGAAGTCCGGCTCCGTCGGCAACGTACTTGTGGTGCTGTAAACGGAAACGGGCTCGTTGTTATGCACGACTCGATCGCGTCGGGCCCGCATCGCATGATGCTGGTACCTACGGTTTTGCCGGAAGCGGTGACCTGCTGCGTATTGCCTCGAGGCGCCGGACGACCTGAATGATCGATCGGACCGAATGGTAGTTGATCTTCCACGCATGCGCGAGCGCATCGTCGATCGGTTCCCCCTGACGATCGACTCGCTCGTACCACTCTCCGCCGCCGTCCCAGCAGACAATCTTGTCAAACAGAAATCGCCAGACCTTCTCGAACGCGTCCCAGTACCGTTCGTCTCCAATCAGTCGGTAGGCATCCAGCATGCCAACCA
>JAGQWL010000180.1 GCA_020437385.1 Bacteroidota bacterium
CTAGCCGAGCTGTTTAGCAACGGCCCTTTCGTACAGACGCTCGTACAATCCTGCCGTATGCGCCCAGGAAAAGTCGGTGGTCATACCTGCTTTCTGCAGGCGACGCCACGCCGTCTTGTCCGGAAACAGGGTGCATGCGCGCAGGATTGAGGTGAACAGTGCGTGAGGCGTGTAATCGTGAAACGAAAAGCCGTTACCGTTGCCCCCGGTTTCGTGAAAATCGTGGACCGTGTCGGCGAGGCCTCCGGTTTTGCGGACGACCGGGATGGTCCCGTAGCGTAGGCTGTACATCTGATTCAAGCCGCACGGTTCATATCGGGAGGGCATCAGGAAGATGTCGGCGCCGGCTTCAATTCGGTGAGCTAGCTGGTCGCTGTAGCCCAGGTGTGCCCGGACACGATCGGGGAAGCGATTTTGCGCCCATCGAAAGAGGTCTTCGTGATTGGCCTGCCCGCTGCCGAGAACGACAAGCCGAACATTGTGGTGCGACAAGAGTGGCTCCAGAACTGGGTGCAGAAGGTCAAAACCCTTTTGATCAACGAGGCGAGAGACAATTCCGAGCAAAGGGACGGACTCATCGACAGGTAATCCCAGGTCGGTCAAAAGGAGGCGTTTGTTTTCCTCCTTCTTCTCGATGCTTGCGAAGTCGTAATTGACGTAGATATTCTGATCAGTTGACGGGTTCCACTCATCCACGTCAATGCCGTTAAGTATGCCGTAGACGTCGGCGGATCGTCGCTGCAGCGGCCCTTCAAGCCCTTCTCCGTAAGCGGGCGAAAGAATTTCGTGCGCGTAGGTTGGCGACACGGTCGTTATCACGTCCGCGTATTCGACTCCTGCCTTCAGGAAATTGAAGGAGCCGTGGAATTCAAGTGGACCGCCGGGATAATACTGATCGAAAGGAAGGCCCGCCTTGTAGAGTAGCATTGGACCGAATCTGCCCTGGTAACCGACATTGTGCAGGGTGAGTACGGTCGCACTCCGGCGAAACAGGTCGTCCCACGCGTAGGCAAATGCTCGCATCGCCGGCATCAGGGCCGTATGCCAGTCGTTGCAGTGAATAACATCGGGGCTCCAGGCGTATCGCTGCATAATCGCAAAGGCTGCCCGCTGGAGTAGAATAAAACGCTCCCCTTCATCGGCATCGTTCGTATAGATCGAGGTACGATGAAAGAAGGGTGGGTAGTCGACGAGGTAGATTTCGACGTTCGAGCGGGCCAGTGTTCCGTACCAGACGTGAACGCCCGCCGAATAGTCGCCCATCGGGACCGGCAACTCGTACAGGTCGTTTGAATACGCAAATCCATACTCCTCGACGGGAACAGATCCGTACAGAGGCATGAAGATCTTGACCTTGTGTCCGAGCTCAGCAAGGGCACGAGGAAGAGACGCCGCGACATCCGCCAATCCGCCCGTCTTCACATATGGGGCACACTCGCTGGTTACGAAGCAGATATTCATGAGGAGTAATCGATGATGGCGACTTTGGCCCGGGGACGATGACAGGATAGCACTCCGACCGGAGATTTCATTCCGATTCTGCATAGAATCAGGAAATTGCGACTCCAGTGCGGTATCCTTTGACTAGTGCAGTCCTTGACAGTCGGCCGTTGAATGCCCCCGAATAATGCCGGTCCCCAGTCTCGTTCATCTTGTTGAAGGCCTTAGAGTCTCGTTTCGTCTACAGGCGGATGTGATCGATTCGATCAAGGTGGCCTGTATGGCAAACCGTGACGTTGCGCAGTATAGCGTCATCGGAACAAGCGAGAACGATCGGCCCATCATCGGGGTTACCCTCGGCAATGGTCCCCGAAAGGTTTCTGTCATCGCAGGTTGTCACGCAGACGAGCCAGTCGGTCCTGAGACCATCAGGACATTGATTGTCTCAGGTCTTCGGCAGAAAGATTCCATCGCGGACCTGCTGTCCGAATACACGTTCGTGCTGGTTCCACACGTGAATCCTGACGGCGAATCGCGAAACCGGCCGTGGATGCGTGACTGGCCAGATCCGGTAGCCTATCTACGTGATGTTGTTCGGGAAGAGCCAGGGCGCGACGTCGAATTCGGTTTTCCAGGCCTGAGGAAGGAGAACAAGGCAGTCGCGCGGTTTCTGGAGAAAAACGGCCCCTTCCAACTGCATATGAGCCTCCATGGGATGGGGTTTGCGGAGGGCGGCTCGTTGCTGATCAACCGAAGCTGGTCGTTTCGGTCGGCGTCCGTTCGAGAGGGATTCGAGCGGGCTTGTGCTTCGGAACGTCTTGGACTTCACGATCACAACCGATTCGGCGAGAAGGGCTTTTTCTATCTGGGCCCGGGATTCAGTACGACGCCAGATTCGGATGCGATGCGCAAGTTCTTTTTGACGCGTGGTGATCAAACCGTTGCGGCAGGCTTTCGAATGAGTTCAATGGAGTATGTTGAGAGCCTTGGGGACGACCCTCTCTGCATCGTTACTGAAGTTCCACTGTTTACGTTAGCGGCGGCACCTAGTGCCACCCCAGGGACGCCGGCGACCTATTTGGACTTCAAGTCGCTTCTGCCCGATCTACAGAAGAAGGTTGCGCGAAAGAAGAGTATCGATGACGCACTCGCGCGGTTTTTTGTCCAGCCAGTACCCTTGCGGGCCGCGATGAAGCTTCAGGTGCGCACAATCGAGCTCGGGCTTGAAGCTGTCACCGCAGCCACGTCCGGCGACTAGCCGCTCCGAACGCCGTCTCACGTGAACAGCAGCTTCACCACGTAGACGGCCAGAAGCATCGCGGCGAAATCCGCAATCAGGCCTGCAGGCAAGGCGTGACGCGTTTTGCGGATGTTGATCGAACCGAAGTAGACGGCAATCACGTAAAACGTTGTTTCGGTCGAGCCGAACATCGTGGCGACCATCTTTACGAGTATGGAGTCTTCGCCGAACTGGTTGATCATGTCGAGGACGATCGCAGCGGAACCGGACCCGGTCAGCGGGCGCAGTACTCCCATCGGAATGACCTCGGGAGGAATGCCAACAACCCCGAGCAATGGACGCAAGCCATCGATGATGAAGTCCAGTGCGCCACTGGCGCGGAACATACCGATTGCGAAGAGAATGGCGACCAGATACGGTATGATTCGGACTGCGACCGTGAAGCCTTCTTTTGCGCCGTCGACGAAGACCTCGTACACGGGTACCTTCTTGACGATTCCGTAAAGCGGAAAGCCGACAATTATCAGCGGAAGAATGAAGACGGAGAAGAGGTCCAGAACAGATTTGATCGTTTCCATCAGGCGGCCTCCGTCTGGTTAATGCGCATCGGGTCATCCTTCGAGTAGCGCTTGAGCCGGCCAAGAAGCAGGGCCGACGTTATGGCGACGACGGCCGATAGGGCCGTGACGATGATAATCGCCGCCATAAGCTGGTTGATTGCGAGCCCCATGATTGCAACAAGCAGCACGGGTGGAACGAGCTGAACACTCGCGGTGTTGAGCGCCAGGAGCATTACCATCGAGTTGGTAGCCGTGTCCTCCGAAGGGTTCAGCTTCTGTAGCTCTTCCATTGCCTTCAGTCCGAGCGGCGTGGCAGCATTGCCCAGCCCGAGCATGTTTGCGGTCAGGTTCAGAACAATCATTCCCAGGGCCGGGTGATCGGGCGGTATTTCCGGAAAGAGGCGCCGGATTACCGGCTGGGTAAAGCGGACGATGGAGTTCAGCATTCCGCTTTCTTCCGCGATCTTTATCAGGCCCATCCACAGCGCCAGTGCGCCGATTAGTCCGAGCGCCAGCGTTACGGCGGTTTCGGCGAAGTCGAATGCCGCGCGGGTGATCGCGGTCATCTTGACAAACTGTACCCGCGGAAAGACGACGCCGGTGGACACGTCGACGGCGCCTGGCGAAATGGCGGATGGAAGCTTGCCGCGGAGGAGCTCGTCACGCTTGGATGTTTCCGTCCGAATCGTTGCAAGAGGTTCGGGCAACGATTCCCCGTCCGCAAACTGAATCTGTCTGCCGCCGGACGCCTGAATCAGCATTCCATCGAAGTTCAGATCGGCAGCGTCCGAACCGTAGAACGCCGAATAGTCTGACGAGCGGATTGTGACGGACACAGGTTGCCGAACGGCACCCGCCCGATAACCTTCTTCGAAGTGAAGCAATACCGGCAGCGGGTCGCCGTTGCGGTACCGATTTTTGGAAAGGTCGCCGACGTCGGAAACCAACGCGAAGACGAGGCTGAGGATGATGAGTCCTGCCCAGATGTAGTTTAGCATGGTTACTTCACGAGGGGATATCGGGATTGTCGGACGAAGAACTTCCAGTTGGAGAATAATGCTCGCGGATCCTGGCAGCGGCGGCCGGCCCAACACAGTTGACAAGATCTGCTTCTGAGGCAGATTTGACCCGCTTCACGGAGCCGAATGTCGTCAGGAGTTTCTGGGCTGTTCTCGGACCAATACCCGCAATTTCGGTAAGCTCCGATTGGAGTGTCGATCGTTTTCGTTGTTTGCGTTGGAAGGTGATCGCGAAGCGATGCGCTTCATTGCGGATTCGCTGCAGGAGCTGGAGTGAGGCACTCGCCCGCGGGATCAGAACCGGTTCAGAGTCATGCGGGAAGAACACCTCTTCCAGCCTCTTGGCGAGCCCCACGATCGGAAAACGCCCGTATGCGTCGATGTCCTTCAGCGCCGTCTCTGCGCTCGAGAGCTGACCCTTGCCGCCGTCGATTATGACAAGATCTGGAAGGTCAGATTCTTCGTCGATTAATCGTCGATAGCGCCGCGACACGACCTCGCGCATCGAGGCGAAATCGTCCGGCGTTCCTTCAGGTGTGTCGCGGATTTTGAATGTGCGGTATTCAGAAGGACGAGCCTTGCCGTCGATGAAGACCACGCATGACGCAACGGTCCCGGTGCCGGCGAGGTGGGAAATGTCGAAGCACTCCATACGGCGCGGCAGCGTCGACAGCCGCAAGTCTTTCTGAAGACTGGAGAGGGAGTGCGGAATTCGGTTTTCGGTTTTTCGATTCCGCTCGGCGACCCACTCCTGAAGATGGTGTTCCGCGTTGACCGCGACGAGCCGCGTCAGCCCGGCCTTGTCCCCTCGTTCAGGTACACGAAGGGGCACCTGCCTGCCCTGTTGCTCCCGAAGTAGGTCCGACAGCGGATCCGGATCGAACAGTGCCTCCGAGAGCAGAACCTCCTCCGGGAAGAACGAAGCTTCGGAGTAATATCTTTCCACAAAGGACTGCATGAGGCCGGCGTTGTCGACGCCGTCGATACGTCGTATGAACTTGTGCTGGCTTCCGACAACTTTTCCATCACGGATCTTGAATACGACTCCGCAGGCGACATCCTGCTCACGGTCTACGGCGAGACCGAACGCGTCCCGGTCGAGCGCATCGGCGGATACGATCCGCTGCTTCTGAGAATAACGTTCCAGTGCGGCGATCTGGTCTCGATAAGCGGCGGCCTCCTCGAAGTTCAGTTTCGCTGCCTGATCATTCATCTCCGACCTCAGTAGATCGATGAGTCCGCTCGTCTTTCCGTTGAGTAGCTGCTCAACCTGACGGATCGTCTGGTTATATGACTCCTCGGACTGTAATCCGACGCAGGGCGCGTCGCAGTTCTTGATGTGGTATTCGAGGCATGGTTCGTAGCGTCCGCTTTCGATTGCGTCCTGACTGAGATTGAGGCTGCAGGTGCGTAGTTTGAAAATGGACTTGATGGTTCTGAGTACGAGGCGGAGGCTCTTGACATTTGTGTAGGGACCGAAGTACTTGCTTCCGTCCTTGCGTATTCGTCTTGTCGGAAAGACACGAGGGAAGCGCTCGCCAGTGATGCAGACATAAGGATACGTTTTGTCGTCGCGCAGGTTGACGTTGTAGCGAGGCTTCAGCTTCTTGATGAGGTTGTTTTCGAGAATCAGTGCCTCAGCCTCTGTGTCGGTGACAATGATTTCGACATCCGCAATTTTGTTTACCAGAATGGCCAGCCGCCCATCTCGCGGTCGTGACTCCTGGAAGTAGGATCGAACCCGGCTGCGGAGGTTCTTTGCTTTCCCGACGTAGAGGACCTTTCCATCGGCATCCTTATGCTGATAGACTCCCGGTTTAGTTGGCAGGAGCGCAAGCTTCTCTTCGAGGGTTGTCGTCGTCACTGTTCGCCGGTCAGGAGTCGGTGTTGCGTACGAAATACGTTTTCAGAAGCAGAAACATCCAGTCCAGAAAGGTTGACTCCGTAGCGGATACCGGATAGGGGAGAATCGCCAGTGGGACGTGGGCGAACGCTTCGGGAAGATGAACTTGTTCGGTCGATACGAGCATCATGCCCGTCAATCCGTTGAAGGTGGAGACGTCCACCCGGCCGCTGCACACAACAACGCTTCGTTCGATCCCTCTTCCCCGGGAAGAGTCTGTTACCACGGATGCGACGTTTGCCGCCTGTGACTCGGTAGTCAGCAGATAGGTCAGTTCGGAGGCGTGGTGTGTTTCGTTCTCCAGAATTGTACCGAGAAATCGGTAATCTTCGGCAGCCTCGATCCCGATAATATGGAAATCGGATTCGAGCCGAGGTACGAGCTGACCCAGCCCACCGCGGAAGTGGGCACTTACGATGACCAGGACCGGGTTGCCCGCTGCTCCGGCAGCGAAGTAGCGTATGCGTTGGCCCGGCGCGTCGACATAGTCCTGTTTCCAGATGGGTCGAGCGGATTTGCAGAACTCGATCAAGACACCATGGGTATCTTTCGGATGCAAAAACACGACGTTCTTGCCGTCAGCACCGACGGTCGGGCCGTCGCCCAATACGCGTATGCCGGCTTCCGCGGCGCGTACCGCGGCTTCCTGCAGATCATCGACCTCAAAGGCGAGATGATGGAGTCCGGGACCATTGCGTGCAAGGAATCTTCCGATGGCCGAATCGGGGTCTTCGGTCGACACAAACTCGAGTTTTGTTCCTCCAGCGTTCAGGAAGTACGTTACGACGGATTCGGCCTCCACTTCCTCCATTTTATACGGAATAAGGCCGAGAAGGAGGTCGTAGAGTCTCGAAGCAATGTCTGCGTTGCGTACCGCAATTCCGACGTGTTCCAGACGCGTCATAGAGGCGTAACAGATTATCTTGCTGAGAGGAAGGCGAGAGCGCAAACTACGCCGACGCGCATGGAAAAACACAGATTGTCCTGCCGCCTCCTTCGTATACTCACTCAAACTTGAGGCAATGCGCTACTCGCAATCGATTGCAGTAATTGGAGGCGTCGCGGCTGGACCTGCAGCCGCAGCGGAGGCCAAGCGGACAGACCCGGATGCTCGCGTCGTTCTGTTTGAGCGCGGCGGTGTAATCAGCTACGGTGCGTGTGAGATTCCGCTGGTGATTGAAGGTGGTGTCCCGTCACAGGATTTGATTCTTTTCGGCGCACAGGAGTTCGAAGAGGAAAAGGGAGTCGAGGTGCGCATTTGGACGAACGTCGACCGTATCGCACCTGCCCGAAACCGTCTCTGGGCGCGCGATACGAAGAGCGGCGCGAGCTGGGAGGAGCGATTCGACAAGTTCATCGTTGCTACGGGAGCCGTTGCGACGCGTCCTCAAGTAGAGAATGCGAATGCAAAGAATGCGTTTGTCGTCCGAACACTTGACGACGCGGATGCCGTGAGGTCATCCATTCAACCGGGTCTGAGCGTCGTTGTGGCGGGGGCCGGATACGTTGGCCTTGAAGTGGCCGAAGCGGCGGTGCGAGCTGGGGCGCGTGTCACACTGCTCGCGCCCGGTGGACGGATTCTCCCCGGCTATCTCGACGACGAGTTGGCAACCGCACTCGCGCCGTCAGTCAAAACGTCTGGCCTCCAGCTTCGGGCTGAGCGTCTGACGAGCGTCGTCGTAGATCCCGCGGGCAGGGTGCAAGCTGTGATGACGGATGCCCGTGAACGCATCGGCTGTAAGGTTGTGGTGTTCGCCACGGGCGTGGCACCCGAGACCGCGCTTGCCACGGAAGCCGGTGCGAGAATAGGCGAGTCCGGTGCTCTCAGGGTCACCGATTCTATGAAGACGAACGTTCCGAACCTGTGGGCATGCGGCGATTGTGTTGAAGTTCGGCGAGTTGTCGACGACAAAAATGTCCATGTCCCGCTGTCGCCGGTGGCCTACAGGACTGCCCGGGTTGCCGCCCGAAATGCCGCATCCTCGGGACGGGGCGGTTCGAGCAAGTTTGATGGGGTGTGCCCCGCTTCTGCCGTCAAGGTCTTTGGGTTTGAAGCGGCCTCGGTCGGCCTGACACTGGCTCAGGCAAACGAGTCCGGCCTGGACGCGTTCGCGGTCGATATCGAGCATTGGTCTCGCGTCAAACTCTATCCGGGTGCCAGTCGCCTGAAGGTCCGCTTTGTCGTAGAACGACCGCGCGGACGACTGCTCGGCGGCCAGTTGGTTGGGAATGACGGCGCGGCGATGCGCGCGAATGTCCTCGTGCCATTGATCCGCGATCGCTGGCAGATTGACCGAATCGACAACCTGGATTTCGTGTACAATCCACCCGTGGCGCCTCCGCTCGATCCGCTCTATATCGCCGCCAGGGCAGCGATCAGGGAGCTTCGCCCGTAGTCCGTGACAGTAGAGCAGTATCAGGCGAACAGCGCGACGGTGAGAACGGCCACCAGTACGGTAATACCCAGGTTGCGCAGAGATGCCAGGTCGAAATTGTTGTTGGCCTGCGTCGGATCTGAAATGCGGTAGATCATCGTTCTTGCAAAAAGAGAATTGTCGATAGCAGTAGTCCGCATCTCTTACAATGATGCTGCCATTCTCACCGGAGTCTGACAAGTCGCGGCGTGGCGTTGGTGCAGAAGCGAAATTGCGTTGCATTCGACGCTCCAGCGACGTCCGCACGCCGCAGTGCGCTCAGATGGAAGGGAACCGAGGCCGTGTGTGTCTCAAAATGAATCCGCGCGTGAGACCGGACCCGTTCGAGAAGAGACCGTTTCGTGCGATGTGACTGATACGACCACGACAGGGTGGTGCATCGGGATTGATTCGTGGCTAAGTTGAACGAAGCGGCAAAGCACCAGAGCCGCATCTACCGAACCTGAATCTGACCAGACATGGATTACCTCGATCAGTTGAAGCGGGCCTTCCGCTATGAGTTTTGGGCAACACGAGTTGTTCTTGACGCGGCAATTAGCCTCGATTCGCCGCCGGCAAGACTGGTTCGCGTTCTGAATCACCTGGTCGCCGCGCAACAGCTCTGGCTTGATCGTCTACATGGGGACAAGCAGCAGATGCCGGTGTGGCCGGAAGAGGGCCTTGACCAGATTCGAACCAGGTTGGAGTCTCTGGAGGCCGCGTATGCTCAGTTTTTGGACAATCAGCGGACTGAAAAGCTCATGAGGCCGATCGCTTACACCAACTCTAAGGGGGTGCCGTGGGCGAATCGCGTTGAAGAGATCCTGACTCATGTGTCGCTTCATTCGGCCTACCACAGAGGCCAGGCGACAATGCTTCTTCGGGACGCCGGAGTCGATCCGCCTCTGACAGATTTTATCCACGCGGTGCGGACGGGTTCGCTGGATTGAGACTACTTTTCGCCGATGAACCTGCTTAACAAGTATGCCGGCGAGCCGATATAACAGGAGTAATCAATCGGCCCAGATCAAGAATATGAGTGTCACGGAGTTCCATCCAGTCTTCTTCGGTGCTGTCGTAAGATCGCGAGAAGGCGATGCCCGAATCATGTGTATGGCGCAGCAGAGCGAGAACTCTGCGAGCGTACACTATATCAAGGTAGACACCTCGATGGATGACTCGATGTTCAATTTCCAATCGGGCGATCGGCGAACGTTTCAGGAAGAGTTGCGCGGCAGCGGCCTTGCCGTTCGAGTGACCGACAAGGAAGTACGGGATCTCGAAAGGATGGTTCAGGCCGACCTGCACGAGGCCTACGGGTCGGGTGCGGATGTCGCAACCAAACAGATTTCGAAACCGTCTCTCGCGAGCTTGTTCATGTAGACGGTTGGTTTTTCGATGGATTCCTTGGGGGAGCGCTCACGACAGTGGGTGCTCCCCTATATTTTTGGGCACGATAAGGATCCATTGTTGCCCATGAAGACGCCATCTGCACGTCACGTCGCTGTCGATCGACTTCTTTCGTCACGAACAGGTGAAGTGCCGGACGCTCACCTGTCACCTCGCGAATCGGCACTGGCGGTCGAAATGACATCGGGAACGATCCGATGGAGGAGATGGCTCGACTTCTTGATCGATTCCTTCTATTCAGGTCAGGCGAACAAGCTCGAGCCGCGAGTACGCACGATTCTCCGGTTGGCTTTTCATGATCTCCTGTTGATGCGCACACCAGATCATGCCGTCGTACATGAATGGGTGGACATCGCAAAAACTACAGTTCGCGTGGGTGCGGGCGGACTTGTCAACGCATTGCTTCGTGAATGTGTCAGGACGCGAGGCCAACTGCCCCAACCCGACACTGGTGATCGCGTAGTCGACCTTGCGATTGCTCACTCACATCCTGACTGGATCGTATCGCGGTGGATGAGCCGTTTTGGTGAGGATCAGTGTGTCGCACTGCTCCGTTACAACAACACGAATCCGACGTTTGGACTTCGAGTGAATCGGCTACGCAGCGATTTGTCGCGCGTCGAAGAGTGCCTGTCATCTCTCGGCGTGCGGTCTGAACGTGGGCGAACTGCGGATTTCCTTCGTGTAGTGGAGTTGTCTGCGGTGTTGCGCTCGGAGGAGTTCGCGGGCGGCCATTTCTCAGTCCAGGATGAAGCTGCCGGTCTGGTTGTTAGGGTCCTACAGCCGGCGCAGGGCGGCACCGTCCTGGATGTGTGTTCGGCGCCGGGTGGCAAGGCCATGTATGCTGCCGAGCTGATGGGAAACGTTGGTGACGTCATCGCCGCAGATCGTGATGCCACAAGATTGAAGAAGGTTGCGGAAGCGGCCGAACGTCTGGGATGTTCGATTGTGAGGACCCTGCGTGCTGATGCGACGCAACCACCGGGTGTATCGGAAGTTGATCGCGTACTGGCAGATGTTCCGTGCTCCGGCCTGGGAGTTCTCTCGAAGCGCGCGGACCTTCGATGGCGTATGACACCTGACAGAATACGACAACTTGTAGGGCTTCAAGGACGGATTCTGAGGGCGACCGCCGACGCAGTCAAGGTCGGTGGGTGCCTCGTGTACAGTACGTGCACAATCGAACCTGAGGAGAACCTCGAACAGGTCGAAAAATTTCTGGACGCTGACAGTCGCTTCGAGCTCGTTCCGGTCGTTCCGGTCGTACCAGATCTGGAGGTGCCTACCTCCGAAGGCTGCTACGTGAGTCTACCGCACGTTGACGCGATGGATGGCGCCTTTGCCGCGCGGCTTCGAAGAGTCAATCGGTAGCAGTTACGGACAGTGGTCGCCGACAATCTGGAAAATGTAGAACTTCAGATAGTCGGTATCCGGCATTGACGAGAGTACCGGATGGTCTGGGCTGCCGGCACCGCGATGCAGAAGGCGGAGGCGACGATCTGCCTTTCGTGCGGAATAGTGAACGATCTTCAGAAAATCCGTTTCAGACAGGGCCTGCGAGCAGGAGGAGGTGGCGAGTATGCCACCCGGTTCGAGTATTTGCAAGGCAGTAATGTTCAGTCGTTGATACGACCGCGTAGCATCGTCAAGATTTCGCTTTGACTTTGCGAATGCCGGTGGATCAAGGATGATCATGTCGAAGCGCTCATCAGCCTCGGCCAGCAGCCCGAGCCAGTCCAACGCATTGCGACGCTCAATTTGCGTGACCGCTTGCAGATTGTTGATCTCGGCGTTGTGAGTTGCGCGCTCGACTGCTGCGGCAGAGATGTCTCCCATGAGAACGCGTGCGGCGCCCGCGTAGGCTGCATGCAGTCCAAAGCCACCGTCGGCGCAAAAGGGATCCAACACAGATCGTCCACGAGCGAGCGTTCGGCTTGCAAGACGATTGGGTCGCTGATCGATGAAGAAGCCTGTCTTCGGGCCGTTCAGTATGTCGACGTCGAAAGAGACGCCATCCTCTTCGATTCGAACGGGCGTCGGCAACGTGCCTTCGATAACGCCGGTCCGTTCCTCCAGCCCGTCCTTCACTCGAAGCTGGACATCGTTTCGCTCAACGACGGCCGACGGTCGAATCAGGGTACGTAGTTCGTCGAGCAGGATGTCCCGACGCATCTCCATACCGGCAGACAGGCAACTCCACGTAATGACGTCGCCGTACTGGTCGATAACCAGTCCCGGCAGCCCGTCGCTCTCCCCGTAGATCAGCCTCCTGTGCGTGAGACCGGGCATTGTCTGGTCACGGAAGCTGATGGCATCTCTGACCCGCTCACGGAAAAGGTCTTCCGAGACATCCGCCGCGCGCCGGTGAGATAGGAATCGGACGGCGATTGCCGACGTTGCGTTGTACAAACCACACCCAAGGTGCGAGCCGGATGCGTCGGAAATATCGACGATGTCCCCGGTGCCGGGATTGTCTTCGACGGCGTCGATGATGTTGGAGAATACCCACGGATAGCCTCTTGTAAGGTACTTCTCCTTGTTCTTGCGAAGGATGACTTTCATTTTGCGCCCATTTAGGAGGTCGCAGAATACGCAATAGGAGAGGATCAGGTCCGGATTATTGACAATTCTCCGTATAGAAGGTTGGGGAACGCGCAATCAGCCTGTATGTAAAATCGCTTCATCACAACCTGCCCGTGGGATTGACGCTCTCCGGGTCTTTCGCCGCCGCATCCATGTCGATACGCCACGCAGTTTTCGCGATTCTTTTTGCCTTCGCCGGATCCTCGGACGCACAAACAGTAGCGAAGTATGGAGCCGACTTTCTGGCAGGTGGGGTAGGAGCCCGCGCCCTTGGGATGGGTGGCGCTGCCGTCGGGATCGCATCCGATGTAACCTCCGGCTACTGGAACGTGGCCGGCCTGTCAGAACTCACCTATCCGGAATTCGCGTACATGCACGCGGAACGGTTCGCCGGCGTGGTTTCGTTCGACTATGGAGCCGTCGCGTTTCCGGTTAATGAAAGGTCGACGGTCGGTATCTCGTTCTTTCGCAGCGGGGTGAATGACATCAAGAATACGCTCGATGCCTGGGACGCCGAGAGGGATCAACCGAAGCCCAATCCGGAGAGCTACTTCGAGACGTTCTCTGCGGCTGATCTCGCCTTCTTTATTGGCTATACGCGGCTCGTGCGGGAAAGTCTGGCTGCGGGGGTGTCCGCCAAAGTGATTCGGCGATCGATCGGCGACTTTGCCAGCGCCTGGGGCTACAGTTTTGATATTGGTCTGCAGTACCGGACAGGACGCTATTCCTTCGGAGCGAATCTGCAGGATGCGTCGACGATGCTTCAAAGCTGGAGTGTCAATCAGTCGTCGCTCTCAAATATCCGCGATGTATTCGGCGACGAATTGCCTTCCGGAGGGACGGAGTTGGTCCTGCCGGTTCTTCGTCTTGGATCGGGTGCCACGTACGGATTCGGAGCGAACGACCTAACGCTCGGCTTCGACGTCGACCTTGCCTTTGACGGGCAGAGGTCGCAGGTCGTTAACGTGGGGGACGTTTCTTTTCATCCGCGACTTGGAGCGGAATACAACATCAAGGATGTCGTCGCGTTTCGTGCCGGCGTGAGTCGCGTGGCTTACTCAAAGAGCAATGGTCTGGACATAACTCCCTCCATCGGAACCGGTCTGACGTTGAGGCAGGTCAGCATAGACTACGGTTTTGGTGACTTTGCCGGCCTTGTCTCTGAGCTCGGATATTCGCACCGGATCTCGCTTCGCCTGATTCTGGAACAGCCTGGTCTGAAGCGCGCGGAGTAGTTGCCTTCCGGTACCGATCGCCGGCTCTGTATATTCTGGATATTCTGGCAATCGAGGTCGACCAGCATTCAGCCGACGGGAATGGACATCAGCACAAACCGACTCGTTCACGCAGACGCGGCACACGCTGCGTCCGGTTCAATCGCGTTTGTCGTACCCGTTTTCAATGAGGAAGAGAGCGTGGAACGCCTGGTTCACGAGATCGAAGAGTACCGCGTCGCTCACCCGTCGGTGGAAGAGGTGATTATCGTTGACGACGGCAGCAAAGACGCGACGTTTCGATTGCTTCAGTCGCTTGTCCGTGAACTCCGTGGATACAGGCTCCTCCGGTTCTCCCGCAACTTCGGGCACCAGCTGGCCGTGACTGCCGGGCTGTCGGCAGTACGCTCCGACGCTGCGGTGGTGCTCGATGCAGACCTGCAGGACCCGCTCACTGTTGTTGATGCTCTTATCGAACAGTGGCGCGCCGGACACGATGTCGTCTACGGCATCCGACGCAGTCGGGCCGGGGAATCGTCATTGACGAGCCGGCTTCGACACGGCTACTACGTGTTCTTCCAGCGGTTTACCGGTCTTGACGCGCCACCGGATGTGGGTGACTTCAGGCTCATTTCGCGGCCGGTTATCGACGCGTTCAGACAATTTCGAGAGCAGCAACCCTATGTGCGCGGCCTGATCGCGTGGCTCGGATTCAGTCAAATCGGCGTTGAATATGATCGCGAAGGCCGTGCATCGGGCACGAGCAAATATCCGTATCGAAAGTTGGTGCAGCTGGCTGGCCACGGGATCACGTCGTTCACGAACAAGCCGCTGAAGTATGCCGTCCGGCTTGGTTTGTTTACGTCTCTGTTGTCGATCCTTGGTCTCGTCTGGGCGGTTTTCGCGAAGCTTCTCCAACCGGAACTCGTGTCGGGCTGGGCGTCACTGATCTTCGTCGCCTTCTTTTTCGGAGGGCTTCAACTCTTCTTTCTGGGAGTGGTCGGCTCCTATTTAGGGCGGGTGTACGACGAAGTGAAGGCTCGACCACGATACGTGATCGCGGAAACATGGAGTTCGGCAGGTAGTTTGCTCGGCAAGCAGGAGTCCGAACAACAGGGGCGAATGGGCGTCTAAGCGCTCGTCGGCAGTCGTTTTCGATCCCACCACCGAATCATGGCCGCAAAGCATTCATCGACCGTTACCCGAAATGATGCCTACGCATTTGGCATCAGCTTCGTGTTACACGCGGCACTCCTTGTCGTGTTGTCCCTCACCACAGTAGCGGCCCAGAAGCAGGTGCCCATCGGCTACATC
>JAGQWL010000181.1 GCA_020437385.1 Bacteroidota bacterium
CATGTCGTGCCCGACGCCTTCGATGGTTACAACCTCCGCGTCCGGATAGCTCGACGCCAGCTCCATTTGATGCGACAGCGGCATGGCCTCGTTTAGGCTTCCCCGAAGGAAGAGTACTTTCGTCGTGAATCCACCAAGATTAGTCGTCCAGTCGAATCCGTCGCGTTCTGCAATTGCCAAAAGCCGCTTCTGCGCGATCGCACCCATGCGGAACTGCGGTGACGGATTGTCCGGATCGTGATGTTCCGCCGGAAAGCCGCCGGCCGATTGCACCATGCCCAGGTAGTCCGCTCGCGCGTGCTCTCTGGCCGTGATGAATTGCCCGGACCAGGTCATGTCGTTGAGTTGTTCGCCGACGAAAGCGACCGACCCGAACAGGCGTTCGAAATACGCATCGAGCTGTTTTTTCGTGAATGCGCCCGGTTCGCTGAGGACGGCACCTCGAATGCGCCCATCGAGATCACCAAATTCGTTGACGAACATGGTCGCATACATTGCACCCCACGAATGGCCGATGAAGGCAATAGGCTGGTTCGCGGACGAGGTATAGTGGTCAATCAGTAGCCGTAGATCGTCGCGATAGGCCTCAAGCGTGATGTCCGAAGCATCGTGCCGACGTGACAACCCTGCCCCGCGCTGGTCCCAGAAAATGACATAGTAGCCGTCGTCTGCGAGGACTCGCAGCGGCAGCAGGCTGCGGTAATCCGCCCCGGGTCCGCCATGGAGGACAACAATCATGGGGTTCGCCGAATCGCCAAATGTCGTCGCGTGTAGCCGTGTCCCGTTGATTTCGACATACGGTAGCGACGCATCATCATCGACGGTCCCCGGAACGAGCGCCCCTGGCTCGTCGGGGTCAACGCTGCCGCAGCCGGCCGCGAGAATCAGCGCTGCGGTCCAGATCAGCTTCTTGTTCATGAATCTCCTGCTCCACTTTGTGCTTTGACGTAAGTGGCGGCAGGATAATCGGCAAGTCGTGTTTCAAGCGACCGTCCCGATCGGGGCGGACGACTGCCGAGGGAGACGCACGTGCGATAAGCCGGAAACAGCGCGGATTAGTCCGTTCAGGAGGCGTTCTGGATTTCTTTCCGGTATTGCGACGGGGTTTGTCCCGTCGCCTTCTTGAAGAAGGAATTGAAGGAAGACTTCGAGTTGAAGCCGGACTCCTCCGCAATCGCGAGGAGCGTCAGGTGGGCGGATTCGGGATCCGCCAGACGACGCTTGACTTCGTCTACCCGGTAGTGGTTGACGAAATCATAAAAGCTGGACCCAATCGTAACGTTGATAACCTCCGAAAGATGGTGGGCGGAAATGCCCATGCTTTCGGCAAGCTGCGGAAGTGTAAGGCCGTTGTTCTTGAACGGCTGCGTCGTTCGCATCTGTTCGAGAAGATCCCGTTCGATTGCGGTGGCCCGCTCGGGTGAAAGTCCGGATTTTTCGTAGGCGACGGGGTTCGCCGGCAGCGGCATGTCGACCCTTGATCGGGATAGAGCGGATGGACCCGCCCCCTCGACAGACGATGGGACCGGGTCGGCTGGTTCGGGAAGCCGCCGGCGGTCAAAGATCTCTGGCTGACGGAGCCCAAAGTACCCGATTGCATAAACAAGTATCGACAGAATAACCGGCGTCACCTGGCCCTCCAGTTCGCCGGAAGCGAATCCGGCAAGCTGCAGGACGTGCAACCCGGAGGCCGTGATCCAGATAACCACAATTCCGACAGTCAAATTGCGAAGCCACACGAGGTTGATCTGCTCCGTCGACGAATAGAAGTGCTCGATGGATCGCCGGTGGCGATGCAGCAGAACGAGTGTCAACACGACGTAGATGATCCCGTGTACGTACTGCAGGTTCTCGATAACGGCCAGGTAGGCGGGTGCACCGTATTGCTGCAGGTCTGCGAGGAACGCGAGCTTCTCGCCGCCGGACTTGACGAAGAAGGGGAGCGTTATTGCAAGAACGACTGCGGCGGGGATAAAGTGGAGCCACAACCTGCGGGGCACATCGTGACCGCCGCGACTCACCGTCACCACGTAGAGAAACATCAGCGGACCGAAACAGAAAACGAGCGGCTTTGACAAGCCAATCACGTGCGGGAAGTCGCGGAAATATCCGGTTTCGTACGAGACGTCCTCGAGGATGAAGACGGCGAACGCAACCATCGCAACCGCAAGAATGCGGTTGGCGGCAGAGTTGTCGCGTCGGGTCGCAAGTAGCAGCGCCAGGAACAGACTCTGCGACGCACCGAGGATGAGGATCAGGCTCATCACCCCACCACTAACCGAACCCATTCTCCGAAGAACGGATCCTCGAGTCGGTACTTGACGCTTCCGGCGTTTTCGTCTTCGCGAATGATCCCGGTGCGTAATAGCCCCTTGAGTGCGGATTGCATCGTGG
>JAGQWL010000182.1 GCA_020437385.1 Bacteroidota bacterium
AAGTATCACCTTCCGCACATCGACAACGTCGACGAACACTTCCAGGTTGATCAGACGATGCGTCACCTGACGGCGTACATGAAGTCGTTGCAGATCTTCGACAATGCCGATGGCGCCGGCGAATCAACAGGATGGCACTGGAGGGACATCACTCCAGCCTACTTGTGGTATCAGGAGGTCGGTTACGGAACGAATCGCGGTGCCCTGAATCGGACCGAGTTCAAGGATGTCATCGAACCCGTGCTGGATGCGTGGATCACGAAGACCGAGGAGTTCAGCCCGAATGACTGGTGCCGCGGAGAAGCGCCGTTTTGTCTGAGTCCAACTTCGTTTGATCCTCGAACCGTAAGGGATGGCTACTTCCTGGTTAATCAGGAGTATGCGACTCAGATGTATCGCCTGATTCCCGAATTCGATCGAATTGGCGTTGACCCGGCGATTCTCTCCCGAATGGCAGATTGGGCACAGGTCGCCTGGCCGAAGGTGGACTGGCATAGTTTGTACTCGGGCGGTAACGATGGAGGCAACAGTGCACCAACGGTTTCACTCTCGTCGCCGGCGAACAATAGCAGTTTTGAGGTCGGGTCGTCTATCGTGATGAAGGCCACTGCGGCAGATGCGGACGGTTCGGTGGCGCGTGTGGAGTTCTGGCTCGGAAACAACCGACTCTCCACTGACACGAGTGCCCCGTACGAATACACCTGGGTGCCGTCGTCCGCCGGCTCGTATTCCATTACCGCTCGTGCGACGGACGACAAGGGGCTCACGACGACGTCCACGGCGCGGACAGTTACGATCACGGGTGCATCGCTGCCACAGAGCTCGCAGTCGATAAATTTGAAGCAGGGCTGGAATCTCGTGTCGAGTTGGGTACAGCCGGCGAGCCCGGGCATGTCGGCTGTGTTCGATGCCATCAAGTCTGAGATTTTACTGGTCAAGGATGAGGCGGGTCGCCAGTATCATCCGCCGTCGGGGCTCAACACCATCGGTAATTGGACGGCGTCGGCCGCCTACGAGGTGTATGCAAATTCGCCTCAGACGCTGCGGCTCTCCGGCTACGAAGTTTCTGCAAGTCAATCGCTGGCGCTTGCAGCGGGATGGAACCACCTTTCTTTTCCTCGCCGGTCTTCCATACCGATCGTGGATGCTCTGGCAGGTTTGGGAGGCAAGGTGAACATCGTGAAAGATGTTTCCGGGAAGGTGTACTATCCGGCATATTCGATCAACGAGATCGGTTCACTCCAACCCGGTCAAGGCTACAAGATTCATCTGTCCGCTGACGGTCAGTTGACCTATCCGTCGGCGTCTGGCAAAGACGGTGAGGACATTCAGACGAAGGTCGTCTCACAGGCGAGCAGCGCCGTACTCGTTGTGGAGGCGGGCGGTGTGGCAGATGGAACACTTGTCTCGGTTGAGTCGCATGACGGCACGGCGGTAGGAGATGGCGTCGTTCAAAATGGAATTGCGCTGATCCACCTGAGGGGAGACGATCCGTTCACGACTGCCTCCGTGGAGGGCGTCGAGGAAGGGCAGGTTCTGACGTTGACGTTTGCCAACGCTGACGGCACCCGCCTTGACGGCGTCGATGTTGAGGAAGTTCGCTCAGGTCTCGATGGCAGTCTGTCCCCGGACGGTATGATACGTTACAGTACCGACGCGGTTATTATTGCGAAGATTGCGGAACTGCCTGGACAGTCCTCACTCGAGCAGAACTTTCCGAATCCGTTTCAGAACGAGACCTCCATCCGCTACTCGTTACCTGAAGACGGCCACGTTCGGCTGGACGTTTACAATGTTGCCGGGCAGCATGTGGCAGTCCTGGTTGATGAAACCCAGAATGCAGGCTGGCATACGGTGGCATTTGATGCGCGGGACCGAGCGAGCGGCCTGTATTTATACCGGCTCGTTACGGACGATACCATTACACATAAGCAGATGCTTCTTCGGAAGTAACCTGTGCCCGGGCGCTCGCCCGGTTCCACCATCCAGACGCGGCCTTTCCCAGCCCGATGAAGTTCAAGCCAAGTGCACTCCTGCTGGGTGCCACACTTGCGGCAGTATCTCATTTCGCAGAAGCGCAGACGCATTTTTCCGAATGCGTCAGCGCCACCGGCAGCAATGCATCCGTCATCATTGAGCCCGTTGTCGCTCCAACTGTCGATGGCGCCGCGTTTACATCAGGCGATGAGATCGCAGTCTACAACGCGTCTGGTTTGTGCGCCGGTGTTGAGACATGGACGGGATCGGTGATTGCCTTGACGGTCTGGGGTGACGACCCGTTTACGACGGCGGTCGATGGGATGGCGGCCAATGAGGCGATGAGATTTGTCCTGTGGGACCAGTCGGCCGGAAAGGAGTTTGGTCTGGCCTCCGGTTCCACGGTAACAGCGGGATTTGATTCCAACCCACCGTACAAGGGAACAGGGTCTTTCACCGCGGACGCCATCTACCGACTCACGTCACTCGTGGGAAGCAGCGCTCCAGCGAACTCTGCGCCGCAGGCGTCATTCACCGCGAACCCCCGATCGGGTACGTCTCCACTGACCGTTTCGTTTAACGCGAGCGGGTCGAATGACTCTGATGGATCGATCATCAGCTACAGCTGGACCTTCGGCGATGGAGGGTCAGGAAGTGGTGTCTCTCCACAGCACACGTACAACTCCGCGGGCACGTATACCGCCAGGCTGACGGTTCGGGATGACGATGGGGCGACAGCGACAGCATCTACAACCATAACCGTAACCGCACCCAATACCGCGCCGACGGCTTCCATGCGAGCAACTCCAGAGAGCGGTACGGTCCCCTTGGACGTTCTCTTTACGTCGGCGCCGTCAAGTGACTCTGATGGCACAATCGTTTCCAGGGAGTGGAACTTCGGAGACGGTGCGACGGCAAACGGGTTCACCATTCATCACATCTACTCGTCTGCAGGTACCTACACGGCAACGCTCACAGTGACTGACGACGACGGCGCTTCCGATACGGATCAGGTGCAAATAGTAGTTGGCGCAGCCAACCAGGCTCCCGTCGCCGCGTTCTCGGCCAGCCCGACGAGCGGACCTGCACCGCTGAACGTCTCGGTTAATGCGGGGCAGTCATCGGATCCGGACGGTACAATCGCCTCTTACGAATGGAGTTTTGGTGATGGATCGAACGGAACGGGCCAGACCGCGAGCCACACATTCTCGACCCCTGGTGCCTATTCAATTACGCTGACGGTCACCGACAATGCAGGAGCGAAAACTTCAACCAGTTCTTCGGTGACGGTCACAGGAAGCGGGAATTCGGCTCCAACCGCCGTCGTGCAGGCATCACCGATGTCCGGCACTGCACCGCTGACTGTGGGCTTCAACGGAACCGGTTCAACTGACTCCGACGGCACGATCGCATCATTCGCATGGAGCTTTGGAGACGGCTCAACCGGCAGTGGCGCGTCGAGTTCGCACACCTACAACAATCCCGGCACATACAACGCGACGCTGACCGTCCGGGATGACGACGGGGCGACCGGTTCTGCCACCGTCCAGATCGTCGTGACCGCTCCACAGAATGCGGCACCTACTGCGTCATTCAGTGCGACTCCCACGTCCGGCGTCGCGCCGCTGTTGGTGTCCGTGGATGCGAGCGCGTCCACAGATGTCGACGGTTCGATCGTCTCGTACTCGTGGGCGTACGGCGATGGATCGAGCGGTTCAGGACAAAGCGCGGCTCACACGTTCAATACGCCCGGCAGCTACACGATCCAGCTCACCGTCACAGATGATGACGGGGCGACACACATCCGGCGCACGACAATCACGGTGAATGAGGGCGTCAACGAGCAGCCCGCGGCTAATTTTACGGCAACCCCGTTGACCGGCGGTGCGCCGCTGCTTGTCTCGATGGACGCGTCGACGTCGACCGACGTTGACGGCTCGATCGTTTCCTACAAATGGAATTTTGGCGACGGGGTCAATGGCACCGGCGTCACGGCCACGCACACGTATACGACCCCCGGCACCTATAATCTTCGCCTCGAGGTCGTTGATGATGGTGGGGCCAGGAGCTTTGCGTTCGCGACGGTGACGGTTAGTGGTAGTGGGAACCAGGCTCCGGTCGCGAGCTTCACGGCCGGGCCGACATCGGGAAA
>JAGQWL010000183.1 GCA_020437385.1 Bacteroidota bacterium
ATACTCGCGCTGGCTCTTCTCCATCTGCTTTTTCACGCGGCCGCGGATGCGCTTCTCCACGTTGAACAGATCGATCTCGGTCTCGAGCAGGTGCAGCATGTGATCGATACGCTCACCCAGTGAGGTCATTTCGAGTATGCGTTGCTTTTCTTCGAGCTTGAGGCTGAGCTGCGCGGCGATCGTGTCGACGAGGCGCGACGGATCATCCACGCTCGACAATGAGGTCATGACCTCGGGTGGAACCTTCTTGCTGAGTTGCACGTACTGGTCGAACGCGCTCATGAGCGAGCGGACCATTGCCTCGGATTCGGCCTCGCTGATGTGTTCTTCTTCGAGTGTCTCGACGTCGCCGAAGAAGAAGTCCTCGGTATCGTTGATCGCCCGGATGCTGGCACGACTCCCACCCTCGACGAGGATCTTGACGGTTTTGTCGGGCAGGCGAATCAATTGCAGGATCGCGGCGACCGTGCCGAACTCATACAGGTCGGTCGGGCCGGGATTTTCGTTTTCCGGGTCCCGCTTCGCCACGAGCAGGACTTTCTTTTCCTTGTCGTTCGCCTGGGCGTGCTCGAGCGCTCGAATGGATTTCGGGGTGCCAATAAAGAGGGGCTGGACGCCATGGGGATAGACGACCATATCGCGGAGCGTCACTATCGGAACATCTTTCAGCAATGGCATGGTTTCTCCTGCGCTAGCGCCTCGAAGCTTGAATCATTCTGACTGATAGAATCGACCTTGAACATGGCGCTACGGTCAATTTCTGTAATGCTTTCGTGGCGAAGTGTAAATTGACGGTCGTTTTGCGCACACTGACTGAAATCAGCCCGCAAAACAAAGGATTTCGGACGCACAGCCGTATTTTCAGCCTGCGTGCGAAATCCGTTGTATTTTCAAGGAATTAGTCCTGCCGCTACTCCGGCAGGACCTTCTGCTGCTCGTGGTTTTCGTAGATCAGCATCGGTTCCGATGCGCCGTTGATCACGCTCTCGTCGATGATGACCTTGGCGACGTTTTGCTCCGACGGGATCCGGTACATCACCTCATTCAGCACCGACTCCAGGATCGAACGCAGGCCCCGGGCGCCGGTCTTGCGCTCCATCGCCTTTTTGGCGATCGCGGCCAGCGCGTCTTCACGGAAGTCGAGTTCGACGTCTTCCATCTCGAACAGCTTGGAGTACTGCTTCGTATAGGCGTTTTTGGGTTCTTTCAGGATGCGGACAAGTGCCTCGGTGTCCAGCTCGTCGAGGGTCGCAATGACCGGCAGACGGCCGACAAATTCCGGAATCAGGCCATAGCGAACCAGGTCTTCCGGCTCAACGTCGCGCAGTGTTTCGCCGAGGTTCTTGCGGCTTGCCTCGGTGTCGACGTGCGCGTTGAAGCCGATGCCGCTCTTCGCTGAACGATCCATGATGACCTTGTCGAGCCCCGCGAACGCGCCGCCGCAGATAAACAGGATGTTCGTGGTATCGACCTGCAGGAATTCCTGTTGCGGATGCTTGCGACCGCCCTGCGGTGGGACGGAAGCGACTGTGCCTTCGATGAGCTTCAGCAGCGCCTGTTGTACGCCTTCGCCCGAAACGTCGCGCGTAATCGACGGGTTGTCGGACTTGCGGGAAATCTTGTCAATCTCGTCGATGTACACGATCCCGACTTGCGCCTTGTCGACGTCGTAGTCGCACTTCTGGAGCAGTTTCTGGATGATGTTCTCGACGTCTTCACCAACGTAGCCGGCCTCGGTGAGCGTCGTGGCGTCAGCAATCGTAAATGGCACGTCCAGCAGGCGCGCGAG
>JAGQWL010000184.1 GCA_020437385.1 Bacteroidota bacterium
AATAAGTCGATTCGTTAGGGTAGACGAACGAGAGCCGCGATTACTCTACTCGTGCTAAAATGTCGGCCAGACTGCTGCATCTCAGTGTCTCCGTGCGACCGTGCCACCGTGCGACCCGTGTCCTCCTGGAGTCCCGTGTCCTCCGTGCCTCCGTGCCTCCGTGAGACCCGTGTCCTCCGTGCCTCCGTGAGACCCGTGTCCTCCGTGTCTCTGTGCCTCCGTGCGACCCGTGCGTCCCTATTCCCCCCAGAATTCCTCATAGTAGTCGCCCAGCGCCGCCCGCAGCTTGATCACTGCATATCGTTTCCGCGAGATAATCGTCTTCAGGTTCTCACCTTCATCGTCGGCGATCTCCCGCAACGTCTCGCCGTCGATCTCATTGCGGATGAAAACGGTCCGTTGGTTCTCGGGAAGCTCAGCAAGCGCTGCCTCGAGCAGGTCGAAGAACTCGGCGAGGTGCAGATCCTCCTCGGGCGATTCCTCGTCGTCGAGACGGTCGTAGTCAGATTCATCCAGCCCGACTGGCTCGATCTTGCGGAACAGGTCGATGATTCGGTTTCGAGCAGATCGGTACAGCCACGCCTGCGGATCCTCTATGATGGCTCCGCGCTCAAGCGATCGGAAGAATCCGTACCAGACATCCTGTACGATATCCTCGGTTGCATCGTCCGAGGAAGCCTGCGATCGAACGAAACGCCGAAGCACGGGGTCGAAGGCGTCGATGAACTCGGCGAAGTCATCGTTCAGGGTATCGCGCAGATTGTCGCGGAGGGGGAGTTCCATAAATTGGTAGACGAACCAACGGCAGGATTACTTCAACTTACTCAACAGCCCCGATGGAAATACGACCGGCGGTACAGGCGGATCTAACTGCGTGGGCCGGGATGCGCAGTTTGTTGTGGCCGGAGTCTGCGGACGATCACGCGGAAGAACTAGCGCAATACTTTGATGGTCAATCGATTGACATTGTCGAGACGTTTGTTCTTGAAGATCCCCCCGGATCGCTTGCGGGATTCATCGAGCTCAATATTCGCGGTTTTGTTGAAGGGAGCCGATCGGCGCGCGTACCGTACGTCGAGGCCTGGTTTGTGAAAGAGGCGCATCGCGGGAAGGGTTATGGAAAAGGATTGATGGAACGAGCGGAGAAATGGGCGACGGAGCTCGGATACGCCGAGCTTGCCAGCGACACGGACCTCGACAATGATCTCAGCATAACGCTGCACAAGCACCTGGGATTTGACGAGACGGTGCGCGTCGTATGTTTTCTGAAACAGCTCACTAGTTGATGATTGCGGCCGAAGAATCTCTCGCGGAAGGATTCTTTCATGACGGAGGCTGACCGGCCGCTCCGTGACCTGATTGTTTCGGGCCGCATCCTCCGACCGTATTTCGTCGTAGCGGTGTCAACTGCAAACCCCAAACACCTGCCGAATGACTGTCGTCGCCGCCACGCTCCCTCGTCCGCTCAACGCACATTCCGAACCGATCTCACGCGCCCGCTGGGCCGCGGCGCTGGTCGTCGGCGCGGTTCTGGCCGTCTCAGCCGATTTCGCATC
>JAGQWL010000185.1 GCA_020437385.1 Bacteroidota bacterium
GGTCACCACCGCTCCAAGCTCAAGTATGATCGACGGAACGACGATAGCCCCGATGACGCTCACCGGAATGAAAGGCGACACCAGCTGATAGGCCGTCTGCATCGTCGTGACGGCACCCGAAAACAAGGCTGCGAGGCTGACGATCGGAATGGACTCAATCCCGATCTTGACCATCTGCTCAAAGATGTTGCGCCCGTAAAGGCGAACCTCGCCAAGGGAGCGAAACGATCGAGCCAGAAGAATGCTGAATCGGCCGAGCGCAACCACTGGATCCAGCATTCTCATCAATGTCAGCGTCATGGAAGCAAGTCCGGATCGAGCTTAACTCGATCTGTAATCAGAGAAGAAACGGGAATTTCGAACGAACAGCGTCTGGTGGAGGACGACGCCCCGTACGACACATAGTATACCAAAGATTCGCGTGTCGGCGATCATCGTTCGTCTGCCATGCGAACAGACAGTATTGGGCAGGATCGCCGCCTCCACGCGTTTTGAGCACGTCTTCGTGTGACGGACCCTTGTCACAGATCGGGAAGAAATTGCCCTACATCTGAGATTCGCTTCAAACACATCAACGAGCGGGCAGTTCACCATGCGAACGGACGCAACGTCGAAAAGGAAAACAAGCTACCAATGCACAAGCTGTGGCTCCGTTGCACCCCGTTGGTTGGGGCGCTGCCCGGCCTGCAACGAATGGAGCTCGTACGAACCCGTTGCGCCATCTGTGCACAACATGCCGCGGACGGGGGCACCCGCTGCGTCGAGCGGACGGCTGGCCGGGCCGATTGAACTTTCGGAGGTGCTCCTACAGGACACGCCGCGAATGAGAACCACTTCGGACGAACTCAATCGCGTGCTGGGTGGAGGCGTTACTCCCGGCTCAATCACGCTGATTGCCGGGGATCCGGGAATTGGAAAGAGTACGTTGCTGACGCAGATTCCGAGCCTTCTCGACCGGTCGGTACTTTATATCTCCGGAGAGGAGTCCGTAAATCAGGTCGCCGAACGGGCACGGAGACTGCGCGTACCCGCGGAGCGAATGCACATCTTTTCCGAGACGGATGTCCTGGTGATTGAGGAGGTCGTGCGGTCGTTCGACGCGGATCTCGTAATTGTCGATTCCGTTCAGACGCTGTTCGTGCCGGACGTACCCTCTGCACCGGGGTCGGTCGTGCAGGTGAGGGAGTCTGCGGCGCGCCTGATGCATCTAGCCAAGCAGACCGAGACGGCGATCTTTGTAGTGGGGCACGTCACACGCGACGGGTCGATCGCCGGACCGCGGGTACTTGAACACCTCGTCGATACGGTTCTCTACTTCGAGGGTGATCGGCACCACGTCTATCGGATTCTTCGCGCGGTTAAGAATCGTTTCGGATCGACAAGTGAGCTTGGGGTTTTCGAGATGCGGGAGTCGGGGCTCCAGGATGTTTCGAATCCCAGTCAGCTCTTTCTTTCGAATCGCCGAGTGGGCACGCCAGGAAGCGTGGTCGTATGTACGATGGAAGGGTCGCGCCCGCTGCTCGCTGAGGTCCAGGCGCTTGTTGCAGATCGGTCCTTCGGTACGCCACAACGAACCACGAACGGCTTTGAGGGAAAGCGGCTGCAGATGCTCCTTGCGATTCTCGAAAAACACGTCGGACTGGCATTGTCGGAAAGAGACGTGTTCGTAAATGTCGCGGGTGGTATTCGCCTTGACGACCCCGCCGCCGATCTTGGGGTGCTGGCGGCGGTACTTTCTTCGTGGCAGGGGAAACCGGCTGGAGAGGAGGCGGTTTTCATTGGAGAGGTCGGTTTGGGAGGGGAATTGCGTCCGGTCAGCCGAATGGACCAGCGGCTCGGTGAAGCAGCTCGTCTCGGTTTTTCCAAGGCGGTCATTCCCGGTCATGCCGGCCATTTTCCGGGATCCAGTGAGCTTCAGATCGTCAAAGGTGACTTGTTTTCGGACGTTCTGAACTGGTGACCCTGCAGGGATCGTAATCGGCTGCGGGACCGGTCAATTGCCCGGTTTTCGATCGATTTTTGGGGCGATCGGGTACACAATAATTCCGGATGCTGGATCGTTTTCCGAAGGCATCGGCACGAAGATCCACTCACACATGCATCGAACCGACGAAGAGCTCGTTGCCGCTTATCTGGATGCGGGCGACGAAGGTGCGTTCCGCGTACTCGTGGAGCGGCATCAGGAAAGGGTATTCGGGTACCTCGTCGGGATGGTGCGTGATCGCAGCGTGGCGAGTGATCTTTTTCAGGAAACGTACATCAGGGTCATCCGGGCCCTGAGCAAAGACCGAGGCTCGTACACGCGCCAGGGCAAGTGGATCAACTGGGTCATGCGGATAGCTCGGAATGCAGCGCTGGATCACATCCGCAGCCGCAAGAAATGGACGGATGTAACGCCTTCCGACGATGACTCAGCGGATTACTGGGAGCAGCTTCCGGGCCAGGACCTCTCGGCGGACGAGATGATGCACCTCGCCCAGCAGCAGGAGTGGCTGTATGCCTGCATTGAGAAGCTGCCTGAGGAACAGCGCGAGGTGCTGTTGTTGCGCCACGAGTCGGAGCTGACCTTTCGGGAAATCGCGGAGTTGACGGACTGTTCGATCAACACGGCGCTCGGTAGAATGCGCTACGCGTTGCTGAATTTGAGAAAGATGATGGAAGAGTCAAGAGAAGAGAATCTGGCGGACTACTCTACTTCAACGTGAGGAGAGGGCCCGGCAGCAGATGATCACGATGATGGCGATACGTTCAAGCGTAATGTGGGAAGCAGGGATGCGGCCTGGCGCTGTAATGAATAGCCCCGTGATAGATAGCGATGTGATGAATAGCGACGTGATGAATAGCGATGTGATGAATAGCGAGGCGAGAGAAAAGAATTACCGGTGCAGACAGGATGTGGCCAGACTAAAGCGGTCGGGTCATGCGTTTCGGAAGTGTGTAAAGAAGGACGCACGGTTCAAGGCGTTCGCAACGATTAAGGCGTATGGATAAGAAGCTACAACAGATTATCTCGCTCTACGAAGAAGCTGACACAGCAGGTGGCATACAGGGTATGGGCGGGTCGGAGGGTGTGGAAGCCAGGCGGCTCGAGGAAGCCAAGTTTGTTCTCGACCATCGTCTGCCCGCAAGACCCGATCAGGCTGTAGTGGATGCAGCCGTCCGATCGGCGCTGGCATCGGTCGCCGAATCGGGTACCGGTACGAGCTCCCCGGCCGGATTTGGCGGGATGCGATTGATAAAAGGACTGAGCACGAATCTGTATCCGCTTCGGTATGCGGTAGCAGCAAGCGTAGTGTTGTTCGGCGTCGTGCTCGGGCTTACGCGGCTTGACTGGTCTGAGTCGAGCAATGAAGGGGAAATTGCGCTGCAGGCTCCGGTGACCACGGCGCCGAATGGCATCGACAAGGCAGATTCCGACGAGTCGGGCCTTGTCGCAAAGCGTCAAGCAACGTACCCGTCATTGGAGACCGAGATGCCCCGTGACCGCCTGGCGGATTCTTCGCTCGGTGGGCTGACGCTTGCCGCCAATGTAAGTGTCCCGGGTAGTTCCGATTCAATCCCTAAATGGGACGATGACGAAAACGTTCGTCTGCTGCAGCGTCGAATCGAAATGCTTCGCAAGGCGAATGCTGATCTCGGCTGGGATCAACCCGCGGTACCCCTTGAGCAGTTGTCATCTGGACGTGCTACGCCGGGTGTTCTTCCTGCTGGCGCTCGCGGGCAGTAACCAGTCCGTATACCAGTTTCACCTGAGTTCCACCAACCATGTCAAGAGTCACAACAATGCAGACGCGAGCAAACGCTTCTTTA
>JAGQWL010000186.1 GCA_020437385.1 Bacteroidota bacterium
CTGATTCGGATTTTGGCGATACGCTCCCTGCCGCCCCGTGTACGACGTCACAGCAACGGTCTGATCGGATGTTTGTCGGATGCGATGCCGGCGGTCCTCGTCGAACGGTCCGGACTGCAGGCACGGATACAGCGAGTCGATCCGCATGCCATCCGCACGAATTTCGAACGCCCAGTCGCAGACACGCGCCAGATCGATATCCGCCCACGGACCCCAGCCCCACTCTAGGCGCACCTGACACGGCTCGTCCGGAGCGGGAGCATCCGCAGTCGGAAAGAAGCGATCTGCAATCTCGCCGTTCACGATGACCTCGACGACATCCAGCGCGTCGCGGCCCTCGACCTCCCACGACACCTCGACATCCCGGCCCGCGGAAATAATGGAGCCGAGCGGCTGACCATCCACCTCGTACCAGAGGCCGATCCTGTCGCCGGTGTACGCGACCGTCCGGCGTTGACGGATCGCCTTCAGGATCGCGTCGCGGGTCAACGCCTCGGACCACACGCCGAGGATCCCCTCCCCGTACGCGCCGGGTAATCCGCGGTTGTTGTCCGTCGAGGCGGCAAAGCCAAAGCGGAGTCCGCGGTCGAGGGCGTGGCGCGCCGTGTTGGCCGTCACGCGGCCGCCCATCGAATGGCTGAAGTACGGAAAGCCGCCGCGATCAAACTCCGAGTTGCCGTGCTCGGAATAGATCTCGACCAGCGGCGTGCACTCTTCCGTGAAGACGTCCCAGTTCACGCCGCGATGGCCGGTCGCGTACGCGAGGTGATGCGGAATCATGAGTCCGCCGTGCTCGAGGCAGTACGAGCGGAGGGCGCCGACGTTGTCCGGCGCGATCAGCGGATGCCGGTCGCCGCCCAGGATCACGCACTGGTCGCCGAAGCGGCTCGAGTGCCACTCGAAGCCGAGGAAGGCCGTGAAGGAGCCGTCTTTGTTCGCATCCGCGGTGAGCTGCTGCACTTTGGGCCATGCGTTGCGGAGCTTCTCGAATCCGTCGGACCAGATCTTCTCGCGGTGGCCCTCCATGGTCGGCATGTCGTGCCAGCTCGAGTGCCCGGTGAAGGCGAAGAAGTCGAGGTGCGAGCGGGCGATGTCGATCGAGCGTTCGAGCGAGCCGAGCCCGTAGCCGAGGGCGTTGTGGTTGTGGATGTCGCCGAAGAAGAGGGTGGCGTTGGATCGGGCGGAGGCTGGCAAGGTGTGTGGGCGTTGGAGTCGGTTGCTGGTTCGGGCAATTTAGCCAAAAGGCGACGTTGCCGAACAGCCATCCTGCCGTCGACTTTGGTCGGTGCCCTTCCTCGCGTCGTGTTGATCGGGGCAGGTGGAGGTTATGAGTTGGGGCGGCCGGTGTCTTACCTTGGCGGCGTGCGCGGGTGATCAAGCGTACTGAGCGAGGCCCAATCGGCACCCTGACACCATGAAAGGAAACAACAACTGGCTCCGGTTGGCCGTGATCGTCACAGTCACCCTCTGTGGCTGCGTGGACCTGGGTGGAACCCTGGTACAAGCTTCCGACAATTCGATTCCGGTAGTCAGTACGGACGGCCAGGTATCTCTGTCGCACCTCGGCGCGCCGTTCGAGGATATGGGAATGCAACTCGTTGGGCTCGAGGGAATGATTGAGAACAGATCGGCCTCTGCGATCGAAGTCGACCTTAGCCAGACGAGTCTGGACGGTGCCGATCACTCAGTTCGACTAACGAAGTGGTCAGCGTCAGAACTGAGACGTGTAGGAGACGGCATTCATCAGCCGGTAGTGGTACCGGCGGATACGACTGTCCCCTTCATGATTCTTTTTGAGTCTGACCCTAGATTCTCAAGACGGCAATTCATTAGGTCACTCAAGAAAAGCACGTTTACCTTTCGGCCGTGCTGTCTGCGGCGCGACGGTAAGCCAATGGACCTTGTGCCAGACTCGATTACGTTCGTCCACCGGTAGAAGGACGACACTCGACCGGCAAGGGCCGATTTCCCGGCGGGTCAAGGCGCCTCGTATATTGATACAGTCCGCGACATTGTCAATGAACCTGGGATGGAAGAACTTCAACTCCGCCAGTACGAAAAGGCTGTCAGGCAATGATTCCACTCACGAGTAGCGATAGCAATTGAACTACGGGGACAATCGGAGGCGACGCGTGAAGAAACGGAATACATCTGCGAGAGGCTCCGGCAGACTGCTGGAGAGCGTGCCGGAAATGGTCACCGCCGAGACCGGCGGTTCGATCGACGGCAGGTCAATGGAATTCGTCGGTCGTGTCCTCGTTCGAATTCGCGAAGGGCGCAAGACCGTATGGACGCTTCGGACGGCCGCTGACGAGTTGCGTGCCATTCTTGAGAAAAGGCAGGTGGCCTCGTTCGGCGAGACGGTGATGCTTGCACGAAGCGTGCTGCGCCAATCGCAGGAAGGCTTCGCTGCGTTGCTCGGAATCTCGACGGCTACGCTGCAAGGCTGGGAA
>JAGQWL010000187.1 GCA_020437385.1 Bacteroidota bacterium
GGAATGAATGAAGGAATGAAGGAATGAAGGACGTGCTCGCTTCGCTCGCGAAGTGAGCAGTGACAGGCACAGTTGTCAGAGGTCAGTTGTCAGTTGCGAAGTTCTCAGTCGTCAGATGTCAGTTGTCAGAATAGGGGACGGGTCCACACTCCTACTTTCTACTTTCCTACTTTCCTACTTTCCTATTCTCCTACATTCCCTCCAGTCCACGATTCTACGATTCTACGATTCTACGATTCTACGATTCATTCTTTATACTTCCGAAAACCGCATCCCTCTACCCGCACCAACCCGACCGCCCTTTGGAAACCTACGGCTGGCTCTCCCTCATTCCGCCCATCGTCGCGATCGGGCTGGCGCTGAAAACCAAGCAGGTGTACCTGTCGCTCGGACTGTTCATTCTTATCGGATGGACAATCATGAGCGGAATGAACCCGGTCACGGGCCTCATCAAGTCCGTCGACGTGTTTCTCGCTGCTGTCACCGAGCCGGGCAACGCGCGAACGCTGATGTTCAGCGCGCTCATTGGTGCCATCATCACGTTCACGCAGGCCTCCGGCGGAATGGAGGGCTTCGTCAACTGGATCGATAAGTCGCGACTCGTGAAGTCGAAACGCTCGGTCGGGCTCATCGCCGGCCTTGTGAGCATGAGTGTTTTCCTCGAGTCGAACTTCGGGCTGCTCGTGTCCGGATCTGTTGCACGGCCGTTGTTCGACAAGGCGAAGATCTCCAGAGAGAAGCTCGCGTACATTCTCGACGCCACGTGTGCGCCGAAGCAGCTTCTCATCCCGATCAATGCGTGGGGCGCCTACATCGTCGGAATTCTGATGACGCAGGGGGTCGACGAGCCCGTCAAGTTCCTGCTGTCGTCGCTGCCGCTGAACTTCTATTCGATCATCGCGCTGCTGATGGCGTTTTTCGTGATCGTAACGAACTGGAACATCGGACCGATGAAAGAGGCGGAACGTCGCGTCAGTGAAGACGGGCTCCTGCTCCGCCCCGGCGCCGAGCCGATGATTTCGGACGAGGTCACGACGCTGACCGCTCCGGACGACGTACCGCGGCGCGCGATAAACATGTTGGCACCAATTATCACCATGGTCGCAACCGTTCCGATCGTGCTCTGGCTTACGGGAGACGGCGACATCCTCGCGGGCAGCGGCTCACAAGCAGTGCTCTGGGGTGTCATTGTGGGTCTGATCGTCGGGTCGGTACTATATGCGTTCCAGGGTATCATGGGGGTCAAGGAACTGACAGAATACACGCTCAAGGGCATCCAGGGGCTGACGCCGGTTGTCATCGTTCTGGCGCTGGCCTTTGGAATATCCGCCACCCAGAAAGAACTCGGCACCGGCATCTTCCTCGCGCAGGCCGCGCAGTCGACCATCAATCCGGGATTCATCCCGGCGATCATTTTCATCCTGGCATGTATCATGGCGTTCTCGACCGGAACTTCCTGGGGTACGTTTGCCATCATGATTCCGATCGTGATTCCGATGACAAACCTGCTCGACATCCACCCCGCCCTGACACTGGCCGCAGCGCTTGGCGGCGGCATCTTCGGCGACCACTGCTCGCCGATATCGGACAGTACGATCGTGGCCTCAATGGCGTCCGCGTCTGACCATATCGATCACGTTCGGACCCAGCTTCCGTATGCCATGACGGCTGCGGGTATTTCACTCGTGCTGTTCGTCATTGCCGGATTCACGCTCGGATAGAATCCGGGCAATCCGCGACGGCCTGACTGCGCGCTGTCGAAGCGACGACGCGCGGCGCTTCTACTGAACAAGCGAATCCATCGACGCCATGTCTTCGACGCATCGACGTGACGTTGGGAGTCGGATCCAGCAGGATGCGAAGATCGGTGCCTACGCGATCAGGTCACGTACGAGCTCGCCGTGAACGTCCGTCAGTCGATACCGCCGTCCCTGGTGGCGAAACGTGAGCTTCTCGTGATCGATGCCAAGCAGGTGCAGCACCGTCGCCTGGAAGTCGTGCACGTGCACCGGGTCGCTGGCGATGTTGTAGCCGAATTCATCCGTCTCGCCATAGACCGTTCCCGAATTCACCCCGCCGCCGGCCATCCAGATTGAGAAGCAGCGCGGATGGTGGTCGCGGCCGTAGTTGTCTGCCGTGAGCTTGCCCTGCGAGTAGTTCGTCCGCCCGAACTCGCCGCCCCAGATCACCAGCGTGTCCTCGAGAAGTCCGCGCCGCTTGAGATCGATGATGAGCGCGGCGGAGGGCTGGTCGACGTCCTTCGTAAGCTTTTGGATGTCGCGTGGAAGATTCCCATGCTGGTCCCAGCCCTGGTGATACAGCTGGATGAACCGCACGTCACGCTCCGCGAGTCGTCGCGCAAGCAGGCAATTTGCCGCATACGTCCCCGGGATGCGCGCCTGTTCGCCATACAGTTCGAACACCTCGTCGGGCTCATCCGAAAGATCCATCGTCTCCGGAACGGATGTCTGCATCCGATAGGCCATTTCGTACTGCGCAATGCGCGTCTCGATTTCCGGATCAAGCACCTCCCGCTGATGCAATTCGTGCATCTCCCGCAGCGTATCGAGCATCCGCCGCCTATCCGCTGCATCGATACCGGGCGGGTCGTTCAGGTACAGAACGGGATCTTTCCCGGATCGAAACTGAACACCCTGATGCAGCGACGGCAGGAATCCCGGGCCCCACAGCCGCGCATACAGCGGCTGATCGTAGTCATTGCTCCGTGACAGCAGCACGCAGAACGCGGGAAGATTTTCATTGTCCGATCCAAGTCCGTAGCTCAGCCACGAGCCCATGCTCGGCCTCCCCGTCTGCTGCGATCCCGTCTGAAAAAAAGTTATCGCCGGATCGTGATTGATTGCCTCGGTGTGCATCGACCGAACGATGCAAAGGTCGTCCGCAATCTGCGACGTGTACGGCAGCAGATCACCGATCATTGCACCCGAACTACCGTGACGCGAAAAATTGAATTGCGAACCGGCGAGTGGAAACGACTTCTGAAACGAGGTCATGCCCGTAAGGCGCTGTCCGTTGCGTACCGATTCCGGCAGCTCCTCACCGTTCATTTCGCGAAGCAGCGGCTTGTAGTCGAACAGCTCTAGCTGAGACGGGCCGCCGCTCTGGAAGAGGTAGATGATCCGTTTGGCCCGCGGCGTGTGATGCAGGCCGTTCAGCACACCGCCGCCCGGCATCGGGACCGTGCCGCCCGCCAGCGCATCCGTAACGGAACCCGGAACGCCCCCAAGTGCACCGAGAGGATTCAACAGTGACGCGAGCGCCGCGCCACCAATACCGAGGCTCGATCGCGACAGAAAGTGCCGGCGCGTGCAGCCGTATTTGATCTCGTCGAAGGGATCCATGATCCGTTCCGTTTGGTTCATCAACGCAGCATGACCGCGTCGTCAAAGCTCATTATCGTATTCGCCACAACCGTCATGGCGGCGACCTCCGTGATTGGGAGCATCGTATCCCGACTGCTTTCGCCGACCGCCAACAATTGGCCGGCGGCACGGGGATCCGCCCGAAAGTCTTGCCGCTGCTCGTCGAGCAGTCGTGTCAACGCGTTCCGCTCCGCTGCAGTCGGCCGCCTGCTCGTCAGCAACCGGAATGCCCGTTCAATCTTGCCCGCGTCATCCTTCGTAACAACCCGCAGTACCTGCTCCGCGAGGGCACGGGACGCCTCGGTATACTGTGGATCGTTCAACAGGACCAGCGCCTGCAACGGCGTATTCGTGCTCTGCCGCTTGACCGTGCAGACATTTCGGTCGGCCGCGTCAAAGCTGACCATCGATGGCGGCGGCGTCGTCCTTTTCCAGATCGTATACAGGCTTCGCCGATAGAGCTTGTCGCCATGATCCTGAACATAGACGGTGGCATTTCGTGTGGCAAGCTCCTTCCAGAGCCCTGCGGGCTGGTACGGCTTCACGCTCGGACCGCCAATCTTCCGGACCAGTAGCCCGCTTGCCGCCAACGCGTTGTCCCTGATCTCTTCGGCAGTGAGCCGGCCCGCCGGACCGCGGGCGTAAAGATGATTATCCGGATCGCGCTCGCGAAGATCCGCATCCGCAACCGACGACTGGCGATACGTTGCGGACATCACGATCAGCTTCTGTAGGGCCTTCACGTCCCAACCCGATTCGACGAATTGGCTCGCGAGCCAGTCAAGCAGTTCCGGATGTGTTGGCCGCGCTCCCTGGTTTCCAAAGTCACCCGTTGTCGCGACGATGCCGCTGCCGAAGAACCGCTGCCACATCCGGTTCACCGCGACGCGGGATGTCAGCGGATGTTTCGGATCAGTCAGCCACTCGGCAAGCCCCAGCCTGTTACGCGGCAGCGATTCGTCGAACGTGAGCATCCACTCGGGTACGTTCGGCTGGACCTGATCGCGCGGCGCATCGTACGCGCCGCGATCGAGGAAATAGGTCGGACGCGGCGCGTCAAGCTCTTCGAGAACCATTGTCTCCTGCTGCCGCGTCAGAATTTCATTCTGCTCGCCGCGCAGCTTCGTGACGTGCGAAAGCGCATCGCGATAGGTTCGATCCTGCGTTGTGACGTACCACGCACGAAGATCGTCCGACGTCGGTTCGCCCGCAGTCTCGGCCAACAAGCCCACCTCGTACGGCGTCAGCTCTCGACCAAAAACCATGAACTCGTCAACCACGACGCTGTCAAGCTTGGCCGTATTTGGCTCGATCCAGCCGAGTCGCAGCCGATGCTTCCCGCCCCAGTTCGAACGTTTTCCGTTTCGTGGATCAACCTGGTAGAGCGTCGACATCTTCAGATTGTCGGCGTTGGTCCTCGTCGACAGCGGCTTTCCGTCAATGTACAATTTCAATCCTACCGCCCTGCTCGATCCGTCGTAGGTCATCGTCAGATGCTGGAACACATTGCGCGGCAAAGGATCGACAGTCTGAATCTCAATCGAGTTCGCAGGAAACACGTGATTGAGGCTGGCGGTCAACGTGCCATCCGCATTCAACATCGCGATGTAGCCGCGATTTCCGTCAAACAATCCCGTAGACCTGCTGAACAGCGGACCCTCAGTGCTGTCGTCGTCAATGCTCATCCACAGGCTTATTGAGAACGGGTCGTTCCGCTCGAACGTGCCGATGTCGAGCCCCATGTCGACGTACGTGTCGCCAACAAGCTTCTGCCCGGACCCCTTATGGGCCGGGACCGTCAGCGTCGATTTGTCGGGATCGCCGGAAAGTCGTGCGGGCTCCGCCGGCGAGTCGAGGTTCTGCAGCGCGCGCTCCGTGACGGCATCCATCGGATAATAGGCGATCCGTCCAGCGGGTTCGATCGCGACCGCCGCGGCACCAGCCGCTTCCTTCCAACGCAAGAAGCCCGCATCGTACTCGGCGTTTGCGACATCGAGCAGCGGAAGAATTGCGTCGATTCGGCGCTGCAGATCCGCAATCGAATCGTCGACCGCAGGTGTGGTCAGGATAACTGTCGGACTCGCCTCACCGGCGTACGGAATGTTGCCGAACTCCTTGACCGAATTGAAGAACGCGAAGAGCTGGTAGTACTCCTTCTGAGAAAGCGGATCAAACTTGTGATCGTGGCAGCGCGCGCACTCGACGGTCATGCCCAGCATCGCGCGGCCGAGCGTGTTGGTTCGATCCGCTACGTAGTCGACGCGGTATTCCTCCGGAACGATTCCACCCTCCTGCGACTGCAGATGGTTTCGATTGAAGCCCGTGGCAAGCACCTGATCGCGCGTGTGATCCGGAAGCAGATCGCCGGCAAGCTGCACCGTAATAAACTCGTCGTAGGGCAGATTCCGATTGAAGGCGCTGATTACCCAGTCCCTCCACGGCCACATGTTGCGGAGTCCGTCGTCCTGGTAACCATGGCTGTCGGCGTAACGGGCAATGTCAAGCCATTCCGCCGCCATGTGTTCGCCGTATGCCGGTGCAGCGAGAAGCCTGTCGACGGCGCGTTCGTAGGCGTCCGGCGAATCATCCGCCAGAAAGATGTCGAGCTCTTCGATGGTCGGTGGAAGGCCGGTCAGGTTGAAGGTGACCCGTCGGAGCAGACGCTCGCGGTCTGCTTCCGGAGACGGGACGAGTCCTTCGTGAGCAAGGCGATCGAGCACAAAGCTGTCGATACCGTTCGCCGGCCAGCCCGCCGGGATCGCTCGCATTGATTCACTCGCGCCGGCGGCGTCTGCCTCGACAGGTTCGGCTGCGGGCGGCGCGTCGTGCGAGACCGGCAGAAACGCCCAGTGCGGCTTCCACTCCGCGCCCTGGTCGATCCACTTGACGATCAGCGCCTTCTCGTAGTCCGATAGCACGAGATTCGACTCCGGAGGCGGCATCTGATACTCCGGATCGTCGCTGAGGATACGATCTACAACCTTGCTGCGGGCGGGGCTCCCGGCGACGATTGCGTGTCCGCCCGACTCGAGCTTCTTTTTCAGCGCTCCTTCCTCGGTGTCAAGCCGCAGCTTCGCCTTCAGCGCACGCAGATCCGGTCCGTGGCAGGCGTAACAACGATCCGAGAGCACGGGCTTGACGTGAAAGTTGTAGTCCACGCGGTCCGGGAGCGTCACCGCGATTTGCGGATCGATCTCGACACTGCGACCGCAGCCCGCGAAGACGCCAATCCCTGCAAGCGAGATGACGGCAGCGAACAGAAATCGGGGGGCAATTCTGACAGACACGGACGAAACGAGGTTTGGCTTTGCCTGAATATAATAGCGAAAGCAATCGCGAGAATTGCCGCAAACGCGAGTAGGTTCAGAAGTGAAACACCGCTTCGCTTTTCTTCGCCTGAATGAACGTTGCGCGCGGCCGTCTTGCCTCTGACGCCGCAGAGCGGTAACGTGACCACAACCAACCCCTCCCTCCGATGAATCGAAGAGATTTTGGCCGTACCGCAGCCGCAGCTGCCGCCGGCGCCGTTTTTTCACCGGGATTGACCGGCAGGTCTGCTCCCGCCGTCATCATTCGCCCGAGGCTTTCCGATGAGATCATCGGTCACGGCGAATTCCGATACCGCGTCAACCTCGACTGGGGAACGCAGGACCCTTCCGTGACGCCCGTCAAGAATTGTCACGAGATGGTGCAGGACTCCCGGGGGCGCCTGATCATGGTTGGCGATGACACACACAACAACGTGCTCATCTATGACAAGAAGGGCAAGCTGCTGGCCACCTGGGGAACCGAATACCCCGACGGGCACGGACTGACGCTCTGGGACGCCGGCGGCGAGGAGTTCCTCTTCATCTGTGATAACGGGTTCGATCGGGACGGCGTCAAGGGCCGCCCGCAGGTCGTCAAGACAACGCTCGCCGGCAAGGTCGTGATGCGATTGCCGCATCCGAAAGACATCGGCGTCTATAAGGAGGGCGAGGCCTACCATCCGACGGAAACGACGATCGGGCCGAACGGCGACATCTACGTCGCAGATGGCTACGGATCGCAGCGTGTCCTGCAGTTCTCCGAACAAGGCGAGTTCATCCGCGTTTTCGGCAGCAAGGGTGATGCGGATGATCAGTTCCAGACGGTCCACGGCGTGACGCTCGATACACGCGACGCGAACAACCCGACGCTTCTCTGCACGTCGCGCATGCACAACGCGTTCAAGCGGTTCACGCTCGACGGCGAGTACCTGTCGACGATCTTTCTGCCGGGCGCGTTCGTGTGCCGCGCGGTCATTGACGACGACAACCTGTACGCGGGGGCGTGCTGGTCGCGGCTGCGCTACCTGAACCTCACCGACCGCTCCGGATTCGTCACGATCCTCGACGGAGACGATCGGGTTGTCTCGAATCCCGGTGGCACCGAGCCGGAATACCGCGACGGTGAACTCCAGCTCATGGTGCAGGACCAGCCCGTGTTCAAACACTGCCACGACGTCTGCATCGACGACGACAAGAACGTCTACGTGTGCCAGTGGAATGCGGATCAGACGTATCCGGTCAAGCTCGAGCGCGTCTGATGGCAAGGTCGGTGTTCTCCATTCAGTCGAAGGGGCCCGCATCGGGTTCGATGCGTGCGCCTGCATTTGGACGCCTTCGAGCGACAAGAAACGTTGTCTTCGCTTTGGCGGCATCCACGTTGATCGGATGTGGCGGATCGGACATCGACTTCAACGCGGATGTCCGCCCGATACTGAACAGCGAGTGTGTTTCGTGCCACGGGGGCGTGCGCCGCAAAGGCGACCTCAATTTGCTCTTCCGGGAAGACGCACTCAAGCCGGCGAAGTCCGGCAAGGCCGCAATCGTTCCGGGAGATCCGGACGCGAGCGAGTTGATCAGGCGGATCGTGCACACGAATCCGGAAGACCGGATGCCGAAAGACGGCCCCGAGCTCTCGTCCGAACAGGTTCGCGTGCTGAAGAAGTGGATTGCGGATGGTGCCGCGTGGGAGACGCACTGGGCGTACGTCGCCCCGATCAAGGAGTCGCCGCCCTCGGTGAAGCTTTCCGGCCGCGTTCGAAACGGCATCGACAACTTCGTTCTGGCACGCCTCGAGGCCGAGCGGCTGGAGCCGTCGCCCGAGGCGGATTGCGCGGTGCTCGCCCGACGCGCATCCCTGGATCTTATCGGGCTGCCGGCAACGCCACTCAACATCGACGCGCTCTGCGGATCATCTACGATCACCTACGACGCGTACGTTTATTCGCTGCTGGCATCGCCCCACTTCGGCGAACGCTGGGCGTCGATGTGGCTGGACCTTGCCCGTTATGCTGATTCGCAGGGATACGAGAAGGACGGTCCGCGTTCGATCTGGCGCTACCGGGACTGGGTCATCGACGCGTTCAACGCGAACATGCCCTTCGACCGGTTCACCGTTGAGCAACTCGCGGGCGACCTGCTTCCGGATGCCGACACGCATGACCGGATCGCGACGGCGTTCCTCCGCAACTCGATGACGAACACGGAGGGCGGAACGGATGACGAGGAGCACCGCGTCTCCGCCATCATCGACAGACTGAACACCACGTTCGAGGTCTGGCAGAGCACGTCGATCTCCTGCACGCAGTGCCACGGTCATCCGTACGACCCCTTCCGACACGACGACTATTACAAGCTGTTCGCGTTCTTTAACAACACGGCAGACTGGGACCAGGAGGACGACTACCCGGTGCTCTTCGAGTTCAGCGACGAGAACGAGGCATCCGGCAAGGCGCTCGCCGTCACGCTGGACTCGCTTCGCTCAGAACTCCTGACGGAGGCATCGACACCCGAAATGATTCAGGCGCGACAGGACTGGGAGCAGCGTCTCGAGGATCCGAAAGCGGTCGGTGCGATTCTTACAACCTGGCAGAATGAGCTGCTGCGAATCGCGAAGATTCCCGAGGCCGATCGGAGCCCGGCCCAGGCAAGCTACGCAACCTTGATGTTTGCCTCGATCACGCCGGAACTCGCGGCGCTTCGAGACGAAATGCGAACAACCCGACGTGATCTCTACTCGCTTGCCAGCGTGACGACTCCCGTCGCGCGCGAACTGCGCGAGGGCGAACGTCGCGTGACGCATGTCTTCGAGCGCGGCAACTTCCTGCTGCCTGCCGCCGTCGTGAATCCGGATGTACCCGTTTCGATGCCGCAGCTTCCGGTGGACGCGCCGCGCAATCGTCTGGGCCTGGCGGAGTGGCTGGTGGGCGACGAGAATACGCTCACCGCCCGCGTCGCCGTCAACCGATTCTGGGAACAGCTTTTCGGGTACGGTATCGTAGAGACCCTCGAGGATTTTGGAACGCAGGGCAGCCGGCCCTCGCATCCCGAGCTGCTCGACTGGATGGCCGTAAGGTTTCGGGACGACCTCAACTGGGACGTGAAGGCGCTGCTTCGAATGATCGTCACCTCGTCGACCTATCGCCAATCGTCCGTCGTTCGACCGGACCTGCGGCAGCGCGATCCTCGCAACGAGCTGCTCGCGCGCGGGCCGCGCTTCCGACTCTCGGCCGAACAGGTTCGCGATCAGGCGCTGGCGGTCGGCGGACTCCTGAGCGACAAGACGCACGGACCAAGTGTGATGCCGCCGCAGCCGGAAGGTCTCTGGCAGAATCCGTACAGCAACGCGAAGTGGGAGACATCGGAAGGGGAAGATCGGTATCGGCGCGCGGTGTA
>JAGQWL010000017.1 GCA_020437385.1 Bacteroidota bacterium
ACGTCGGCAGCCTTGGTGTAGATACCACCGCCGAGCTGGGCGAAAAGCGCAACGAAGCTGGCGCCGAATGCAAACCCGACGATCCAGTATGGCGTTTCGGCAACGGTCGGCAGCGCGCCCTCAGCGAACTGGTAGACGATCAGGTAGACCGACGCCACTCCGAGCAGCGCCAGCGCCACAACGAGGAAGCCGGAAACGGCTCCACCGCGGAGCGCCACGCTCATTGCATCGGCGAGACTCTTGCGGGCGCCGGCAGCCGTGCGGATGTTCGAGCGAACGGCAACGTACATCCCGATAAAGCCGGAAATACCGGAGAGCGCCGCTCCGAAGAGGAACGAGAGCGACGTGATGAGCGCACGCGTGGTCTGCTGATCCTTCTCGAAGAAGTAGACCAGCACGCCGAGAACAACGGAGGTGACAACGGCCAGAATCGCAATCGTGCGGTACTGCCGCTTCAGATAGGCGAGGGCCCCTTCGAAGATGCGGTCGGAGATATTCCGCATTTCCGGGGTACCCGTATCCTTGCGCATTACATCGCGCGCGAGATAGATCGCGAAGATGATCGCGATCACGCCAATGATGATCACTGGCGCCAGATACGAACGAATATCGTCCAAGTTCTCCTCCTCGAATCTCGCATGCGCGAAGCGGCGTTTGCCGGAAGCAGCGTCGCTTTATCCAATACACACAAAAATGGCCCATCTCGACCGGCATGCTGCCGATACGAGAGAGTCACTCCCTGGCTCTACCAGCCATTTCGCATGGTTCGACTGCCGGTTCTCCGTCCGGCGAGACGCCAAAGTCTACCACTGGCTCGATACGCAACCCCTCAGCGAATCTCATGACGCCATTGACTTATCGCTAGTGCGACGTTGCCGTCGACGGAACGCGTCCACGCAGCTGGTCCCACCATTTGCGGAAGTCGTGCTCCTCCCACGAAACGAGGAGCTGGCTGGCATTGAAGATCGACGAATAGGTTCCGCTGACGACACCGATGAGGAGCGCAAGCACAAAGGTGCGCGTCGATTCGCCACCGAAAAGGTAGAGCGCAAGCAGCGTCAGCACGACGGTGAGTGACGTATTCAATGAACGGACGACTGTCTGGGCAAGGCTGTAGTTGACGATCCCTTCGAAGGTCGGATCCGATTGTTTCGCAAGATTCTCGCGAATGCGATCGAAGACCACGATCGTGTCATGGACCGAGAATCCGATCACCGTCAAGATCGCAGTGACGAACAGCGCGTCGACCTGAACATGGAAGAGCCAGCCGAGGATCGAAAAGATTCCCAGTACGAGCAGGACATCGTGCAGCATGCCGACGATCGCGGCCGCACCATAGCGAACCGGCGCCTGCGTGTTGCGGAAGGCGAAGGCGATGTAAAGCAGGATACCGATCGAGGCAACGGCAATTGCCAGAACGGCGCGCCGCGTGACTTGATCACTGACCGACGATCCAACCGTCGATATCTGTAGTTCGGTGAATGGCCCGATCTCGTTCGTCAGCGCCGCTGAAAGGTTGTCCTTCTCCTCGGACGGGGTCGGAAGCTCGGACATGCGGATGATCGCTACGTTGTCGGTCCCGTCGTCTTCGGATGACGTTTGCACAATGGAGTCGGTCACCCCGTTTTGGGTGAGGACGGTCTTCACCTCTTCGGTCGTAACCGACTTATCGAACTGGATTTCCCAGATGGTGCCGCCCGTGAAGTCGATCCCCAGATCGAGCCCGTTGATG
>JAGQWL010000188.1 GCA_020437385.1 Bacteroidota bacterium
CAGGATTTTGATGCGGCGCTGTCGAGCCTCATCCATGTCATCACCATCGATCGCTACTACAACGACGACAAGGCGCGGAAGCTGTGCATTGCGCTCTTCGATATGCTGGGAGAGCAGCACGAGATTACGCGAAAACATCGGCGGATCTTCGACATGTCCCTTTACTAGACATGTCCCTTTACTAGCAGAGCGATCATGCCAAGGTCTGCTGGTCGCGATATTGGAGTTCGTACAATCGGCGATACAGGCCGTCCATGGCGATCAACTCCTGGTGCGTACCCGACTCTCGCAGCTGGCCGCGGTGCATCACCAGGATCTGATCGGCATGTTGAACCGTCGACAGTCGATGCGCGATAACAATCGACGTCCGATTACTGACCAGCTTCGATAGCGCGTCCTGGATCGCCTCCTCGGTCTCGGTGTCCACGCTCGACGTGGCCTCGTCCAGCACGAGCACTTCGGGATTGTAAACAAGTGCGCGGACGAACGACAGCATCTGGCGTTGACCGTACGAAAGGGTCACGCCCCGCTCGCGCACATCCTGATCGTACCCGTCGGGAAGTCGCTCAATAAACCGATCCGCGCCAATCTGGCGTGCGGCTTCGAGTATCCGCTCCTTCGGAATAGCGTCGTCGCCAAGCGTGAGATTGCGATGCACGGTGCCGGAAAACAGGAAAACATCCTGCAGGACAAGTCCGATGTGAGATCGCAGCCCGGACAGCGAGTAGTCGCGAATGTCTACACCATCAACGAGAATCTGGCCCTTCTGGATATCGTAGAATCGCAGAAGCAACGAAATTATCGTTGTTTTCCCCGCTCCGGTGGCGCCAACAATCGCAGCCGTCTGGCCCGGTTCTACCCTGAACGAAACGTCCCGAAGTACCCAGTTTGGTTCGCCGGCCTCCGGTTCACCGGTTTGCGTCGCGCCATCAACCGCTCGGTCATCCGCCGACTCTTTTGCACTGCCATAGGAGAACCACACATTGCGAAATTCGATCGATCCGGACAATCGGTCGATCGGCACCGTCACGTCCTTCTCCTTGATTGATTCGTCTTCATCCAACAGATCAAAAATCCGCTCGGCGCCCGCCATGGCGCTCTGCAAGGTGTTGTATTGATCCGACAGATTGCGAATTGGCTCAAAGAACTGTCTGGCATACTGAATAAAGGCAATCAACACGCCAACCGAAATGTGGGAACCGAGCGCACGCATTCCACCTACCCAGATGACCAGCCCGAGTGCAATTGATCCGACCAGATCGATTGCCGGCCAGAAGAGTGCGAAGTAGAAGATCGTCTTGATCTGAGCCGAGCGGTGGTCGTTGTTGATGTCGATGAACTTCTCGTATTCATCCTGCTCACGACCAAAGAGCTGCACAATGCTCATTCCCGAGATGTGCTCCTGCATGAATGAGTTCAGCCGAGCAACCTGTTTTCGGGTTTCTCGATACTGATCCCGGACAACACTGCGAAACCAGAACGTCACGCGGATCATCAACGGAAGCACGGCCAGTGTTACAAGCGCCAGCACCCAGTTGAGACTGAACATGAACCAGGCGATGAACACGAGTCGGAACAGGTCCCCGAGGATGGTGACAACTCCAGCCGACAGGACGTTGCTCAGGGCCTCTACATCACTCGTAACGCGCGTAATCAACCGACCGATCGGGTTCGTGTTGAAGAAACGAAGCGACTGGCGAAGGATGTGCTTGTACACCCTGTTTCGCAAGTCGTAGATAGCCTGCTGACCAATCCACTGCGTCAGGTAGCCATTGATGAAGGAGAGCACGCCCTCACCGATCAGGATGACGACGAGAATGACGCAGATTCGGGTGAGGCCCGGAAGGTCCCCTTTGACGATGTAGTCGTCGATTGCAACCTGTACAATCTTTGGACGCAGCGGACCCAGGAAGGCGGCGGCAATAACCGTTACAAACGCTACCGACACCCACACCCGATACGGCTTCAGGAAGTAGATAATGCGCCACAGGAGTCGAGCATCGAGCGGTCGCGGCTTCTCGTCCGTTTCCTTCGTTTCGGCCATACTGATTGCCTCAAATACCGTTCGCGTTCGTGATTCTGTTCCTGCTTGCAGCGACGTCGTACCGTTGCAGTTCGACGGCGGCCCGACAGGCTGGGAAGACGGTTCGAGCCTCGTCCTCAAACGCATCACCTTCTCGGTAGCGAGCACTGAAATGCGAGAGCAGCAGCTCACCGGCTCCTGCCTCCTTCGCTACCTCCGCCGCCTCGCGCGCGGTCGAATGGCCGGTCACTACGGCGCGTTCGGCGTCTTTGTCGAGGAACGTGGACTCGTGATACAGAAGGTCCACGTCTCTGGCGAGCTGAACACCGCCTGCACACGGCCGCGTATCGGTAACATAAGCGAAAGAGGGACCTCTCAGCGGCGGCCCGAGCACTTCACCCGATTCGACCCGGCCGAGCATCCCGACAACTGCTTCGCCACTCTTGAGGCGACCGTACTGCACGGGATCCACAACACCAAGTTTCCGTGCCAGCTCGACGTTCAAATGCCCCGGAGACCCGGCCTCGTCCACGCGGTAGCCTACCGCGAAGATGGTGTGATCAAGTCGCGCGGCCCGTACGGTGTAGGAGTCACCTTTGAATACGACTCCACTCGAGAAGGTAGGCGGCAGCTCAACAAACTCGATCTCGAAAGGTCTCTGACGGGACTCCATCGCCGGCGTCGCATCAACAAATTTCGCTAGACCTTCTGGTCCGACTACTGTCAGAGGATCGGTACGCCCCACGAGGGATAACGTCGCCAACAAGCCGAGAATCCCGTAGTAATGATCGCCATGGAGATGTGTGACGAAGATGGCCTTCAGCGGTCCGGTTCGGACTCCGGCCGCCCGAAGGCGGAATTGTGTCGCCTCTCCACAGTCAAACAACAAGAGGTCGTGCTCCAATCGCAGCGCCAAACCGGAAAGATGTCGACCACCGAACGGAACTGCTGCGCTCACGCCCAGGGGTACCAGGTAACTATCCACGGCACGACCTCAATTAAGCGCCTCGATTTCCTGTTCAAGCAGTTGCTTGCGGTACAGGTTCGCGTAGGCTCCGTCAACACTCAGCAATTCGGAATGCGTACCGCGCTCGATGATTCGGCCGTCATCAAGCACAAGTATCAGATCCGCTTCCAGCACCGCGGAGACACGATGACTGACGAGGACAATTGTCGTCGAACCGAGCCGCTTCTTGAGCCGATGCAGAATGGCGCGCTCGGTACTCGTGTCTACGGCCGACAAGGCGTCGTCCAATACGAGAATCCCGGGCTGCCGGATGAGCGCGCGCGCAATGGATGCCCGCTGCTTCTGTCCGCCGGAGACGGCAATGCCCCTCTCCCCGACCTGCGTTTCGAATCCTTCGTCGAACTCCAGGATGTTGTCAAGCAGTTCCGCTTCTGCGGCGGCAAGTCGGACCTCTTCGTCTCCAGCCGGAGCATGACCGAATCCGATGTTCGAGCCGATAGAATCACTGAAGAGGAAAACCTCCTGTGGAACGTAACCGACGCTTGCCCTGAGTACCGCAATCGGGATTGTTCGGATATCCGTTCCGTCCACCTCGACGCGACCCTCGGTCGGATCAATGAGCCTCGGAATCATCGAGACGACCGTCGACTTCCCCGAACCTGTGCGACCAACAATGGCAAGCATCTTTCCAGGGGCGATGTCAAACGATACGCCGTCAAGAATCTTCCGCCCGTCATCCGAGAACTGAAAGCCCACATCCTTGAAGGCAATTCCGCCTGTGATGGATTTAACTGACTGGTCCGTCTTATCAGAGTCCGTAATTCGCGGCTCGGAGTCCAGGACCTGCGAGAGGCGCTTCATTGAAGCGGAGGCTTGCTGCACCATCGTGATCACAAATCCGAGCGCCGCGACGGGCCACGTCATCAGCGCAACATAAATGATGTATTCCGCGATGTTGCCGAGCGAGATCGATCCATCGACCACGAGCCGCCCACCCACCAGCAC
>JAGQWL010000189.1 GCA_020437385.1 Bacteroidota bacterium
AAGATTCCCGGCATTATTTCTTTCAGCCCTCGAGCACCCCGGCGCCGCAAGCAAGTCAACCTTTCAGCCTTGCACCGGGATCTACGATCCAAGAATTCCCGGCATTATTTCTTTCAGCCCTCGAGCACCCCGACTCCGCAAGCACCTACCGAAACGGCTGAAAGAAATCCAGCCGGGGAGTTTTCTTTGGTTCTTTCTTTTGCGATCAAAAGAAAGAACGAAACCATGACACGCATCGTTACACTATCCCGCATGTACCACCACAGATCGCTACCTTGCAGTCACACCCCGTGCGGCGAACCTCCGCGTCGACCCACTCAGCAAGCAACAACAACTCGTATGCGTAAACTTCTACTACTTTCGACGGCAATGCTCCTGGCTTCCGTCGCAACAGAATCATCTGCCCAGATTTCCGTCACCGGCGGCGACATCCTCGCGCTGCGTGGTAAATCGGAGCTGGTCGGCGAACGGAGCGATCCGGACGAAATGATTGCAGTGAACGTCGGATCGGCGGGAGCCAACCAGACCTGGGATTTCTCGTCACTCGCCGCGGACGAGTACCAGTACACGCGCTTCTATCTGGAGCCGTCGGCAACACCTTACGGTTCCCAGTTCCCTGACGCCAACTTCGCCTATACCGCGGAGATTCAGGAGGATACCGTGACCTTCAACACGTTTCAGTACTTCTTTGTCGACAACTCGATTCTGACCGATGTCGGCAACGTCTTCACGTTCGGCGACTCCACCTTCGTCGACTTTATCCAGAATGGCTTTGAAGTCGACCTTCCCCTGGAAATGGGCGGCGGATGGACCGACCTTTCTCGCGACACGACCGGCTTCGACACCTTCGAGATAATCAGCACGGATTCGTCAGTCGTGACCGTCGACGCGTGGGGCTCTGCCACGATGCCGTTCGGAACCGTCAACGTTCTCCGGCTCAAGACCGACTCGTACTACATCTCCCGCACCTACAACAACGGCGTTCTCCTGAACACGATGGAGGATCGGGACATCTCCTACGACTGGCTCTCCAAGGAACACTTTATTGTCGCATCGATTTCGGGTCCGAGCGGGGGTACCGATCCGAATTTCACGTCAGCGTCCTACATCCAGATCCTCCAGGGCACGAACACAGCGGTCGAACCAGACGGCAGCGGTGATTCGGGTGCAATGCTGGCCCAGTTGTATCCGAATCCGTTCAGCAGCGAGCTGACAATCATTGCAACGGTGAGCGGTACCGAATCCGCGGACCTCGCCGTCTACGACCTGCTCGGCCGGCGCGTTCGCTCCCTGCCAATCGGGCGTACCGACGGCGCCCAAACGATAACGTGGGATGGCACCACCGACGAGGGGGTTGACTGCGCTCCCGGACTCTACTTCGTGCGGGTGAAGAGTGGGCAGCAGGTCGAGACCCGAAAGGTCGTACTCTCGCGGTAAGTAGATTCTCTGAAATCGTCCAGGCGAATCATCCGAGCCCTGCGCCGAGCCCATCTCTGCGCAGGGCTCGACCTTTCTGGAGCCGTTTCATCGCGGCCCAAAGGCGGACCAATGGCCCGGAGCACGCCTAAATCGGGCATTCCGTGGTATTTATTGCGGATCATGCTCCCGTCACTTCTGCAACTCGGTCTTCCAGCAGGTCGAGCAAATGTGAGTATGCTCCCGCCGGATTCTTGATGCTCCCAGGGGTCAAATTACCGCTTTACAACGACCATACCCCGTCCCGTAGCGCAGTCGATACAACCAAAGACGGCCGTGGACAGAATCAGAATCGAAAAACCGGTCCGAAATAACGATTTCATTGAATGGCACCAATGGAGGGTTTGGTTTGGGCTTTGGTTCGCGCTCCCGATCTGGCGCGTCCCGTTACTCCACCGCGTTCGCCTCCGTTCGGCGGAAAACCCGGAAGAGATAGGCGAGCAACGGCAAAACGAGTAGTAGAACGACGGCAAGTCCAATGTTCAGCCACAGGATCGTCACATCCGGCGCAGCGGCATCGTGGATCAGGAGGGTCGTTCCGTCGGCCCACTTTAGAAACGACGGATATTGCGTCGAGAACCACCCAACCAGAATCGCCAGCACCTGTCCGCCGGCGACGAGCCGCATCAGCCAGCTTCGATCCGCCTTCATGGCACCCCAGAGGACGGGAATACCAACGAGCGCAACGACCTGCACACCGATCTGAACCGGGTTCAGCGCGTCGCGCCAGGCGACGATTCCCGTTGTCGCGCCGTAGCCCAGAACCAGACCTCCGAGGACAAACGTGGCACCGAAAAACTGCAGTATTCGCCGTCTAATGACTTGTCGATCAGATGATTGCCCCAGCTCACCGAACAGCAGAACCGCGGCCACGTATCCGAAAAGAGCGAATACAAACAGCGCGCACAGTAGACCAAACAGCGTCGCCCACGGGGCGATGTAAAGATCGAAGAAGCTCCCCGTCTCGGCGACCGGAAAAGGCTGGAGCAGTGCGCCGACGATAAACCCGTACATGGCTGGGGTCAACGCCGAGCTGCTTCGAAATAGTGCGGTGTAGAAACGTGTGCGTCTTCGCGGCTCCGGGTCATATTTGCGAAAGGTGAAGAAGGCGCCTCGAAGGATAATCCCCATGAGGGCAAGCGAAACCGGCACGAACAGCATCTGCGACAGATCCGCATACGCGTGCGGAAACCCGACGAACAGGATCACCACAACTGCGATGAGCCACACGTGGTTAGCCTCCCAGACCGGTCCGAGGGTGTCTTCGATCTTTTTCTGCAGGTGGGGCTTGCCTCGAAGGGTCGCCTCGAGGATCCCACCGCCGAAGTCGGCGCCGCCGAACAGCGTATAGGCGGCGAGCGCTGTCATCAGAAACGCGAGTGTTACGATCATCGACTGGACCCCGTAGATTTTCCGTCTGCCGGTTGATTTGCCGCATGCACGGCCGCATCTGCTTCCTGCGCGTCTACGATGGCAAACCAACGGGAAAGCAGGTACATCGAGATGATGCCGAGCGTTGTGTAGAGGAGCACAATGATCGCGAAACTCCATCCGAGCCCGGTCACGGGCGTCACCGAATCTGCCGTCCGCATAATGCGATAGATGATCCACGGCTGTCGACCGACTTCCGTCACGATCCAGCCGGCCTCGAGGGCGATGAATCCGGTCGGCGTCAGCGCGACCAGCATACGCAGCCATCGTCGATCAGCCAGCAGATCCCGCTTCCGCCAGCGAGCAACCAGGTAGACGACGCCCACCAGCATCAGCAGTGTCCCCAGACCGACCATGATCTGGAACGCCAGGTGCGTGATGAGGACCGGCGGTCGTTCATCGTGTGGGAACGCGTCGAGGCCGGTGACCTCCGCATCCAGGTTGCCGTGGGCGAGGAAGCTCAAGCCACCCGGGATGTACAGGCCCCAGCGGACGGATTCAGTTTCTTCGTCCGGCCATCCGCCGATAAGCAACGGCGCACGCTCCATCGTTTCGAAATGAGCTTCCATTGCGGCAAGCTTCTCGGGCTGGCGCTGGGCAACGGATTTCGCGCTTCGGTCCCCAATCAGTGGCTGGACGATCGAGCTGATCGCGAGTATTGGAAGGAGGTAATGAAGCGCCCTGCGATGGAACGACCGGGATCGTCCGCGAAGCAGTCCCCAGGCATGTAATCCGGCTGCAGCCGCCGTTGTTGCCTGGAACGCCGCCACCGTCATGTGCAGTGCCTGCAACGGCCACGCCTCGTTGAACATCGCCTTCCAGGGGTCGATGTTGACCGCCCGGCCGTCCACCCAGTCAAATCCGGACGGCGCGTTCATCCAACCATTTGCCGCAACGACCAGAATTCCCGAGGCGACGCCGGTGACGCCAACCATGAAGCCGAATGCGAGGTGCAGCTTCGGCGGAATCTTGTTCCAGCCGTAGAGGAACAGCCCGAGGAAGATCGCCTCGAGAAAGAAGGCCGCACCCTCGAGCGAGAACGGCATTCCGAAAATCGGTCCAGCGTGGCGCATGAACTCCGGCCAGAGCAGCCCAAGCTGAAAACTCAGCGCGGTGCCGCTGACGGCGCCGGTGGCGAAAAGGATCGCCGTTCCCTTCATCCACGCTTTGGTCAGCTTCAGGTCCTCGACCCGTCCGGACTTCAGATAGCTCCTGTACGCCAGAAACATCAGGAACGGCATCACCATCGCTATCGATGCGAAGATGATGTGGAAGCCGAGTGCGAAGGCCATTTGGCTTCGCGCCAGATCCAGATGCGTCACGAGCGCCTCGCGGAATAGTCCAGAAAACTGCCACTCACGTAACGCGAATGCAGTCCGGATGCTCCGTGAAGATCAGGAAGATTGCGTTGAGCCGACCCCCTCGGTGATGCCGAACGCTGCCGCCCGTCTGCCCGCAAAAGCAGACGGAATACCGACGCCGATCATGTGTATCAATAACCCGTTGACGACAACCGGCAGCGCCTGCGGCCAGTTCGAGTTCGCCGCAGAAAGCGGTACAACAACAAGGTTCATGACGAAGTAGACGGCAAGGCCATAGACCACGCCGATCAGCACCGGGCGCCGCGTAAGCGCAGGAATCCGGAGAGACGCCCCGACAAACGTGGCCACGATCAGAAAGGCAATCGTATAATGGCAAACCACGCCGAGGAGGGCCGTCGCCGTTCCGCCCTCATAAGAGGCGCTGCCCAGCAAT
>JAGQWL010000190.1 GCA_020437385.1 Bacteroidota bacterium
AACGCAGACGAAAGAATCACCTTGTTCTCCATCCCGCGCTCGCGAAGCTCCTTCTGGACACGCGCCCGAGAACGCGAGCGTTCGTTGCCGGACAACTTATCTGACTTGGTGAGAACGATGGCGTACGGCATCCATCCGCCCCTCATGCTTTCGATGATGGAGAGATCAATGTCTGCCGGCGGATGCCTGCTGTCGATGAGGTGCAACACGAGCTTCAGACTGTCACGCGACTCGAGGTAAGACGTGATGACGCGCGCCCAACGGTCGCGCTCACTCTTTGAGACCTTCGCGAACCCAAAACCCGGCAGGTCGACCAGGTACCACGTGTCCGCAACGGAATAGAAGTTGAACGTGCGCGTCTTGCCCGGCGTCGAACTCGACTTCGCGAGGTTCTTTCGACCGGCCAGCAGATTCACGATCGAGCTTTTGCCAACGTTCGATCGCCCCGCCAGGGCGACCTCCGGCAGACCGGTCGTCGGCAAATCCGAAACGACGGACGCACTCTTTACAAAGGCAACGTCTTGAAGCGAACGAATTTCGTCCCGCCCCTTCTTTGGCATCAGCTCAGATGCTCCCGAAGCGTACTCCCCATGAGTGCCGGATTCTTGACGACGACTGCCCCGGCCGCTTCGAGTGCCGCGAACTTCTCGTCTGCCGTTCCCTTGCCGCCGGCAATGATAGCGCCCGCGTGCCCCATGCGGCGCCCGGGAGGTGCGGTTGCACCCGCGATAAAGCTGAACACCGGCTTCGACATCTTGTCCTTGATGTAAGCAGCGGCTTCTTCTTCTGCCGTACCACCGATCTCGCCGATCATGATAACGGCCTCCGTCTCATCATCCGCCTGAAACATCGCCAGGGCGTCGACGAACTTCGTGCCGATGATCGGGTCGCCGCCGATTCCAACGGCCGTGCTCTGACCGTATCCCTCTCGCGTGAGCTGATCGACCGCCTCGTACGTCAGCGTGCCTGATCGCGAAATCACACCGATCGATCCTTCCGAGAAGATCATCGCGGGCATGATGCCGACCTTCGCCTGACCAGGCGTAATGACGCCGGGGCAATTCGGCCCGATAAGGTGTGCGCCACGCGACTTGACATACTGGAATGCGCCGATCATGTCCCGTGCGGGGATCCCTTCGGTGATACACACGATAACGTTGATGCCGGCGTCGGCCGCTTCCATGATTGCATCAGCCGCGAACGGCGGCGGCACGAAGATCACCGACGCGTTGGCACCTTCCTCGGCCACCGCATCCGCCACCGTGTTAAAAACGGGTCGATCGAGATGTTTGCTGCCGCCCTTTCCAGGCGTAACACCGGCAACCAGCGGGGTGCCATATTCGATCATCTGCTCGGAGTGGAACGTTCCCTCCTTGCCGGTGAATCCCTGGACGACTAGTCTCGTGTTGCGATCAACAAGAATGCTCATGCGACTGTGGCTTGATTCGGATTAGGTGGCGCCAGACGGCGGCATCGACAGGCATTCCGCAAAATACTGTCCCCGCCGGTAAACTGGTGTGAAGATACTGCTACTGTGGGGATAGAATCCGACCGGCCGCGAACAATGTCGTCTCGGAGAAAGACGGCCCCAGCAGCTGCACTCCGATCGGCAAGCCCTCCACGGTCGCTCCCATCGGAACGGAAAGTCCGGGAATCCCCGCCAGACTCGACGGAACGGTAAAAACATCGACGAGATACATGGCGAGAACATCGTCGATCCGCTCGCCGAGGCGAAATGCCGGCGTCGGCGACACCGGGGCCAGCAGCACGTCCACGTCCGCAAACGCGTGTTCGAAGTCACGACGGATGAGCGTCCGCACGCGCTGCGCCTTGTCGTAATAGGCATCATAATACCCGGACGACAGCGCATACGTCCCGAGCATGATGCGACGCTTCACCTCTTCGCCGAATCCGGCCGTGCGTGTTGCGGTGTACATTGCATCGAGCGGCGACAAGTCGTCATCGTCGACTTCCGCTGCTATCGCCGCCGCGTCTGCGCGATAGCCATATCGTACGCCGTCGAACCGGGCAAGATTGCTCGACGCTTCAGCGGACGCGACGATGTAGTATGCCGCCACGCCGTATTCGGTATGCGGAAGCGAAACCTCGACGACCTCAATGCCGGACTGTTCGAACTTTGAACGGGCGGATTCGATCGCCGCAACAATCTCCGGATGCACCGCGTGCGCGGTTCCACGGCCGAAATACTCCTTGGGGATGCCGATGCGTCGCGGCAACACCTCGGCGGCGTGAACAGGCAGCGGAAGGCTTGTCGCGTCACGCTCGTCTCTCCCAGAGATGGCTGCCAGCACCAACTCTGCATCATCGATCGTTCGCGCCAGCGGTCCGATCGAGTCAAGCGACGACGCAAACGCGACAAGTCCGAATCGACTGACGCGCCCGTAAGTCGGCTTGAGCCCGACCACACCGCAGAAGGACGCGGGCTGCCGGATCGACCCGCCCGTATCGCTGCCCAGCGCCACGTGACAAAGATTCGCGCCAACGGCCGCTGCCGAACCGCCTGAGGACCCGCCGGGCACGTGCTCACGGCTCACCGGATTGCGGACGGCTCCGAAGGCAGAGTTCTCGTTGGACGAGCCCATCGCAAACTCGTCACAGTTCAACTTCCCAATGATGATCGCTCCCGCAGCACGCAGTCGTTCAACAACCGTCGCATCGAAAAGCGAATCAAAGCCTTCCAGAATGCGGGAACCGCATGTCATTGGAAGTCCGGAACTGTTGATGACGTCTTTGACGCCGACGACCATTCCCGCGAGCGGCAACATGTCCCGTTGGTTCCTTTCGAGCGCATCGATTTCGGCAGCGCGCGCGAGGGCACCCGCTTCGTCGACGCACAAGAATGCGTTCAGGTCAGAAGAACGAATTCGAGAAAGGAAGGCGGATGTTTCTTCGACGCACGTAACCCGTCCGCTGTCCAGAGCATTTCGGAACTCGACGTAACTCGTCGGGGTCATCGCGCAGTCGGCAATGGCTGATCAGCCGGTTATTCGGCGGTCGACTGCTTCTGAGCAGGAGCGGACTGCGACTCGGAACGGGATTCGGCAGGGGCCTCACTGCGGGAGGTGGTGGCCTGCTGGGGCTGACGCGGCGGCTGGATGCGCGGCGGATCATCAACCCGCAGCTCCTCCGTAATCTCCCGCGTGGCGGATCGAAACTCACGGATACCCTTGCCCATTCCGCGAGCAATTTCCGGGATCCGCTTCGCGCCGAACACGAGCAGGATGATCAAGAAGATCACAAGGAGCTCAAGTGGTCCTAGGCTACCCATATCATTGGCCCTCAAGCGGGCTCTTGTTTAAGCGTGTTTGCTGGATGGCTCGATGCCGGATTGTAGACTGCACACGGCCACGAGGGACGCGATACTCCGGGCATCGACGCTCTTTGTATCGACCTGAATCCGCTTCGAATATAGCGAATTCGCTTGGTGCAATGGTAGCTAACTGTCCGCATGGCGGCCTGTTCCTCGTCTGCACGAGCTGGATCGTTGTCAGAGGCTGCCATATCGGGGCCCGATTGCGGCTGTCTGTCGTAACTTGTCGGCCAACAACCACATCCGCATGAAGAACGCGCATCAACTCTCCCTCGAGCAGATCCGCTCGTGGCCAAAAACGGAACTGCACTGTCACCTGGATGGGTCCGTCCGACTCACCACCATGCTTGAGCTCGCTGCCGAGCAGAACAAGCTCGACCTTCTGCCGGCAACCTCCGTCGACGAGCTCACCGTTGTTCTCGCGGACGTCGATCGATCCGAAAGCCTCGAGGCCTACCTCGCATGGTTTCGCTACACACTTCCGCTGCTTCAAACAAAAGACGCGCTCTATCGTGCCGCGTATGAGCTCGCGGAGGACAACGCACGCGAGAACGTGCGGCACCTCGAAGTTCGCTACGGCCCCATCCTTCACGTTGAAGAAGGCCTGTCCATGGAAGAAGTCAACGATGCGGTACGTGCCGGACTACGGGATGCCGAGGACGAATTTGGAATCTCGACCTCCATCATCGTCTGCGGTCTGCGGGATCGTTTCGAAAGTGCGTCCCTGATGCAGGCGGAGCTAGCCGTTCGCCACCGAAACAGCGGAGTTGTTGCGTTCGATCTCGCCGGAGGCGAATCCGGGCATCCGGCAAAACAACATCTGGCCGCGTTTTATTACGCACGAAATAATCTGCTCAACCTTACGATTCACGCCGGCGAGTCCTGGGGGCCGGACTCCATTCGCCAGGCGATTTTCTACTGCGGCGCGCACCGGATCGGTCACGGAATCACACTCGTGCAGGATGAAGACCTGCTGCGCTACTTCGTCGACCACCAGATCCCTCTGGAGATCTGCCCGACGAGCAACGTGCAGACGCACGTCGTTCCGTCGTACGAGGAGCATCCAATACGAACGCTTGTCGAGCGCGGCGTTCCAGTTACGGTAAACACCGACAACCGACTTTTCTCGCGAACGTCCGTCTCGGACGAACTCTGGCGCGTTCACACGCTCTGCGGAGTTGGCGCGGCGGACCTCGTTCAGATCGTCCGCAACGGTTTCCGGTATGCCTTTCTTCCCTGGCAGCGCAAGCAGGAACTGCGCGCGGAGATCGCTGACAAGCTGCCCGTTTTTGACTGACAATCACTCACCGAATGAAGCAAGTCGTTGCACACGCGCAGGCCTTTGTCGGCGTGCCGGAGCTACCTCCAGACAAGTCCATCGCACACCGCGCGGCCATGATATCCGCGATCTCGGACGGTGTCTCCCGAATTGTAAACTACCCTTCGTCTGCTGACCCTCAGTCGACGCTGTCGTGCCTTCGCCAACTTGGGGTGTCGGTAACGTTTGAAGAGACCGGCGACGACGGTGGCATCATGGTCGTACAGGGCGTTGGTTTGCGCGGACTGAAGGCGCCCTCCCGTCAGCTCGACTGTGGCAACTCAGGCACGACGATGCGACTGCTTTCGGGTATCCTGGCGGGTCAGGGTTTCGAGTCGAAGCTCGTCGGTGACGATTCGCTGTCCTCCCGGCCCATGGAACGCATCGCCGAGCCGCTAAGGCGACTGGGAGCCTCGGTCAGTACGACTGACGGACACGCTCCGATCGTGATAGGCGGCGGCAAGCTGCACGGCGTTCACTTCGAAACGCCCGTTCGATCGGCCCAGGTGAAGTCCGCCATTCTCCTCGCCGGGCTCTACGCTGACGGGGAAACCAGCGTGACCGAGGCGGCACCGACGAGGGATCACACAGAACGCATGCTCGGGCTGAGCGTAATTCAGATCGGCGGACAGCGCGTCATCAACGTCCAGCCCATCAAACGAATTCCGTCTCGCACGTGGACGGTTCCATCCGATTTTTCTGCGGCAGCATTCTTCATCGTTGCTGCGACGGTACTGGAAAATGCAAAGTCGATCATGATGGGAGTCGGGTTGAACCCGACTCGTTCGGCGTTGCTCGATGTACTCAAGGCGATGGGGGCAAAGATCGGGATCAGCAACGAGCGAGAGCGCGGCGGGGAACCGATTGCGGATCTTCAGATCGAAAGCGCCGCGCTGTCTGGCGTCGTCATCGATGAGGCCTTGATACCGAATTTGATCGACGAACTCCCGATCCTTGCCGTGGCGGCAACACAGGCAGAGGGGCGGACGCTCGTGCGCGGCGCAGGCGATCTGCGCAACAAGGAGTCCGACCGAATCGACGCCGTGTGTGTCAACCTGAGGGCGCTCGGCGCATCTGTCGAGGAGTTTGACGACGGCTTCGCGATTACCGGCCCGACGAAACTCACGGGCACCACCGTTTCTTCGTACCACGACCATCGGATTGCGATGTCGATGGGTGTTGCGGGGCTGATCGCATCCGGCGAAACGACAGTCGAGAACAGCGAATGCGTGGCGATCTCATTTCCGGGATTCTGGGATGAGCTTGAAAAAATGTCGATCGTGTGACACCCGGCGCTGCGATTTTCCGCCTTACCGTTTAGACACGAGGCAAACCGTGTCGACTCCTCTTGCCAAGCCTATCAGGCATTCGTGGGGTAGGCCGGCAGCGGTGGGGCGCTGCCGGCCTATTTTCTTTTCTACCGTTTCGTCGCGGTTCGTTTCGTGGCCGTTCTTTTCTTCACGGCTCGTTTCGTCGCTTTCGTCGCCGATCGTTTCGTCCGTTTCCCTTCGGGACTCGGTATCCAGAGATGCCGGTCCAGGTTGACGCAGTTCTCGTCCGTGAACGCAACACCCTCATTTCGGAGCAGATCCTCCATGATGTGCGGCCCACCGAATTTGGGTGCGCCGCTCAGCGCGCCGAACCGATTGACAACCCGATGACACGGAAGCGGCGTACCCTTCGCTGCCGCCAACGCCCATCCGACGGTGCGAGCCGAACTCTTCTGGCCCAGGTACTCCGCGATGTGCCCGTAGGTCGTGACCTTACCGCGCGGAATCCTGTCGACAACCTGCCAGACGCGATCGAAGAAGTCGTCGTTCTCCACGGATGCGACTAGTTTCCGAGAATCAATGGAAGGCCGTCTTTTCCGCTGCCGACAATCACCGTCTTGCTGTTAGGCGAGTTGGCAATCGACATGGTCGCTTCGATCCCCTTGAATCGCAGGTACTCAGGCGAGAGGCTGCGCGCGATGATCCGCTGGTATTCGGCCTCACCTTCCGCTTCGATCTTCTTGCGCTGTGCCTCCAGCGTTTCCTTACGAAGCGTGAACTCGTAGCGCTCGGCTTCCTGCTCCTCCTTCAACTTGTTCTCGATCGCGGCCCGAATCTGATCCGGAAGCTTGATGTCGCGCAGAAGCACCGCCTCGACAATGATGTACTGCTCCGCAGCCTTGATACGTACCGCATCGAAGATCTGCGCCTGCAGCTCCTGCCTCTTACTCGAATAGAGCTGCTCCGGCGTGTACTGACCAACGATGTCGCGGACCGCCGAACGAAGCTCCGGCTGCACAAGCTTTCGGTAATAATCCTGCCCGTAGGTCGTGTGCAGCTCGGGAAGCGTTGATCGCTCCGGTCGCCAGCGGACCGACACATCCATCGTGATCTCCAGCCCGTTGGAAGTGAGCGCCGTCATCTGCTCCAACTTTTCCTGGACGCGCAGATCGTATCGGATGAGACTTACCCAGGGTGGATAAACCTTGAGCCCTTCCGTGTACGTCTTCTCCAGATCCGTTCCGCCGAAAACACTGTATCGCACCGCAGATTCACCGGATCGAATGTTGGTCGACATCAGTCCGCCGAAAAGCAGCAGGACGACGAGCGCAATGACACCGAAGATCGCCGTGCGGCTGATTGCCCGAGTAAGATTCTGGTAGTTATTCGCCATTTGTGCTCCTGTTTGTTCAAACGTTAGTTCAGACGCTTGCCAGAACGCTCGCCGCATACTAGCCCGGAAACAAGCGTCCGTCCGGATCAACTGCACTCCCGAGCAGCGTCCGCCGACCCTGGACGATCCGCGGCGAACTCCTGCAAGGCCACGAAACGTCGAATCGACTGAAACTAAGTGGACGAAGGCGAGAACTGAAAGTTCTAACACGACCACGAAATCTGTAAATTACGTCTCCCACCAGTTGTTATTCGTCCATGATCGACACTGTCGACGTCGCCTCCCTCACACGTAAGCTGAACGCCGTTCTCGGAGAGGGACGGATCTACCGAAACGTCGACCTGGCGCCGTATACGACCTTTCGAATCGGCGGCCCGGCCGATCTGTTCATCGAGCCGTCGACGTCGGACGATCTGGCTTCCGTGCTGGAAATCATCCGCGAATCCGGTATACCGCATTTTGTACTTGGACTCGGCGCCAATATTCTCGTCGCAGACGCCGGGTTCCGAGGTGTTGTCATCCGGAATTGCGTCCGGCACATCGCCATCGACAGCGAACAGCAGACGGTCGTCGCCGGAAGCGGCGCCGTCATTTATCCGGATGTCATCGACGCGACCGTTTCGGCGAGCCTCGGCGGCCTCGAGCATTATGTCGGCATCCCCTCGACCGTCGGTGGCGCCCTCTGGCAGAACCTGCACTTCCTTTCGCCGGCCCCGGCGAGAGAACGAACGATGTTCATCGAGGAGGTACTGAAAGCCGCCGATATCCTCGAAACGGACGGCACACGCCATTCGGTCGGACCGGAGTACTTCAATTTTGGTTACGACTATTCGATACTGCATGACAACGGGGCGGTCGTACTCGAGGCGACGTTCCAACTGACTCCCGAAGATGAAGTTGTCCTCCGGCGAACCATGAACGAAAACCTGGAATGGAGGCACGCACGGCATCCGCCCCTGGATACCGAACCTTCGGCAGGCTCGATCTTCCAGAAGATTGAGGGAGTCGGGGCGGGACGACTCATCGACGAGGCCGGCCTGAAGGGTACGCGCGTGGGCGGCGCCGAAGTAACGGAGCGACATGCGAACATTCTGATCAACCGTGACCGCGCAACCGCGGCTGATGTGGTCCGATTGATCACCTACATCCAGGAGACGGTTCACCGGCGGACGGGATTCTGGCTGAAGCCGGAGATTGGATTCGTCGGCGAATTCGACATCAAACCGTCGGCGAGTGCCCGATAATGAGACTCCTTAGAAGCGCATTTGCGGTCCTTCAGAAAGATCTCCGGCTCGAGCTTCGAAGCCGCGTCGGTATCAATTCGCTGATTTTGTTCGTCTTCACGTCCCTGTTTATCGCCTTTTTCGGCATCAGCCAGCAACCTGTCGGTCCGCGCGTGGAGGCGGCACTCCTGTGGATCGTCGTGTTGTTCGCCGCCGCTATCGGCATGGGGCGCACCTTCGTAGCCGAAGAAGAGCAGCAGACTTCACTTCTCCTGAAATTGAATGCATCGCCGCTGGCGATCTATCTGGGCAAACTTACTTTCAATTTCATACTTCTGGCAGTAGTTAATTTGCTCGCGACAGGTGTCTTCATAGTACTGCTGAACAAGACAGTTGCGGACCCCGTGACCTTGTTGGGGGTCGTGCTGGCGGGCTCTCTGGCGCTTGCCGGTTCAACAACCTTGCTTTCGGCACTTATCGTCCATGCGGGGGGAGTTGGACTCCTGCCTGTATTGATGTTTCCGCTGCTGCTTCCTCTGATGGGCGCTCTCGTAAATGCAACCCGTATCAGTCTCTCGATTCCGCCGATGGGGGTACCGACCGGCGTTCTCGGTGAAAACCTGACGACGATCGTCGCGTTTGCTGGCGTAACGATCACCGCATCGGTTCTCCTGTTCGATCAGGTCTGGCAGGACTAGGCCCATAACCCACCGTCCGATAACAATGATCAGCACCCGACGTTATCGATTGATCCGAAATTCGGTGTTTGTCTGGATGACCGTCGTAATCACGGCGGGCTTCCTGATGAGCATCCCGAAAATCGACATCCTCGAACACACGGCTCGCAACCTCTACTTCCACGTACCGATGTGGTTTACGATGATGGCCGCCGCCATCGTCTCGGTATTCCATTCGATTCGGCACCTGCGCAAACGCGACATTGAAAGTGATCTGCGGGCAGCCGAGGCGGCCCGCGTGGCGCTGCTGTTCGGGTTCATGGGAATCACAACGGGCGTCGTCTGGGCCAAAGTGACGTGGTACCAGGGAACAAGCGTCTGGTGGAATTTCGACCCACGGCAAACGAGCGTCGCCATCGAACTGATGGTTTATTCGGCGTATTTCGTTCTTCGATCCAGCTTCGAAGACTCCGAGCTGCGCGGTCGCATCTCTGCGGCCTATAACGTCTTTGCGTTTACGACGATGCCCTTCCTGCTGTACGTCCTGCCGCGCCAACTCGATTCGCTGCATCCCGGTGCCGAAGGCAACCCCGCGTTCAGCGAAATTACGGATCCGCGAATGCGCCTCGTCTTCTACCCCGCCATCATCGGATTTATGGGCCTGTTCTGGATCCTCTACACCCAGCGCGTCCGCTACCGGCTCTTGAAGAATTCCGTCGAAAACCGATACCTAAATGACAACAGCTGAATTCGCATCCGCGATAACGATTGTTCAGGACGCCCAGGACGCCCGGCCCAGCCAGGACGCCGAGCCTGGCCAGGAGGCACCATCCGGAAACAGCGACGGCATCGTGACCCCTTATGACTCCGTCTGGGCCAATTCGAACGTTCCGACACAACAACCGTCGGGCCTTGAAGCCGCCTTGCTCAAGGAGGACAAGTTGTACACCGTGCTCGCGGTTGTTCTGATCATCTGGTTCGGAATCCTGTTTTTCATAGCCAGAACGGATCGCAAGCTGGATGCGCTCGAAAACCAGGAACGACAGGCCTGATTCAGAGTTACCCCGAACAGCGCAACTGATACACAGCCGGAAACATGAAACTCAGACCCATCATCGGACTCGTCGCCCTCGTCGGCTTCACCTTCTTCCTGCTCAAAAGCTTCGGCGGACAGATCGGGGCCTACATGGATTTCGAGCAAGCGGAAGCGAGCAAGGAGTCTCGCGTCCACGTTGTCGGACAGTGGGTCCAGGAACGCGGACTCGACTACGATCCGACCGACAACGTCCTGCGCTTCACCATGAAGGACGAGCTGGGCAATCTGAGGGAGGTTCACTACCTGAACCCCAAGCCGGCGAACTTCGAGAAGGCGGAACGCCTGGTAATTGAGGGCTCAACGAAGGGCGACATCTTCGTTGCCGACAAAATCCTGACGAAGTGCCCGTCCAAGTATAATGACGGTTCGGCGCCGGAAGTCAGCGCAAGCTGACATCGGTTCCGCGATTTGCAATGCGGATGGCCAGGGCGAACGTCGTACAGGAAGCGCCGCGCCGAGGCCTCAAAGCGCGTTCGGGCTTGTAGCCGCTAGGGCTTATAAATAAGCGTCGAGAGAAGGAAGAAGACGAGAAGCCCAATAATATCGTTCATGGTGGTAATGAACGGGCCCGTCGCCATCGCCGGATCAATTCCGATCCGGTGCAGGATCAGCGGCACAACCCCTCCGATCGTGGTCGCAAGCACGATGACCGTCACGAGGGTGAGGCTCGCAGTCAGCGCAAGCCGCATGGCATGCGGCGAACCCACGATCGTCACAACACCGATCCCCAGAATCAGGGCGAGAACGCCGCCGTTGATGACGGACACAAGGAGGTCCTTCGCGAACCGTTTGCGCAGGTCCGTCGCCCAGATCGAACCCGAGGCGATCCCCTGAACGGCAATGGCCGAGCTCTGAATCCCCGCGTTCCCGGCCGTCGCCATCACGATCGGAATAAACGACGCGAGAATCGCCGCCCGCGCCACCTCCTGCTGAAAAAATCCGATCACCGTCGCCGCAAGACCGGCGCCCAGCATTCCCATCAGGAGCCACGGGAAACGACCCCTAGTGACCCGAAGGACCGAGTCCGTGTACTCCTCGCCCCCGGAAACGCCAGACATGCGCTGGATGTCCTCTTCGGCCTCTTCGCGCATGACATCAACCACGTCATCAATCGTAATGCGACCGACCAGCAGTCCGGTACGGTCGATGACCGGTAGCGAAACGAGATTGTATCGCTCCATGATGCGGACGACCTCTTCCTGGTCCACATCTGTCGTGACCGAGTACGGCTCCGAATCAACGATCTCGGCAATCTTGACGCGTTCCTGCGAAAGCAGCAGCTTCTTCAGTGAAATACCACCGATCAGCTTGCCGGTGTCATCTGTAACGAAGACGGAATAAATCGGCTCGACGACATCTGCCTTTCGACGCACCTCCTCGGTCGCATGCGCAACCGTCCAGCTTGACGGCACCGCAACAAACTCGGTGCCCATGATGCCGCCGGCGGTATCGTCCTCGTACGTTAGGAGCTGCTTGATCTCATGCGGCGCCTCGAGGCTTGTAATAACCTTTTCCGCAACATGCTCAGGCAGTTCGCTGAGAAGGTCGACCGCGTCGTCTGAGTCCATCTCGTCGATGAACGTCGCGATCTCATCCGCATGGGCGTCTTCGAGGAGGTTGACCCGAAACTCTTCGTCCAGCTCCGCCAGGACCTCGGCCGTGTCCTCCGGCGAAAGCCACCGGATGATCTTGCGTGCACGGTCGACCGGCAAGTGCTCGATGACAGCGGCATTGTCGGCAGGATGCAGGTCCGCCAGCAGATTGAGCACCATCAACTGCTGATCACCGTCGACGAGAACGGTCAGATTGTCGACAAGCTCGCTGCCAACCTCAAACCGTTTGGTCGCCGGGCCCTGATCACTCGCTATTTCGTTCTCTGGTGCCATTCAGCCGGAATTGGTTTGGTGCCTTCCAGTTTCGGTAGGATCGGACGCGCAAGATACTGCTCTCGCGGCACAGCGACGAATCAGGCCGTTGCACGGGCCGCAGCTACCATCTCCGCCAGTTCGATGAACTCGGCCGGTGTCAGTTCCTCCGCCCGCCGCGACGCGAACCGCTCATCGAACGTTTCGAAGAACGACTCGCCACCGGATAGCTCCGCCGTGATTGACTGCAGGCTGTTCCGAAGCGTCTTGCGACGCTGCCCGAAGGCCGCCCTCACGACCTTTCGAATCAGCTCTCGCTTTTCTTCGCCAATGCGATCACGGTTAACCGTGATCCTGACGACTGCGCTTGTCACTGCGGGACGTGGAACGAAGACGTTTCGGGACACCTTGAAAAGCATCTTCACGTCCGCATGCTGTTGGACGCCCACCGTCAGGCTCCCATAGTCCTTTGTTCGGGGCTCAGCCGCCAAACGTTGCGCCACTTCGTATTGAACCATCACCACAATCTCCTCCACCACGTCCGAAGCATCCAGCAGCGAAAAAAGTATCGGGGTTGTAATGTTGTACGGAAGGTTGCCGACGACATACAGCGGGCCCTTGCGCTCACCGGCCAACGCGCGCCAGTCCGTGTCGAGCACATCCGCGTGGCGGACATCCACATCGGGCAGGTCCGACTGCAGATACTCCACCGCGCGCCCATCTACCTCGATCGCAACCATGCCGGGATACCGCGACGCCAGTTCCTTCGTCAAGGCGCCGGTACCGGGACCGATCTCAACCACTCGCGCACAGTCCGACGGACGCAGCGACGCAACGATCTTGAGCGCCGTGTTTGGATCCCGAAGAAAATTCTGTCCGAGTCGCTTCAGCGGTCGAATCGACATCTCGCTATTGCAATACGGGCCAGGTGCCCGATGGGACAAAATCCGTCGGCGTCTGCGGGCCCCGGAAATTTGAGATGTAGACTGCAGACTCCGCAACAACCCGGGCTACGTCCGCTGTGGTCGAATCACCGAGAACCACGCCGTTGCGGCGCACGCGCGGCGACGAGAAATAGGGCAGCACCGTCCGGGTCGAACCATTCGCAACGACCGTTCGGAGCGAGTCGTCCCGGAACCCGTGCCCGTACGCGAACGGCACGAGGCTGGCGTCCGCGTCGATTGAGTGACGCGCACCAAAAAGGTGACCGATCTCGTGAGCAAGCGCGTATCCGGGAGCACCCATGTCTGTACGATTGATGATGACGTACGCAGTCTCCGGTGTGGCCATGATCGATGCATTTGTCGTCGTAGTACGCTGGTTCGTCACGAACACGACGAGATCCGCCTCGACGCGGTCCCGCTCGGCGGGGATTTCATCGAGGAAACCATCGGAGACGTCCAACAGCCGCGCCAGATTTGTCAATCGGTCCTCCAGTGAGTAGACAACCTCCATCGACCCGGCCATCGACAAACGCACGTTTGTTTCCGAGTTGTCGAACACTTCGTTCGTTTCTCCCATTGCCTTCTCGACGTACGCATCGATGTCGCCCGATTCCTGGGCGGCAAGACTTGTGTACGCCACGAGCACGGTAACCGTCGTTCCATCGAAGCCGCAGTCGTCGCAATCACCCATGTCACAGGATGCGAGGAGAAGTGACACGGCGACTGCCAGCCCGACCGGCAGTACGCGGAAACACGTTCCGGCGACGGTTGCGTTCGAGGGCGTGATCATCCGCGGGGTCTGCTTAATTATTGTTGGCGGGCGCTACCTATCGCACGGATCGGCGCCGGTGGCGAATGTAGTCTTCAAACAGGAACGAACCGAGGTCGTCGAGACCTGCGTAGTAGGCCCGTCCCTGATTCGCTTCGGTTAGCTGGCGCACGAAATTCTGCAGGTACGAGTCACGGGCGATCATGAAGGTCGTGATCGTGACACCCTCGCGGCGACACGCGACCGCCTGATCCAGAACCCGATTAACGATCTTCCGATCAAGCCCAAATGCGTTTCGATACATTCGGCCGTATTCGATGTGGCAGCTTGGCTTCCCGTCAGTGATCATGAAGATCTGCTTGTTGCCATTCTTGCGACGTCGAAGGATGTCGCGCGCCCGCTCCAGGCCCGCCCGCGTATTCGTGTAGTAGGGTCCGACATTCAGGTACGGAAGATCCTTGATCTTCACTTCCCAAGCGTCGTTACCGAACGCAACGATGTCAAGCGTGTCCTTCGGATAGTTTGTCTTGATCAGCTCCGCGAGTGCCATCGCCGTCTTTCTGGCGGGAGTAATTCGGTCCTCTCCATACAACACCATGGAGTGCGACAGGTCGATCATCAGCACGGTCGCCGCATTCGTCCGGAACTCCGTTTCAAACATCCGAAAGTCTTCTTCGGCGAGGTTCCACTCGTCGATCCCCGACCGGCGATACGAGTTCGCGAGCGTACCGGTGAGGTCGAGTCCGTGAACGTCGTCCCCATACTGCCACGGTCGTGTCTCGGGTAGGCGTTCATGACCGGCACCGTCGTGCGGCGTCTTATGGGAGCCATGTCCAGATTTGCGAAGGTCACGGAAGATCTGTTCAAGCGAGCGCTGGCGGAGTGAGCGCTCCATCTTCGGACTCATCGACTGGACACCTTCGACATCCGTGATAAACCCCTGCTTCCGCAGTTCCTCGACAAAGTCCCCGACACCCATCGAGTCGTCCGTCAGACCATACTTCTCATCCAGAAGCGTCAACCACTGGAGGGCCTCTGCGACATCTCCGGCGGTGATCTCGAGAAGCTGCTGAAAAATATCGAGCAGCCGCTCGAAGGTGCTCTTTCCCGCACCGTGCCGGTTCTCATCCCATTTTGTATAGCGAATCTGCATGCCGTGCTAACCAGCACAGACGGCGAAAGTTCGACAACTATCGGTAGGGACGCTCGAGATAGCGATCCGCCCGATCGTGCGCCCCGCCGAAGTCCTTCATCCGAAGCACCTGCCGATATCGCTCCTCCGCCTGAGGCCTCTTCCCGAGGGCGTCGTAGCACATACCCTGTCGGAGCCTGCCGAGAACCTTGAAATAGGTATCGTCACTCGTTCGGGCAGACAGGGCCTCCAACTGCAACAGCGTTGACAGCGCCTGGTCGTGCTCGCGGTCGACCATGCGACCCCTGGCGATGAAATAGAGTGCCTGCTCGGCGATTGCCTCGTTGTAACCACGGTCCTTCGCGATGTAACGCTTGAGCACCTCATCAAAGATCGCGGTACTTCGACTCCATTGGCCCCAGTTCGCATACACCCTGCCTTCGAGCGCGTGGAAATAGGAGTTGTCAGGATACGCCTCTCGAAGCCAGTTCAGGTAGTGGAGACACTTGCTGTAGTCCTTCTCATACAGAAAGTAGATCTGGACGAGAAAGTAGGCCGCCTCAGCCTTGATGAAGTAGCCATGATCCGCCGTGCGCGAAATCAGATCGAGCCCCCTCTGGCGATCGCCGCTTGGAAAGAATGCCATCACCGGCTTGACGAATGGGTACTGCTCCGGTATGACGGCAGCGAAGTAGTCATAAATACCTTTCCCGAACTGGTAGTCGTCATTGTCCGGATCCAGCTCCGGCACCCCCAGGACATAGTCCATGGCCTTCTTGCCGTCCATGGCGGACTTGAACCAGTCGCCGCGGTTGGACCTGAGGCGACCGCGGAAACCAAGCGCGGCGCCCTTGAAGAACATCGCGTCAACATTCCGCGCATCGCGTTTGAGCATCGCATCCGATCGCTCGATCACCTCATCCATCGCGTCATAAAACTGCTCATCCCGCGAGGTGTCGTTCAGGTCGAGGAGAATCTCCCACCACGTCGTCAGCGAGAGCAGGAAGGGGCCAATCGGATGTTCAGGAAGCCTCCGGTCGATTCTCTCGAACGCGGCAGTTGCGGCATCGAACTTCAGATCGTAAAGATTGTCCAGTCCGGTCTGAGCGATTTCGCGGACGAAAGGATCATCCAGGACGGAACCCGGCGACGCCTGACCATATGCGTCCTGGCCTGCTCCTGACAACAGCAGGAAGAGGAGAAGAACGGCGACGCGGACCGGCGCACGGCCGGAAACGGGCGCGGCGTCTACTTTCGAGGAGACAGTGTTCATGATCGAACGCAACCGTGTCGGACAAAAAGCGAGGTCCCGACAGGAACGACGCGGTACATCACGATCAAAAGGGCGAATGGGGCCCCTGTTCCTCCGTTTCACGCTACCGCGTCGGCACTGCCCGGCGTCACGGGAAACGTTGCAAATAGGCTGCCGGTCTCTTACGTCCGCCCGATCAGCCCCGACGCAGTGACAGGAAGCGCGCGCCGGTGTATCCAATGCCGATCAGCATGATCTTGGCCAGATCGATCGGAACAAAACGCAGCCAGCCGTCCACGATCGACTGCTGCCAGGTCGCGTGATGAGCGGCTACATGAAGCCACGACACGCCGAACGCGAACATAAGGAGCGACCCGGCGATCATACTGACCGTGCTGCCGGCGAGGGTATTCCAGCGCGCAGACAAATACCCGATCAGCATGGCGGTCACAGGATAGGCAAGTAGATAGCCGGCGGAGACCGCTCCGCTGAGATACGCAACGCCGTACCCATCTCCCGCGAATACGGGAGCGAACAGGCCGAGCAGTAGATAGAGCGCCTGAGCGAGGAATCCGTTACGCCAGCCAAGAAACAGGCCGCTTCCGTAGACGCCAACGGTCTGCAGCGTGATCGGTACTTCCCAAAGATAGATCCGAATCTGCGCGCCAAACGCCGTGAGAAGTGCAAATCCGACAATTCCCAGAAGCTGAATCGCCGCAGATGCGTTGTCCGCTCGAAGGACGTCAACACCTGCCGGCCGGCTGGTCGTAAGTGATCGGACGGAGAGTGCCTGTGCCGCGGAAGTCTTCATTTGGCTCATTTTTGCGGGGGAATGGCGTTTCGGGAGGTGCCAATATACGACGCGTGAGACCAAATCATCGCCGGGAGACGGTTCTTCAGGTGACAACCTGCACCATCCGGGCCCGTCAACCGTCAGAGGAAACGCTATCCGGCAGATCGAGGGTCCCTCGGTCCCCCCGTCGTGACTCTCCAGACGGCTCCCTGGCTGCGGCCGTGACCCGTCATCTGGTCGTACTGCTCGTTTTCCTCCTGGACCTTGTCCGACAGACGCTTCGCCGTGCTTCGGGCCGTCTCCTTGAGGGCGCCACAGCTCGCAGACGGCAGGCCCTTCAAGCTGAGATACATTTTTTCTGAGCCCGACCGCGAGATCGAAACGTGACCGTTTTCGTGCTGCTCCAGCTTGCGGATAAACTCCCGCCACTGCTTTGCCAGCGGATCCGAACCATTCTCTCCCTCCCATTTGGGCAGCAGGACGACAATATCCGTTCGCACTCCGACCGAAGTCAGCGTACAGGTACTTCCGCGCCGGAGGGTTTCGTAACGGAAGGACGACTGTGAGCGGGTGATCGCGTAGAAGCGATCATCGGGCGTATCGCCGGACGGTCCCTTCCGCTGCATTTCGCGAAGGAGGGCTTCGGCCGTTTCACCCCTGATCTGATAATACTCGCGCTTGACTGCAATTTCGTGGCCCTGTGCAATCGTCTCCCAATCTGCCTGCGCCAGCGCGCCGACCGGCGCCAGCACGCACAAAAGGGCCGTCGCGATCACAATGGAGCCGCGACCGCTTCCTGACGATCGTAATTCAGTCTTGACGCGAGCCACTTCTCTACTTCGCTTTTCGAGTATCCCTTTCTGGCGGCATAGTCGGAAACCTGATCCGCCGAAATCTGGCCGATGTTGAAATAATCGGCCTCCGGATGGGCGAAGTAAAGGCCGCAGACCGAAGCAGTCGGAAACATCGCCAGATGCTCCGTCAGGGCGATTCCCGTTCGGTTTTGGGCATCGAGCAGCTCCCAGAGCGTCAATTTCTCCGTGTGGTCCGGCTGGGCGGGATATCCCGGGGCAGGCCGGATTCCGCGATACGATTCGCGGACGAGTTCCTCGTTCGAAAGCCGCTCGTCTGAGGCGTACCCCCAGAACTCGCGACGGACACGCTCGTGCAGCCATTCGGCCGCTGCCTCAGCAAGCCGGTCGGCAAGGGACTTGGCCAGAATCGCATTGTAGTCGTCGTGCTGCGCTTCGAACTGCGCGACGATCTCCTCGAGACCAATCCCGGCAGTCACCGCAAAGGCACCGATGTAGTCCGTTACGCCCGACTCCACCGGGGCGATATAATCCGCAAGCGACCGATTCGTCTTGCCTCTCGCCTTGACGGACTGTTGCCGCAGCATATGCAATGTTGCCAGCTCCTTGTCCGCAGATTCCGGATCAAACAGAACGACATCATCGCCATTCGACAATGCGGGAAAAAGACCGAACACGGCTCGCGCCGTGAGCGTGCCGTCCGACTCGAAACGATCCAGCATCGCATTTGCGTCATCGAAGAGCTTCCGTGCCTCGTCCGCGATTTCCGGCATCTCAAAGATGCGCGGGTATTTTCCCTTCATCTCCCAGGCCTGGAAGAAAGGCGTCCAGTCGATGTACGACCGCAGTACGGAAATCGACAGATCGCCCGGCGAATGTACGCCGAGCGTGCGCGGCTCCGTTATCGGAACGTTCGCCCAATCGAAGTTTGGTTTATTCGCTCGCGCCTGCTCGAGCGTGAGAAAATTCTTGCTGTCCTGCCGTCGCGCGTGATCGTCTCGAACCTGTTCGTAATCTGCGCGGATGGCCTCCATGAAGGCATCTCGGCCAGCGCCCAGCAGTTCGCTCACGACGGTAACACTTTTTGACGCGTCCACGACGTGCACAACAGGGTGCTCGTAATGCGGGGCGATCTTCACCGCGGTGTGGACCTTCGACGTCGTCGCTCCGCCAATCAGGAGCGGAAGCGTGACGCCGGTTCGCGCCATCTCTCTGGCCACATGCACCATCTCGTCGAGTGACGGCGTGATGAGACCGGACAGTCCAATCACGTCGACCTTCTGACGTGCCGCTTCCTCAAGGATTCGATCGGCAGGTACCATTACACCGAGATCGACGATGTCATAGTTGTTGCAGCCGAGCACAACGCCGACAATGTTCTTCCCGATGTCGTGTACATCACCTTTCACCGTCGCCAGAAGGATCTTCTTCCGGGCCTCCGGCACGACGCCGGTGTCGGCCTGCTCCTGCTCGAGATACGGAATGAGATACGCGACAGCCTTCTTCATCACCCGGGCCGACTTAACAACCTGAGGAAGAAACATCTTCCCCTCCCCGAACAACTGGCCAACGACGTTCATGCCGTCCATCAGCGGGCCCTCGATCACCTTGAGTGTCTGATCAAAGGTCTTTCGCGCTTCCTCGACGTCGGACTCGATGAACTCGACAATTCCTTTGACAAGTGCATGGCGGATCCGCTCATCCACTGGACCCTTCCGCCACTCCTGGTCACGGCCGTCAACAACCTTTCGTTCTCCGGAAAACTTCTCGGCGAGATCTACCAATCGTTCGGTCGCGTCCTCTCTGCGATCGAGCAGAACATCCTCGATTGCCTCCAGCAGATCAGCCGGGACTTCCTCGTAGACCTCGAGCTGACCGGCGTTGACAATACCCATGTCCATCCCGGCCTCAACCGCGCGATACAGGAACGCAGCATGCATCGCCTCCCGCACCGTATCATTCCCTCGAAACGAGAAGGACAGGTTCGAGACCCCGCCCGACACCTTCGCTTCGGGCAGGTTGTCCTTTATCCAGCGGGTCGCCTCGATGTAGTCGATCGCATATCGATTGTGTCCTTCGATGCCTGTTGCAACTGCGAAGATATTCGGATCAAAAATGATGTCCTCGGGCGGAAACCCGACGTCTTCCACCAGAATCTTGTAGGCCCGTCGACATACACCGATCCGTCGCTCGAGTGTATCCGCCTGACCGTCTTCATCAAAGGCCATTACGATGACGGCCGCGCCGTAGGCTCTCACAAGGCGCGCTTGCTCGACGAATCTGTCTTCTCCCTCTTTCAGCGAAATCGAGTTCACGATCCCCTTGCCCTGCAGACACTTCAGGCCGGCCTCAATGACCTCCCAACGGGAGCTGTCAACAACAACCGGGACACGCGCGATGTCCGGCTCTGCGCTCGCAAGCTGGAGGAACTTCACCATGGCATGCGTCGAGTCGAGCATGCCCTCATCCATGTTCACGTCGATGAGCTGCGCGCCATTATCAACCTGCTGCCGCGCAACTTCGAGCGCCTGCTCGTAATTGTCATCACGGATCAGTCGGGCAAAACGGCGGGAGCCGGTGACATTCGTACGCTCGCCGATGTTAACGAAGTTCAGGTCCGGACGGAATTCGAGCGCCTCCAGACCAGACAGCCGAAGCCTGGCCGGTAGCTCCGGAACGGTTCGCGGCGGATGGGCAGCAGCGGCCTCGGCAATCGCCCGAATGTGCGTCGGCGTCGTACCACAACAACCGCCGACAATATTCAGAAACCCGTCGCGTGCATACGAATCCACCTGCGCGGCCATGAAATCCGGCGACTCGTCGTAGCCTCCAAATTCGTTTGGAAGCCCGGCATTCGGATACAGACTCGTCGGCACCGACGCCACGGCGGACAAGCTCTCGATGAACGGACGCATCTGCGCGGAGCCGAGCGCGCAGTTCAACCCCACACTGAACAGGTTCGGTGTGTGGGCAATGGAGGTCCAGAACGCCTCCGGCGTCTGCCCCGACAGGGTGCGGCCGCTCATGTCGGCGATCGTTCCGGAAATCATGACCGGAAGCGAAACGCCACGCTCATCAAAGAGACGCTGGATGGCGAAGATTGCCGCCTTGCAGTTCAAGGTATCGAACACCGTCTCGACCAGCAGAATGTCCACGCCGCCATCGAGAAGTCCCCGAATCTGCTCAGCGTAACTCTCTACCACCTGATCCCAGGTGACGGAGCGTTTTCCCGGGTCGCCTACATCCGGAGAAATCGAAAGCGACTTCGTCAACGGGCCGATGGCACCGGCTACAAACCGCGGCTTCTCTGGAGTTCGCTCGGTCCATTCGTCAGCCTGCTCCCTTGCAATGCGAGCACCCTCGCGACTGATCTCGTACGAATGATCACCAAGCCCGTAATCATCCTGCGAAAGACTCGCGGACGCAAAGGTGTTGGTCTCGATGATGTCCGATCCGGCCTCGAGAAACTTGGCGTGCACCTCGGCTATTACGTCCGGCCGCGTCAGACACAGGAGATCGTTGTTACCCTTCAACAACACATCATGATCAGCAAACCGCTCCCCCCTGAAGTCCGCCTCCTCGAGACCATACGATTGAATCATGGTGCCCATCGCTCCATCGAGAACCAGGATTCTCTTGGATGCAATCTCGTTCAGCAGATCGAGCTTCGATGACATGTTGGGTACAAAAGAGGATTTTGAGGACAGGACTCACGATCAGCAGCCGCGGTAGACGCAGATGCGTCATGACCTGCGGGCAGACAAGGGCAGTCTGATGTAACGACTGACCGCTCTTAACGTTCAGAATCCAGGAAATCGAGCACCTTGGCCGAAAACTCGTCCGGATTCTCGGCGTGAACCCAGTGGCCCGCGCCGGTGACCACCTCCATCCGCACATTCGGAAATCGGTTGCTGAACTCCTGGCGGTCGGATTCCCTGATGTAGGGAGAGCGCTCACCCGAAATGACAAGGGTCGGCCCCTCGAAGACGCCATCAATAACGGGCTCGTTGATACGCGGATAACCGGCAGCCAGAACGGGCAGGTTGTTCTTCCACTCGTACATGTTGTCGCCCGCCGACCGAAGGTTTTTGAGAAGGAACTGACGAATCGGCTTGCTCGAGA
>JAGQWL010000018.1 GCA_020437385.1 Bacteroidota bacterium
AGGTCGGTCACGGATGTATTATCGCTTCCAATGCCGTGCTGAACGCTCGGGTGGTTCTCGAGGACTTCGTATACGTCGGTACGAACGCGACGATACTTCCCGAGGTGACAATCGGGGCGGGTGCCACGATTGGCGCCGGGAGCGTTGTGATCCAGGACATTCCACCGGGTGCAACAGCGTTCGGCGTCCCGGCGCATTCGGCCGGTGCGGCGTCGCTGACCGACGCCATTGCCGCGGATGTCTTCCCGACGCACGAGCGCGGCGAAGCCACGCATGCTGTGAGAGAGGTGGAGACCGTGATCGCACGCATCTGGGAAGACGAGATCGGCTCGCAGCGGATCGGAATGCAGGACAACTTTTTCGATGTTGGCGGATCGTCGCTGCTCGCGCTGCGCGTGATCGATCGGATGAACGACGCACTTGGTGCCAACGTGTCGATCGCGGACTTCTTCCAGTGTCCGACGGTTCGGCTGCTCGCAACACGGATCCAGGGACGTTCGTCCATTCCGCCGGCAGTGCGAGAGGGCGAGTTCCGTGCCGCGGTTCGGCGGTTCCAGTTCAGCCGGAGACCGTCGTAGGTCGAGCTGTGACGGCTGAAGGGGAATGGGAGAATGGGCGAATAGGGGAATGGGGGAATGAAGGAATGATGGTCGCTCGCTTCGCTCGCGAAGTGAGCAGCGTGAAGGAAGTTGAGAGTTGAGGGTTGAGAGTGGGTAGGGCGGTCTCGCTGCAGTACGTTCATCTCGAGCCAGTCGCCTCGCGAGGCTGTCTGGGTTCAGTTCACTTGTCCGGTGACATCCCGAACCGACGCGTCATCGAAGCGCGCCACGATCTGCTTCGATGATACTTCACTGGCCAGCTCTGCTTCGCGAGCGAAGCGAGCAGCCCCTATTCTCCCATTCCCCCATTCCCCCATTTCCCCATTCAATCTCCTTCCTTTCTCAATCGAAGGTTCTGCGACAGCCACTGGTGGATGCCGCCAAAGCCACCGTTGCTCATGATTAGCACGACGTCTCCCGGACGGACGGCGTCGAGGAGTTGTGATCGCAGCGCCTCGTGATCATCGACGCTTCTCGCGTTGACGCCGGCACCCTGTAGACGGGCGGCAACGACGTCCACGTCCATGAAGTCTTCGCGGCGGTCGTTGTGTCGGAACGGCGGCGTACTGATGAACGCTTCGTCCGCATTCTCGAATGCCTCCACGTACGACTCTTCGAAAACCTTCCGACGACTCGAATTGGATCGCGGTTCGAACACAGCGACAACCCTGCGGCCGGGCCATCGGTCGCGGACCGCGGAGATCGTTTCGCGCACAGCGGTCGGGTGATGGGCGAAGTCGTCGACTATCGTAATGCCGTCGATTTCGGCAACAACTTCCTGCCTTCTCTTCAGGCCTTCAAAGGTTGCGAAGGCGTCGACGATCGCCTCCGCCGAGATCCCCTCGTGAAGCGCAACCGCCGTCGCGGCAAGGGCATTGGCGAGGTTGTGAGAGCCCGACATCGGAAGAAAGAGCCTGCGGCAGATACCGCCGCTCGTTACAAGCTCGAAATCCGTTCCACCCGGCACCCGCCGGATGTTACGCGCGCAAACGTCTGCACCGGATTCTGCATCGATGCTATAGGTTGCCACACGAGCCGATGCGTACCGCCCAAGGGCCATTACCTCCGGAAGATCCGCATTCAGCACGAGTAATCCTTCCGGATCGACGGACGCCGCGAATCGCCGGAACGCCTCCGTGTAGTCGTCGACGTTGTCGTAGATATCGGCGTGGTCGAACTCGAGCGACGTGACGATCGCGGCCTTGGGCAGGTAATGCATGAACTTCGGTCGTTTGTCGAAATAGGCCGAGTCGTATTCATCGCCTTCGACCACGAAATGCCGTCCGCTGCCCACGCGATACGAGATGTTCCCGTTTCGCATGACGCCGCCCACGAGAAAGCCGGGATCCGCGCCTGCCGCGACGAAGATGTGCGCAAGCATTCCGGTGGTGGTTGTTTTGCCATGGGTACCGGCGACAACAAGTGATCGACGTGTGCGCAGAAAAAAATGGGCAAGGGTTTCCGGAAATGAAAGCTGCACCATCGCTTCCTCCCTGGCCCGGGAGGCTTCGGCGTGCGTCGGAGAACACGCGTTGCCGACGACCACGAGGTCGGGAGCGGGTGAGAGGTTGTCGGCAGAGAAGCCCTCGATGAGGTTGATGCCGAGCTCCCGCAGGCGCGTACTCATCGGCGGATAGACCGCCGCGTCGGAACCTTTCACCTCGTAACCGGCGTCGCGCATCAGTCCAGCCAGCGATCCCATTCCGGTGCCGCAGATACCGACGAAGTGAATCGTGCGGATCTTCTCGGCATCGGGAACGGCGGGGCGATCGAACACCCTGAGATGTGCGTCCGGGTACTCTGTGATGTTCTTCATCTGGTGGGAGGAGTTTCTTCAGCGACGTCCGAACCGGTTGCGTGCACGGACGGTGGTGGTGGCCGGAGAATATACGCCAAAAAGAAGGCCCGCCGGAATCAACCCGGCGGGCCTGGTAGACTAGCGCGTCTGACGACTACTGCGCGTCTGACGACTACTTCGCGTCGGTCGGCTACTTCGCGTCGGTCGGCTACTTCACGTCGGTCGGCACGTCGCGTCTCACCGGTTCGGTCGGCGGAAGCGCCGATCCGTGTCCGTTGCCACCGGACACATAGCCGTCTCCCGCGTGTTTGACCGGGATCGGCTCACGCGTCGCTTTGGACAGGCGCAGTGAGAGCGAATCGAACACGGAGTACATGACCGGAACGATGATCAGCGTGAGGAACGTCGCGAACGTGAGACCGGTGATGATCGCCGTACCCATCGGCCCCCAGAACTGGGTGTTTTCGGAGCCGAACTGGAAACCCGGTCGGAACTCGGTGACAAGGCCAACAAAGTCGATCCCGATTCCGAGCGTCAGCGGAATCAGCCCGATCACCGTCGTGATGGCCGTCAGCAGCACCGGCCGAAGCCGTGTCGCACCGCCTTCGATGATTGCCAGCGTCTTCTCCATGCCGCGGTCACGAAGCTGCATGATGTAGTCGATGAGCACGATGTTGTTGTTCACCACAATGCCCGCGAGACTGATGACGCCGATGAATGTCATCAAGCCGAAGGCCGTCCGAGTCAGGATCAACCCGAGCAGTACGCCGACAAGGCTGAGACCGACCGCGACCATGATGATGAACGGAAACGAAACGCGATTGAACTGTGCAACCATGATCATGAAGATCAGTGCGACCCCGATCAGCAGCGCACGTCCAAGGAAACCAAATGCCTCCGCCTGATCCTCGCTCTCTCCCGTATAGCTGAGCTTGTACCCGGTCGGCATATTTGCCTCGTAGTCCGCCAGCTCGGCCTGAACCAGCGCCAGCGTCTGTTGCGTGTTCGTACCGGCGGTGACATCGCCGTTGACAATTGCCACACGCTGGAGGTCCAGGCGTGTGATCGATCCGAGTCCGCCGGTCACCTCGAAATCGGCAACGGACACAACCGGGATCTGCGTGCCCTCGTACAACACCGTCAGCTTCGACAGGCTCTCGAGGTCAGAACGGTCGATCTTGTCGAGGCGCGCAACGATGTCGTATTCGTCTTCATTTTCGCGATACTTGCCGACCTCGATTCCGTTGATGGCGGATCGGATGGCGGTCGCCACGGTCGCGGTGTTGAGTCCGGCACGCGCCGCACGTTCGCGGTCGATGTGGACCCGAAGCTCCGGCCGACCCGTGTTGAGGTTGTCAACGATGTCGACGAGGCCGGGGATCTTACCGCTGGCGGCCGCTTCCGTCAGGATCTGCTTCACGTCCTTCGTAATCTTGACGATCGTGTCGAAGTTTTCACCCGTGATTTCGATGTTCACGGGCGGACCCGTCGGCGGACCCGCTTGATCCTTCGTAAACTCGATTTCCACACCAGGAATGCCTGCGAGTTCGTCGCGAAGCCGCTGCATCGTAATCTTGCTGGACTCGGCACGGTCCGCGTAGTCCACGAGGTTCATCGTGATCCGCGACACTTCCGGGCTGGCGCCGCCGCCTCCGAAATCAAAGTCGCCGCCGACTCCGACACCTGTCTGAATGTTCTTCAGGCTCGACGCAGACACCTCGTCCGATGAGAGCAGGTTCGACAGGCGATCCTGCGCCACTTTGGCGATGCGATTTGACTCGTCGATGTTCGTCCCAAGCTGACCGGTAAGCGTCACCTGAATCTGGTTCGGGTCCGTATCGGGGAAGAACTCCGTTCCGGGATTGGCGATGACGAACATCGCAATGATCCCGAACAGCGCACCGACAACTCCATTGAGCAGCTTCGACCGGTTATCGGTTAGTACGTAATACGGGCGTCGGGCGAACAGGACACCGAGGAGTCCAAAGAAGATGATCAGCCCCGGAAGCAGCATCAGGTCGAGAACCGTCTTCATGTCCACTTCCTTCGGGGTGAGATTCATGATGAACAGAATCGCACCGATGATTACGGCAAGGATCAGTCCGGCGCGAACGGACTTTCCGCGTCCGACGAAGATGCCTTCGAGCGCGTGGAAGATGATCGCGAGGAGGCCAACAAGTGTGAGCACACCTCCGATGGCCAGCGGGATGTACGACGCCGGCGCACCAAACATCGCGTTGATGATCAGATAAACGATCATGAACATGAAGCCGACCGTGAACGACCCGAGGGCAAACGCATTGCGAAGCAGCGCGTGCTTGACACTGTAATCGCGCTGCAGCATCCAGCCGAGGAAAATCCGGTAGCGATCGATAAACGCCGGAAGGAGCTGTTCGCTGAAACGCTGGCCGAGCGGCTTCAGCATGTACTTGTGGCTGTAGTAGAAGAACGCCCCGGCGAGCCCGAGTACAATCAGCGAGATCCAGTTGGCGATCCCGATGATTACTGCGAACATGATGATCAATGCAACAGAAAGGTACCGTACCAGCTTCGTTGCCCGCTCACGCTTTTCTTCGTTTTCGAGCCGGATAAAAATCCCGGTGATGACCGGATTGATCACGAGCGCGACGAAGAGGGAGCAGGTGAGCGTGACGATCAATGTCAGCGGCATGTAGCTCATGAACTTGCCGGTGATTCCGGGCCAGAACAACATCGGCGCGAAGGCCGCAACCGTTGTCGCCGTTGACGCGACAACCGGCATGCCGACTTCCGCAGTGCCCTGCCGCGCCGCCTCGAATTTGTCGAGGCCATTCTCGCGGAAGCGGTAGATGTTTTCGACAATAACGATCGCGTTGTCGACCAGCATGCCGAGCGCGATGATCAAGCTGAACAGAATGACGAAGTTCAGCGTGTAGCCCATCGTCTGGAAGTACAGAAACGTGATGAACATCGAAAGCGGTATCGCGATGCCGACCAGGAACGAGTTCCGGACGCCGAGGAAGAACAGCAACACCGCCACGACGAAGAGCAGCCCCGAGATGATGTTGTTCTCGAGGTCCTTGACCATTGTCAACACGCCTTCCGACTGGTCGCCGGTGATCGCAATGCGCGTCCCTGACGGCAGCGGATAGGCGTCGACGGTTGATTTAACCGCCTCGGCCGTATCGAGAATGTTGTCGCCGGACCGTTTCTTGACGCCAAGGCTGATGACGGGCAGTACCCCCTGATCGGGATTGTTCACGTGGTGCAGGTCGCCGTGTTCGTCTTCGTGCTGAAGAACCTGCAGGCGTGCAAACGATGCGCGATCCTTGAAGCCGAAGTCCACCGTCGCGACATCCCGTATGTAGACCGGCTTGCCGTTCGGCGTGTCAATGACGATCGCTTCAATCTCGTCGGGCGAACGGAACTCGCCGTCCACACGGACGAGGTAGTTGAGCCGATCGACATCTACCGAGCCACCGGGGATGTTGGTGTTTTCCGAGCGGATCGCGTCTGCGATGTCGCCGAAGGAGAGGTTGTACCCCTGCAGCTTGTTCAGATCCACATTGATCTGCACCTCACGCTCCAGGTCTCCCGTGACGGTGACCTCGAGAACCGACGGAATGGTCTCCAGCTCATCGGCAAGATTGTCGGCAACCTCTTTCAGGCGCGTAAGCGGATAGTCTGCCGCCAGGTTGATCGTCATCACCGGAATTTCGGTAAGGTCGATCTCGGTGATGATCGGGTCCTCGGCGTCTGTCGGAAGGTCCGGCTTTGCGAGGTCCACCTTGTCGCGGACTTTCTGGAGCGCGTCGTCGATCGGCACCTCCGGATTAAACTCGATGACGATGCTGGACACACCTTCCGTGGAGGTCGATCGGATCTCCTTGATACCGCTGACTCCCTGGATCTCCTGCTCGATCTGCTGTGTGATCAGCGACTCGATGTCGTCCGGGCTGGCCCCGGCATAGACCGTCGTGACGATAATATTCGGAAACTCGATCGAGGGGAAAGACTCCTTCGAAATCGTCGCGTACGAGAACAGACCCGCGACGGAAAGGATCACGGTGAGTACAACGATACTCGTCTTGTACTCGATCGCTTTGTTCGTCAGTTTCATTTCGAATAATGGATTGAGGGCGCTGCCCTCATTGCAAGTTCAGCCTTCCCGGATTCGGGGGAGGAAAGGCGCTAGTATGTTCCCTGGGCCGCAGCGGCTTCTTCGATTTCGAGCGCGTCGCCCGGTGCAACGTTCGACTGGCCGACAACGATCAGTTCTTCGCCGGGTGCGAGCCCATCGGTGATCACGACGCGACCCGAGCTCGACGGTCCGAGCGTTACCGGTTTCCGTTCAGCCTTCGGCGTTCCCGATGCGCGGTCGACGACGTAAACACTGTTTCCAAACTCGTCGCGCAGCACGGCGGACTGCATGATTACGATCGCATCTTCGACCACGCCGCGGGTGACGTCGACGGTCGCGATCATTTCAGGCTTGAGCGCTCCGTCCGAGTTGAACAGTTCGATCTCGATCGGGAACGTGCGACTGGCTTCGTCGATGGCCGAGCCGACGAAGGTAACTTTGCCGGTGCGGGCTTCCATGCCGTACGAGTCGAGACGGATCGTCGCGTTTGCGCCGAGTTTGACCTCGCCGGAGTACCGTTCCGGAATCCCGGCCGTGACCTTGACCTTCCTCGTGCTGACAATTCGGGCCACGGGAACGCCGGGAGACACCTGTTCGCCAAGCTGCACGAGGTGCTCTTCGACGGTTCCGCTGAACGGCGCGACGACACGGGTGTAGGCAAGCTGTTCCTGCACCTGCTTCAAGGTTGCTTCGGAAGCTTCGTACTGTGCCTTCGCCTGAGCGAGCTGCGATCGAACCTGCTCAAACTCGAGCGGACTGATCACGGAATCGCGATAGAGCGGCTGCTGACGCTTGAAGGTGTCCTCGGCGAGATTGTACTGCGCGTGCGCCGCGTCACGGGCCGCCTGTGCCTGACTGACACCGGCTTCTGCCAGGCCGGCGTCAATGGCGGCAATCGTTCCGCCCGTTCCAACGCTTCGGCCGAGCGGCAGGAGACTCACGATGGTTCCGCCCGACCGCGCCGACAGGGTCGCGTCTTCAAGCGCTTCGACGCTGCCCGTGACCGTCACCGTTTCGGTGAAGTCCGTCGCGGCGAGCTCCTCCGTTTGGACGCGGATCAGTCGACCTTCATCGTCTGCTGCTGTCTGCGTAGCTGACGGCTCCTGAGTGGCCGCACCGGCCTCTTCGGATTTATTGCCGCAGGCCGCCAGGGTGACCGCAAACAGTGTCGCGAGTGTCAGCGACGCAAAGCCATTCTTTCGGATAAATACTGTAGTCATTGGTGTGTGCCTTTCGCCGGCGGCGGACAACCGCCGCTCGATGTTCAGTTCGATTCGGTATTTGCGGTAAGGTTCAGTCGCGTGACCGCCCCGGGAGACGATCCAATCGCCGTGTTGAGGGCGGATTGTGCGACGAGATAGTCGTGTACAGCCTGGAAGTACGAGAGACGGCTCTGGTCCAGCAGGTTCGATGCTTGCCGTTCGTCGAGTCGCGAGGCCACGCCCTCGTTGAGCCGTGACGAAGCGTACTGGTAATTCAGTTCGGCCCGATCGACGTTGCGTTCCTGCGATGCAATCTGGATGCGAGCGGCTTCGACGTTTCGGATGGCGTTCTGGATTTCAATGGTCACCGACTCGCGAAGCTGCTCGTATTGCAGTCGGGCGCGGTCGAGCGCGATTGTCTGCTGCTGCAGCCGGGCCTTGCTCTGGAAACCATTAAACAGGTTCCAGTTGAGACGAAGCCCGACGCTCGACACGCGGTCCCAATACGCATCGGAGAAGAAGCCATTCGACTGCAGGGTGAACGAGAACGGATCGTTTGGATCCGCAATCGCGTTGGTGCGCTGCGTCGGCACGCTGCCGACGTAACCGATGTTGAACACCGCGTCGATCGTGGGGAAGTACGCCGCAACGGCCGCCTTTCGCTGTACTTCGCCGAGCCCGATGTTCAGCCTGGCCGCTTCGAGGTCGCCGCGCCTATCCAGCGCTGCCTGAACGGCATCCGAAGCCGAAACCTTGACGAAGTCCCCTTTGACCTCCGGATCGAGGTTCGTTCCGAGGCGGACATTCTGCGTGGCCGGAATGCCGACGACGAACTTGAGCTGATCGACCGCAGCCCGCGCCTGCGAGACGGAGCGGACGAGATTCGACTCGAGGTTGGATAGCTCAACTTCCGCACTCAGCCGCTCGTATTTCGGGAGGATCCCCTGCGCAACGCGCTGCGCCGTTTCGTCTCGCGTGACGCGCGTGCGTTCGGCGCTCTGCCGTACCACATCCGCATTCTTCTGGGCGAGTAGTGCGTCGTAGTACGCGCGCTGCACTTCATCGATCGTGAGCTGTTCCTGTCGCTGGAGCCCCGCATCGGCAAGCGACTTGAGGTACTTCGAAGCGCCGCTGGCGCCGAGGATCGCCCGCATGTCCAGCAGCTTCTGCGTCACTGAGATCGTTGCGTTGGCCTGATTCGCGACGGAGAACAGGTTGCCACCCGTGTCCGGATTGTAGTTGATCGCGTCGAGGCCTTCCTGCTGGCGTCGCAGGAACTCGTCGACGGTGATCGGAATGGTCGTGGGGTCGCTGTCGGTGCGCGCCTGTTCGTTGAACGACAGCCAGTTCAGAAAGCCGAGCGTCGAGAAGAGTCCGCCGGCCTGCGAGCCCGCGAACGGGTTGGCTGTTTTCAGGTTGCGCGTGTAGCTCGACGAAGCGTCGACCTGCGGCATCAGCAAGCCCCAGCCTTCCTTGACCTGGGCCCGCGCGTTCGCCACGTTCAGCCGCTCGTCACGCAGTACGTACGCCTTTACGAGGGCGAGCTGGATGGCCTCGTCGAGAGTGAGCGTCACCGCGTTCCCGCTCCCGTTGTCCGCGGTTGCGTCCATCGAGGCCGTCGTTTGGGCGGCTGCCGGGAGTCCCGCAGACGAGACGATCAGAAAGACGAATGCGATCCGCTTGATTCGATTCCGTTTCATTTACTGGAGTTTCCTCCGTCACTTTCCTTCGAATGATTAAGTAGCCCATCGAACAGCACCGAGATCAGGAATTCCGCCTGCGACTCATTCGTGCATACGGCCGCGTCCGTTTCCGAACCATGCATCGTACGCAGACAGCGCTGCATCTGAATACCCTTGATGTTGCCCAACAGCATGTGCGATACGGCATCGGCGGGGAGGGGCCGGAGCTGGCCGCTTTCGATTCCGTATTCGATTGGCCGGCGGAGCAGGCCGATGACCTGGTCGCGCTTCTGCATCACGGCGTCGGCGAGCTTTCGATTCTCGGCGAAGAGAAAGGCATGTGCCTCCTTGACGTGAATGATGAAGACATCGCGATGCTCCGTCAGGTACGTGAAGATCCGCGTCAGAAACTCGGAGAAGAGTTGTCTGATCGATTCAGCCGCCAGACGTTCGTTCGAGAATACATCACTGGCGATCGACGCGGTTTCATCGTACATCTGGTTCAGGATGGCGATGAGGATTTCCTCTTTGCCACCCTCGAAGTAGTTGTAGATCGTGCCCTTGCCGAACTCCGACCGATGCGCGATCTCGTCCAGTGTTGCGCCCGAGTATCCCTTTTCCGCAAACACACTCCGCGCCGCGAGCAGCATCTCCTGCCGCCGCGCAAGGCGCTCACGTTCTTTTCTCGACAAGCCGGAAATCATCTGGACTGCCCGCTGGTTCGTTCGATTCTGGGCGGACTGTCTCGCGTGCATGACGCTGCCCGGCACTTAAAGGTCGGGCTGCAATTCAACACTGCCACGGGGGGATCGCGACAATTGCCGGTGTGGATTTGGACACCACAGCCGGCCCACACGCATCAGACGGGGCCGCCGGTTGCTGATTCTTTTCGATTGACTCCGATCGCCCGGATCGCGCGAGGATTCCCCGTGACTCCTGGGGTTTCTCGCGAATGCTCCGACCTTTCGGGTGATTCCGGCCTGACGGTGAAAGAAAGGAAGCATGAGTGCCAACGTAGTGTCACCCTGTTGTCCCGCAATCATCCAAACCGATAAAGACCGAAATCTGACTGGCTAGTCAATTTTCGACCCTTACGTCAGGTGTCGGGAAAAGATTCAGCGCGGCCCCGTTAAGTATTTGTTAACCCGGCGGTGAAAACAGCACCGCCAAACGGGCCTGAGGGCTACCGCTTGCACCAACCTGAGGTATAGCGCTCGAACGGGCCTCAGGTATTCTGCTCGAACCCGTCTCAGGTATAGCGCTCGAGCTGATGTGCCTTCAGGTATTCGACAACATTCTTCACCTGCTGGGCGCTGTCGCGGCGGCAGATCAGCATCGCGTCGTCAGTTTCCACGACCACGAGGTCGTGAACGCCCACGAGAACGAGCAGCTTCTCCTTGCTCTGAATCAGGTTGCGGGATGCGTCATGCACGATCACCTGACCCTCGACAGCGTTGCCATGCGAATCTTTTTCCGCGAGGTCGTACACCGCCTTCCAGTCGCCCACGTCGTTCCAGCCGAACGAACCGGGAACCACGTACACGTGCGCAGCGCGTTCCATCACGCCGTAGTCGATCGAAATGCTTTCGCTCGTCTCGAAGGCGTCTCGGACCTTTGACGTGCGTTCGCCGGGCGAGGAGCCGGGCACGGACTCGAAAGCCGCGAACGTTTTCGGCAGAAAGCGCTCAAGGTTCTCGAGGATCGCGTCGGCGCGCCAGATAAACATGCCGCTGTTCCACAGGAAGTCGCCAGAATCCAGGAATCGCTCTGCTGTGGCCAGATCCGGCTTTTCAGCAAACGTCCGCACCGGATGTGCAGCGGGATGGTCGTCGTGTTCGCCGTCCGCGTGCTGCTCGAACTGAATGTAGCCGTACCCGGTGGCCGGGTGGGAGGGCTTGATTCCGATCGTGACCAGCGACCCGGGCTCCTTCGCGCGGTCGATCGCTGCCTGCAGCACTTCGATGAAACGCTCGTTGTGCGTAATGACATGGTCCGCGGGCAGCACGACCATTATCGCCTCGGGATCGCGCTCGGCAATCGTCACCGCCGCGAAATTGATGCACGGTGCCGTGTTTCGGCTGATGGGCTCAGCAAGGATGTTCTCCAGCGGAACGTCCGGAAGCTGCTCGTGCGTTCGTTCGACGTACCGTTCGTGCGTCACAACAAAAACGCGTTCCGGCGGAATGATGCTGGAAAGCCGGTCGACGGTCGACTGGATCAGCGTCCGTTCGCCGTGAACCTTCAGGAATTGCTTCGGGCAGTCCACCCTGCTTGCCGGCCAGAAACGGGTTCCGACACCCCCAGCCATAATTACCGCGTATGTCATCAGTAGTCTCGAGTGAATGTCACATGGAGTGAATCGACCAAATGCGCTCGAACAAAATAGCGGAACGACCTTCGGGGTTCCCAAACCGCCCAGGGGCGTTCTGTATATTTCCGTTGCACGTTTGCGGCTTCGGCGTCGCTGTTGGTTCGATTATTGATCGAACGCCCATCCGTCGTGGACCGTAACGTCCAGTAACTAAGCAGCTTAGTTGTCGCAGGGACCGTGAACCAATTTCCCGATCGTATCAGCTCAGTCGATTCAAGTTCGTCGAACGCAGGTGCCGATGGCGCGTCGCGCAGATGCGTCGTCACCGGCGGAGCCGGGTTTATCGGTTCCCATCTGGTCGATGCACTGCTGAAACGCGGCCACCGGGTGACGGCAATCGACAACCTTTCCACCGGTTCCCACTCCAACCTGCATCATGCGGCCCGGAATTCCCATTTTCGTTTCGTCGAGCTGGACGTCGCTGATCGGGATGCGATGGAACCCTATGTCGCGAACTGTGACATCTTCTTCCATCTTGCCTCGTACGTCGGCGTCAAGCTCGCGTCGGTAACGTCTTCGCAGACGATTCTCAATAATCTGCGGTCCATCGACACGATTCTGGAGCTTGTCAGCCGTTACCGACCCCGTTTCCTGCTGACCTCAACTTCGGAGATCTACGGCAAGGCGCTGGACGTCGGCGAGTCCACTGTTTCGCTTGCCGAAGATGCGGACCGCGTCTACGGTTCGACTGAGATCCACCGCTGGTCGTACGCGGGTATCAAGGCCGTCGAAGAATTTCTGACCCTTGCGAAGCACCACGAGGTGGGACTGCACTCGGTCATCGTCCGGCTCTTCAATATTATTGGTCCCCGGCAGGTCGGTCGCCACGGCCCGGTGGTGCCGCGCTTCGTCGAGCAGGCGCTGGCGGGCGATCCCATCACGATCTACGGGACGGGCGAGCAGCGTCGCTGTTTCACCTCGATTCACGACGCCATCGACGCGATGCTGCTGCTTATCGATCGCGAGGACACGGCAGGCGAGGTGTTCAACATCGGAGGATGTGCGCCGGTCTCGATGCGCGACCTTGCCGAGATGATTGTGGCCTTGACCGGCTCGCGTGCGGGCGTCGAGTTCATGCCATACGAAGCCGCCTACGGAAAACGGTTCGAGGATGTCATCACGCGGATTCCCAACACGGCGAAGCTCGAGAAGTGGACCGGGTTCACGATCGATCGATCCCTCGAATCCGTCCTGCGCGAGATCGTGCAGTCGCATCCCCGCGTTCTTGCCGGCCACCCGATTCCCGAAACAACATGACGGATAGCAGCCCGGATCGAAAGCGCGCCTTCGTTCCCTACAGCAGGCCGTGTCTCGACGCGGACGACCTGCGGGCGGTTGCCGATGTCTTGACCTCGACAACAATTTCCCAGGGGGAGCAACTCAAGGCCTTCGAGGATGCGTTCGCGAAGCACGCAGGTGCCGCGTTCGCCACGGCGTTTTCGAGCGGCACCGCTGCCGTCCACGCGATGTGCCACGCGGCGGGGCTCGGCCCGGGTGACGAGGTCATCCTTCCCGCGTTGACATTTGCCGGAACTGCCAACGCCGTACGGTACGTGGGCGCAACGCCCGTCTTTGCGGACATCGATCCATCGACGAACTGCATTTCGCCGGACATGATCGAGCCGCTTGTCACAGACGCGACGCGTGCGGTGCTGAGTGTCGACTTTGCAGGTCAGCCTGCGAACTACGATCGGCTGCGCAACATCGCGGCGCAACGGGGACTGCTGCTGCTGGCAGACGCTGCCCATGCCGCCGGTGCACGGTGGCGTGATCGTACGGTGGGATCGCTGGCGGACATGACGGCCTTCAGTTTTAATCCCGTCAAGAATATCACGGCCGCGGAAGGCGGCATGGTCACCACGAACGACCCCACGTTCGCGAGTCACCTGCGGCTGTTTGGCAGCCACGGAATGACGCGGGACCCGAAGCTGCTCGAATCCTCGCCGCCGGCCGGGTGGTACTACGAACAGCAGTTCCTCGGATACAACTACAAACTTTCCGAGCTTCATGCGGCCCTCGGGTTGTCGCAGCTCAGGAAGCTTGACGCGTACAACGAGCACCGCGCACGACTCGCACGATACTACACGGAAGAGCTCAGCGACCTGCCGCTGATCCTGCCGCGCCCGGATGCGGACTCGCTTCATTCGTGGCACCTCTACGTCATCCGACTGACCGGGACGGACGTGTCGCGACGCGATGAGCTGTTCGAGCACCTTCGATCCGAAGGTTTTGGTGTCCAGCTCCACTATATCCCGGTTCCGATGCATCCCGATTATCGGCGGATGGGCTACACGACGGCGTCGCTTCCCGAGACGGTCGAGTATTTTGAGAGCGCGATCAGTCTTCCGCTGAATCCGTCGATAGACGAGGACACCTGCGCTGCCGTCGCAGCGTCGGTTCGCAGCTTCCTGGGGATCGAACCGCGTAACGGAAATCCGTCGACCGATGCCAAGTGATCCGGATCAACATCCGTCAACAGGCGATCCTGTCGACAGGGTGGCGATCGCCGGACATGCGCGAAAAAGCGTCCGCTGGGTCTTCTGGGGGCGCATTGTCCTGCAACTCGTGTCGCTGGCATTCACGTTTGTGCTGGCCCGCTTGCTTGATCCAGGTGCATTTGGTCTTTACGGGATGGCCTTTGTCATTCTACAGCTTGTGAACTATGTCGAAGCCTTGCGACTGGAGTCCGCGCTGATCCAGGCGGCTGAGCCGAGTCGCGACGAGGTATCGGCGGCATGGGGGTTTGCGCTGACGTTTGGTGCGGTCTGTGCAGGACTTACGTACGGGTTGTCTTCCGCATGTGCATCGATCCTGGAGGCGCCGGCACTTGCCTCGCTGTTGCGCGCGGGGTCACTCGTGTTTCTAGTGAGAGCGGTGTTCTTCCCGGCACGTGTTCACCTTCGACGCGAACTTCGATTCCGTTCGCTCACGCTCATCGAGATTTTGCGCGTCGTGCCGTCCGGACTTGTTGCGGTCTGGCTGGCGTGGTCCGGTTTCGGGGCGTGGGCGTTGCTGGCGTTTTACCTGTTGCGAGAGTTGGTCGGCGGACTGTTCATGGCGGTCGCAGCGGGTCCGTGGAAGCTGCCATCGGCGCGATTCGGGCGGATCCGAACACTCCTGCCCTTCGGCGTGTCATCGTCTACTTCGGAGTTGCTGATCTACGGACTGTACAACGCGCCGGACCTGTTCACTGGTCGCTTTATCGGCATCGCGCCGCTCGGGAATTTCAGACAGGGGGTCGCACTCGTCAATCGGCCCATCGCGTACGTCGACGACGTGCTCAACAAACTGGCGTTTCCGTTTCTGAGTCGCGTATGGGTTGATCCCGATGCGGTGTCCGCCGGCTTTCGGCGCGGGCTTGCACTGCTCTTTGCGATCACGCTACCCATCTCCGTCCTCACGTTCGTACTCGCAGATGAGTTTGTCAGAATCCTGTACGGCATTCAGTGGAACGCTGCGGTCCCCGTTGTTCGGATCATCGCCGTCGCGGCCGTTGCCCGCATCCTCCATCCACTGAATTCGGCGGTCTTTCATGCCGCCGGCCGTCCGTCGACCGAGGTCCGCCTGAACCTTGCCGGATTTGTCCTTCTCTTGACGCTGTTGTTCGTCGTGCGACCCGACGGGATCGTTGCGATCTCCTACATTGTCGCCGGTACGTGGCTGCTGCTTGCCCTCGTCGGGCTCGTCTTCTCCAGTCGAACAGCATTCTGCAGTCTCGCGGATGTCCTGGCGGCCGCCCGCTGGCCCGTCGTCGCGACTGCTGCGATGTCTGCCGTGACGTCGCTCGCCGCAACGCTGCTCAACGACGTGTCGCTCCTGCTGCGCACCGGCGGGGTGGCGGTGGTGGGCCTGGGGACGTACCTGCTGGTCTTATCACTACTGGATCGAGGATTACTGAAGTCTGCGGTATCGACAGTGTTCAGACGACCCGGAACGAAGCGCGAATCGGACAATGGCTGATTCTGTCGAATCCATACAGACAGTTGCCGCCGATCGAGTCGGCTGGGCCGCTCCGGTCGTCGTCGCCGTGGCCGCGAGCCTGCTCGTCCTTTTTGCGACCTCCCGGTACGGTCCGGGTATCACACCAGATTCGGTGCAATACTTGTCCGCTGCCCAATCTTTCCAGGCGGGGGATGGATTGACGGGTATCGATGGTACGCGGGTAGCGTGGTGGGCACCGGGTTATCCGGTCCTGCTTTCGGCGACATCGTCGCTGTTCGACCTGTCGGTGGTCGAGGCCAGTCGGTTTCTGAACGCGGTGGCGATTCTGGTTTCGACGCTGCTGGCGTGGCACCTGCTGAGTGCGTTGTTCCCGGCACCGACCGCGCTGCTCGTCCTGATCGTGTATGCGCTCGGTTCCTGTCAGCTTGTCGTCACGACGAAGATGTTGACCGAGCCTGCCTTCGCGGTGTTGATCAATCTCTTGGTCGGCGTGCTCGGCCGAGGAGATCGATGGCGGTCGCTTCTCCTTGCGGCAGTGATCGGAGCAGCGTGCTTTCTGATGCGCTACGCCGGTGCGGCGATCGTCGCCGCGGCCGCGCTGTACGTTATCCTTTCGGATTCCTCTCGGCGTACCGGTTTGTGGAAGGCTGTCGTTCTTTCAGTGGTTGCTGCCGTGCCCGGAATTTTGTGGATGCTCCGAAATCTTCGCGTCTCCGGAACGCTCACCGGCGTACGGTCGAACCCTGAGTCGCTCGATGCGGTGGCATCGACGTTTGTCGCCGGAATGTCTGAGCTGTTTGTGCTCCCCGGACTTCCGTCTGTCCTGTCGCTGGTGACGGGTAGTGCGGTAGTGCTGCTCATCGGCTGGTCCATTCTACACGTCTACCTAACGGCCGTTCGGGGCGGCGGACTGAAGACACCGGCTCCCCGAATGGGCGTCGTGGAGTTGTCGGCGATAGTGGTTGCTGTCTATCTCGCGTTCCTCGTCTTCACGTCCTTTACGGGTCTCAGTTCGCCGATCAATGCGCGGCTGCTGCATCCGGTACTTCTCCCGACACTGATCGTGATCGGAGCGGCTGCGACTTTAGGCAGCGGCGCTCTTCAGCGGGCTCTTCGGCCCGTGCTGGTCGCGCTCGTGGTTGTGACGGTCGGCGGCGGCACGTTGTATGCCGTCATGCGCCACGACCTTGGCGGCGGCGGTCTCAACACCGAGGCGTGGCGAAATTCTGCCACCGTTCTGAAACTTCGTGACGTGCCGGATATCAGTCCGTTCTGGTCCAACAAGCCCGAGGCAATTCGATTCTTTCGTGGGGTGCAGTCGTTTTCGCTTGTGGAGGACGATCTTGAAGAGGAGTCGGCCGGCGTGGTCGTCGTCTGGTTTGCTGATTACGGTCGCAACGCCGATGCCTACCGGCAGTGGGCCGCGCGTCGGTTCGCGTGGCTGCTTCCCACCCTGGTCAGCGCGCAGCGGCCCGTCGATGCCGCCGTCGACTGCAACGCCGTTCGTCGCGACCTGTCGATCGAGCGCGGTGTGGTTGTTGCCGCGATGGGAGACGGATGCATCTTCGCCGTGGGGGCGACGGACGGAGAATGAATCGGCGCGTTGTTCATATCACGACCGTGCACCGTCCGCGCGACCCGCGCATCTATTACAAGGAGGTGGCCACCCTCGCGTCCGCAGGATACGATGTGCATCTCATCGCCCAGGGCGAACCCGGTCTGGAAAACCGGGCGATCGCGGATGTTGGTGCCAAGGTCCATCAGCTTGAATCATCCGGTCGTTCGCTGCTTCATCGTGCCGCGCGAATTCGCGAGGCGGCCGGCCTGGCGCGCGCCCTGTCGGCGGATGTCTACCATATCCACGATCCCGAACTCATTCCACTGCTGAGGCGACTCAAGCGGGCGACCGGTGCGTTCACCATCTACGATATGCACGAGGACTATGCCGGTCGCGGGCGGTTGTCTGACCGCTTCATTCGGGGCGCGGAATTGCGAAGCTTCCGGTGGCTGGATCATGTCGTCCTTGCCGACGAGGCCTACGAACCGATTGTCGCAGACAGGAATGTCGGATGGACCGTCGTGCAGAACTATCCGCTGCGACCGCTGGTGCAGCCGCTGTCTCGCGCCCGCCTTCCGCGCGATCCGTTCCGATTGGTCTACACGGGCGTCGTTGCCCGGAGTCGCGGGCTCTTTGAGCTGATCAAGCTCGGCGCTGCGATCCGCGACGCCGGCCTGAACTGGACCATCGACATCGTTGGCGTTTGCCACGACGGCAGTGCGGCGGCCGCGAGAGCAGAGATCGCCCGGCTTTCACTCGAGTCTGTGGTCAGGCCAACCGGATGGGAGTCGTACGTTGATATGCGGATCATGGAGGAGCACCTGCAGCAGGCCCACGTTGGTTTGATCCCGCTGCATTCTCTGCCGAACTATCGCTCCGTGATGCCGACCAAGCTTTTCGAGTACCTGCAGTTCGGTCTGCCCGTCGTTGCGCCGAGCTTCCCGCGCATCCGATCGTTTGTCGAGGCGAATCGAATCGGCGCCGGCGTCGACCCGGTTGACACGGGTGCGCTGCTCGCGGTACTTATCGATTGGTATCGGGATCGCGAAAAATACGAGGCACTGTCCGCAGCGTCGCTCGCGACCTCAGCGTCCTACCGTTGGGAGCTCGCGGGCGCCCGACTGCTTTCGGCGTACCAGGGTCTCGCTGTTAGCGGATGACCACAACCTTTTCGACCGCCGAAGCATTTGCGGACTTCAACTCCTGGCCGTCGACCTGCGCGTAGACCCGATACAGGTAGACGCCGGTGGCCACCGCATCGCCGTCGGAGTCCCGTCCGTCCCACCTGAGCTTGTTCCATCCGATCTGCAGTCCACCGCCGTCAAGTACAGACGGGTCGTCTGTCATGTCGAACTCGCGGATCAGACGGCCGCTGATCGTATAGATCCGCAATCGCATGTTCTCGACATTGGCGGCATCGGCGCCACGCAGGTTGAACGCGAATGTCGTGAATGACCGCATCGGGTTCGGGTACGGGTACACCGTTTCGAGCTGCATTGCGGACTGCGTTCGGAAGTGCACCTGATAGGGGCTGTCCGGTGACTTATTGCCGGCAGCATCCTGCACTTCCACGACCACCGTGTGTGTCGAGTCTACGCCCGACAGGTCCGGCTGGAACGAAACGACAAGCGCATTGGTCTCGTCGTCCTCCTGAACCGAAAGCGCAGAGCGGGGGATATGCCGCTCGTTGAATGTGATGTCAACGGTGAGCGTGTCGTCGATCAACGGAGCAAACTGGTTTTCGTCCTCGATCCGCACCTCGATCACCGGTCGATTCGAGACGAAGGGGAGGGACGGATCCTGCAGGTTTGTAACCGGGTCCGGGTCGTTTGGAAACGACTGGCCATCCACCGTCAACGCGAACACCGGCGGCGTCTCGTCGCCTCGAACAACGAGGGGGACGAGCACAACGTTGTTGACCTGAATCTGGTCGACGATTCCCGGCTGCCGCGCCTCGATCCGGATCGTGTTCGAACCCACCAGGTCTTCAGTCGCGATCACCGTCGTAAACTGCTGCGATCCCGTGAACGTGGTCAACGTATCGGATGCCAGCGGCTTCGTGACATTTTCGGCATCGATCACAACTCGCGTGACGATCACGGAGTCCGCCGCAAGCTCCGTCAAGTTGGCAACCGTGGCGGTGAGGGTGACGCTGTCGCCGGCTTCCACCGTATCCGCAGAAAGTGAGAGGGTCGACCGATCGATTGCAATTTCCGGAACAGGGTCGAAGTCGGCGCGCCAGTTGACGAGCTGCGGCGTCGCCAGGTGGAGCGAATCCGACAGGACCGCCTGGAGTCGCAGAAACGGAAAGCGTGACGCGTCGATCCCCGAGAGGTCGATCGGGCCGCCGCCGGAAACATCTGCGACTAGAACCGAATCGCCGGAGGCCGAAACGACCGAAAGCTTCGTGGTGCTCGATCCGTTGGGAAGTGCTTCCTCCCATGCCGCCGTCTTCCAGCGCGTGGTCGGGCCGATGGTTGGCGACAGGACCGCGCCGTCGCGGTACTGGAAGACCGGGTCAAACTTGCGGATGATTTCGTTCACGCCGCTGGTCGGCGCATTCGTGAACTCGATCGTCTCGTCCGGAAACCCGAGACGTGTTTTGAAGATCCAGAGATCCTGGTAGGTGAGTGTCTCGATTGCCGTACTTCCGATCGTCGAGAAAAGCGCCTTGACCGAATCCGGAATGACCGTCTCGTTGTTCTTGTTGCCGAGGTGACGCGTTCTCACAAAAACATAGTCTCCTTCAGCCGCCATGTTCAGCGTCGCAATGAGGTCGTCGTACGCGAAACCAGGATCGACGAAGTCGTTAGCATACAGCGGCGAGGAGGACGAGCGACGGACGCTTCCGTCGCGGCCGTCCAGCACGAGCACGCCGAAGCCGAGCCCGAGGCGTTCGTAGATCTGACTGCCGACGGTGAACTGCCCGAGCTCCGACCCTGAGCCGCGTTCCGACGCGACGGACACGTTGATGTCGAAGTGATTCAACTCCCAGCCGTCGTCATAGGCGAGCAGCGTCGGCGACGTGAAATCACCTTCGAACTGCCGATCGGACTGCATCCAGCCCGTTTCACCGCGCGGCACGTCGATCGTGAAGGATTCGGTGGTCCACACGTCCGCTTGTTCGGGGTCGTCCACGCGGACGCGCCAGTACCAGACGCCGTTGGTGAGTCCCTGCGGTTTCCATTCCGCCACGAGGCCCGTGTTCGAAACGGATGACTCGACCAATGACGGAGAGTCGAACGTCGGCACCGAATCAAGCTGAAAAAGTGTGCTGGGCGGACTATCGGTTGCGGTCGACGAGGTTACACGAAGGGTCACATCGGTCGTATTGAACAACGCGAAGTCGATCGGGGAGATGACCGACAGGCCCGTGGCGAAAACAGTGACCGGCTGCTCGGAGGTATTGTTCAGCTCGCTGATTTCGGCAAAGCGATCGTCGGCGTCGGCCGTGATTTCAATTCGGTTGAGTCCGACGGCGGCCTGGTCGATGTCCAGGCGAAACTGCTCGGTCGTGCGGCTGCCAAACGGTGGCACGGAGCGCGACTGGTTGATCACCGAGCCGTCAGGAAGCGCGTGTTTGACGTTAACGACGACGGTGTCCGCGACCGTCAGGCCCACGTTGTGGAAGGCAAGGTCGACCGTCAACTCGCGATCAGCGGGTACGGGCGCGAGCGGCGTAATGCGGATGTCGGCCGGGTCGACCCGAAAGTCCGGCTTGTCCGGGAGTGAAATTTGTGTGGCCGGATCACCGATGAGTCCGTACTGCAGCAGGTGCTTGACCGATATCGGGTCGCTGTAGTCGGCGTTGTACTGCTGCTTCGCGAGTCGAAGCGCCTCGCCGAGAACGCGGAGTGTGTCACCGAAGACGGCCTGATGCACGTCATCGCTGATGCGAGCCGACGCTCCGATCGTGCCCGATGATGAGGCACCCCAGTGGGCGATGCTTCCGTTGACGCTTTCGATCACGAGCTGCTCGCTGAACGAAAGCAGGTCGGTTGAGAGGCCGGAGCCTGTCGCGAAGTCGCCGGTGAAGCATCCGAGCGACAGGACGATCGGCAGGCGCTCCGCATTGTTGTACTGGGAGGGCGGATCCGTCACGATCTCCCAGGTCTGCGTCGCGGAGTGACCGAAGTACACCTCCCACGAAGCACCGATCTCGAGCGCCGCCTGCAGGGAATCCTGAAAGGTCGGGTCGAGCACGGAAGTGGAAGTCTTGAAGAAGTGTAAGGTGTCCATGCCCATCGGATCGCTTGCAACCCGCGCGCTCCACTGCAGCGCCGATTGCTGCAGGCGCGTCCGCTCCGACTCAGTGAAGCCCCCGGCGAGGAAGAGTGCACGTTTCTGCCACGTCGAGATCGGCTGGGACTCGTACGTGTTCATCTTGTCCACGAACGTGTTGCCCCGTTCGTCGGACCGGATCGGAATGCGTCCGATCGCAATCGATTCGGAGAAGTCCAGCGGGCCGGCGTTCTGCATTGCGTACCAGGCGTCCGACACCGTGTGACCGAAGGAGGGGACCTCCCACTCGAATCGCGGCCGCGAGGGGGCGGGGTAGAGTCCATCACCCCAGAGCGCGAGGAACCGGATCGGCTCGGACCACTGCGTGGCCCGACGAACAAAGCGGCGAATTGCGATCGGGGTTGGGCGGCCGTAATCAAATTCGTCGAACACGTCCTGGACGTTGATTACCATGACCGAGTGTGCGCCGCCCGCCGCCGTCTGACGATACGCGGCCATCGCCCCGGCCGACTGCAACAAGGCTGGTGCTGCGATGATGACGTAATCGGCTGCATTCTGCAGGGAAGCGATCGAGGAGTTCTGGTCACGACGGACCGACACCGGCGACCGGAAGGTGCCGTCTTCCGTAAGATAGAAGGAAGGCGCGGCGTCGGGCGAGTTGAAGCGGAATGACGCGTTGCCGCCGGACGGTGTCAGGGTGATCGCGTCCGCAGTTTCGGCCGCATACACGACCACATTTCCCTGAAGCCCGGTGACGTCGTATCGAATGTCGCCCGCAGATCCCTGGATCGAAAGCTGGCCGTCGATCGGCTTCAACTCGCGGACGAACGAAACGTCCACCCAATCCAGCAGGAGATTGTTCGGAACGCCCGAGCCGAACTGATTGGTCGAAACGACCTCGATCGATAACGTACTCCCGGCCGGTATCTGGTCCTGCGGTACGGAAGCTGAAAGTGTTCGAGTCGCGATTCCGGACCAGCTTACCGAGTCGACGACCGTCATGTCGACAGAACCACCCGAGTCGAGCGCGACACGCAGGTAGACAAGGTGGCTCGATACTGTCTCGCTGGTGACGAGGGCTGACACGGCCATCGACTCCGTCCCCGCGCGAATCGCGTCCGGAACCGGCAGGGTGAACGCGCGAGTGAGTACGTTCTGGCTGGTGTTATGGCGGATACCCTGCGCGTAGAACCCTTCGGCATCCGTGTAAATCGGGTTGCCGGCACTCGAACCCTGACCGGGGTAGTAGATGTTGTCGACTTCGTTGTGCGCCCGTGCGCGCGTGCCGGCGAGCGGCGCGCCGCCTGAGGCGTCAGCCGTGGTGCGCGTGTAACGCAGTCCAGAACTCACACCGCCGATCTGCAGCCAGTAGAAGGTTGTGTCCGAGTACAACGAATTCCAGGTGCTTGTCTGAGCAGTCGGGATGTTGTTGTAGGCCCAGATCTCGCTTTCGCCGGTGTTACGTTTGCCGACGAACTGGAAGAAATCACTCGCACCGAACGACGCGGCCGTCGACAGGTCGATCGGAATCTCGGTCCCGTTCTCGAAGAGCCGCATCGTTTGGACGTTGAGCGAGGGGAGGTCGACGCCGGCAGACGCGAGGTCTGCTCCGGTCACCCGGTAAACGCCGTCTTCCAGCACCGCGATCTTGATGTTGACTGCCGCGTCGTCGTACCACGACGGATCGTAGGCGTCCTGTCCGTTTGCGACAGGCGCCAACAAATAACCGAACGCCGCGAAGGCCGCGGCGAGAGAGAATGGTGCGCGCCGGTTGCACGGCCGGCGAGCGTTCAAGAAAGACAGACCCATAGACAACGGCAGATCAGCCGACGAACTTGTCGGGGAAGTCAGCACTCTGTTTGATAGGGGTAGCCGAAAGTTTCGTCTGGAACAGAGCCTTTCGAAGTTCGGCAGTCATGTTTCGCGTACAGAGCTGCTCGAGATATCCGAAGTAGTTGTCCAGCTCGGAGCGACTGAAGGGGGCGTCACTCGTGAGACCGACAATATCCTTGTGAGACGTTGGAATCGGCGTCTCGCTTTCCGTCCACAGCGCCTCATCCAGCTTTTCGCCCGGGCGGATCCCGGTGAACTCGATCGAGATATCCTGGTCAGGGCGAGCAAGATGCGAGATCATGTATTCCGCGAGCGACACGATCCGCATCTGATTTCCCATGCGGATGGTGTACACCGGCGCACTTTCCAGCAACACCGTCTGGAGAATGAGCGAACACGCCTCGTCGGTCGTCATGAAAAACCGGCGCATGTCCGGGTGTGTCACCGTGACGGGGCCGCCGCGCTCGATCTGGTCGCGGAAGAACGGCACTACACTTCCGTGGCTGGCAAGGACGTTTCCGAATCGAACGGTCTTGCATCGCATCGGTCCGTTGACGGCGCGCACGTACCATTCCGAGAGACGTTTGGTTGCGCCAAGGACACTTGTCGGGTCGACCGCCTTGTCCGTCGACACGAAGACGAACTGCTGTGCGTCGTATTCCTCGCACAGACGCAGGAGGCTGACGGTTGAGAGCGTGTTGTTCGTGAAGGCCTCAACCGGATGCCGTTCCATCAGCGGCACGTGTTTGTAGGCCGCCGCGTGGAACACAACGTCGGGGTGGAACGCCGAAAACATTGTCTTCATGATTGCACCGTCGCGGACGTCCGCAATCCTGAAGTCGAGCTCACCCTGGAAGCGGAGGTTGCGCAGGGTGTTCTCAAGCTGAAAAAGGTTGTATTCGGAGACGTCCACCATCACGAGCCTGAACGGATTGAGCTCGATCAGGCGGCGGCACAGTTTCGCACCGATCGATCCGCCCGCACCCGTCACAAGAACGGTACGTCCGGACAGGTAATTGCGGATGTCGTCTCGGTCGATGACGATCGGCGCACGGTTGAGGAGGGGAGCAAAGTCGATGTCGTCGACGGACGGTCGCGGCGGGGCCGAGGGTTGCGGAACGCGTCCCTCGCGCCAGTAGCGCACGACTGCGCGGATGCCAAGGATGCCGACAAGCGAAAAGGCGCATTGTCCGGCGGTGATGCTTCGGCCGGGAATCTGTTCCGGTACCACGAGGTAGGCGATCGCGAGGGAAAACGTCCAGCCGATCAGAAGCGCCATTCCGTAGCGGAGAAACTCATCCAGGTGCATCGATTCGGGCCGGGAGGAGTAAAGGCCGGCCAGCGTCAGAACAACGAGGTACGTGAAGACCGTAATCGCGATGGTCGTGGTGATACCCGTTTCACTCGGAAAGACCGACCACGTGCCGAGTCGGATTTTCATCGCCGCCACGAAGGCGATGTAGATCACGGTCGCGTCGACGGCCAGAAAAAGGGCGGTCGAACGCCACGTGGGCGCCTTGCGAGCAGTTGACCCGGCTACCGTCAGCTCAGGCTGACGTGACGGGGTTCGTGCTCCACGATCGTAGGCGTGCGGTATCGGCTTCAAGGCGCTACTGGTTTGGCGATCGGTAGAACGTCAGTGCGGACCATACGTTTCTCGTGCGTGATCGGGACAACAATGGTGCCACGACAGGTGCCATGACGACGGTGCCATGACAGGTGCCGCGACGACGGTGCCCTGTGCAGGTTTGACCCTGTGACCCCGATGCCGGCCCGATACTCCTCATACCTCTGTAGTGCGCGAAATCGACGCAGAAACGGTCTCGGCGACGGTTGCGACCTGCTGTTCGGTCATATCCGCAAAAAATGGAAGGGCGAGTGTTCGTTTGGCGAGGTTGGCGCTGACCGGAAAATCCTCCGGTTGGAGCCCGAACCGCTCGCGGTAAAACGGTTGTGTGTGCAGGCTCGGAAAGTACGGGGCACTCTGAATGCCGTTGAGGGCAAGCTGCTGCATGAGTTCGTCCCGGGTGGCCTCGGGGTAGTCATCCGGAATTCGAATCACGTAGACGAACCAGGATCTACCCGGTGCGTCCGGTGGGAGCACACAGGGGCAGTCGGCGAGGTGGTTCGCGTACCATCCCGCGATCGTGCTGCGTTTGTGCAGGAGTTCAGGCAGTCGTTCAAGTTGGGCGCATCCAACGGCGGCGGGAAGTTCGGCCATCCGGTAGTTGAAACCGAGGCGGCCGTGCTCCATGAATCGATCGTCGTTTCGTCCCTGGTTGCGCATGGAGCGACAGAGGGCGGCCAGTTCATCGGAATCTGTCGTGATGCAGCCGCCCTCACCGGTGGTGATCTGCTTATTGGGGTAGAAGCCGAACGCCGCGGCGTTGCCGATTGAGCCGATGCGCCGGTTGCCATTCGTTGCGCCGAGCGCCTCGCAGGCATCGTCGATCAGCGCCAGTCCGTGCGACGTCGCCACTGTTTCGAGCCGCTCCCAGTCCGCAGGCAGTCCGAACACATCAACGGCGAGGATGGCGGCCGTGGAATCCGAAACGGCCCGCTCAGCGGCGGCGGGATCGATGTTGTACGTGAGGGGGTTGACATCGGCGAAGACGGGTTGTGCGCCTTCGAAGATTGCCGCATTGGCGGATGCGATGAAACTGTACGGAGTCGTGACAACTTCATCGCCGGTCCCGATACCGAGTGATCGAACGATGAGGTGGAGGGCGGCGGTGCCGCTGCTCACTGCGACGGCGTGCTTCGTTCCGCAGACTGTTGCCATCCGCTCCTCGAATTCTTCAACGAACGGTCCGAGGGCGAGCCGGCCCGAGTCGAGCACGCGCGCAACGTAGTCACGTTCGAGCGCTGTGATCGAGGGCCTGGAAAGCGGGATATTTTGCACGAATGAAGGAGTTTATTTCCGGCGGAAAACGCCTCGAATGATACGGTCGCGGCGGATTCCGGCCGGTGCAGCCGAGGGTCGCTCCCCCGATGGAGAGCCGTGCGGATCGCCAAACGGGTCGAACGGCCACTGTCGCGCCGCGGCCGGAAGCCTTAGCCTGCCGCACAAACACGCGTTGCGCACCGCAATCTACGCGCCGATGAATATCGCGACGAGCCTGACCAGTTCCGAATCAAGCCGAATCCCTGAACGCATCGGATCAGATTTTCGTATTTTCGACACGAAACAGTTTGCGCCCGACTACATTTCAAGCATCAAGCGGGCGCGCCGGATCCGGACCGGGCGTGAAGGGGCGGTGGCACAGTTTTTTCCTTCCTGTCGCACTCAACGATACGAGGACGAGGGTTTTGCCGGAGCGCGCACAAGACCCGGAGGCGGACTCACTACGTTCCGCGACCACCAACAGTCGCCGTATCCATCAGTAACGCAGATACTTAGAAGCACTGGTTGTCGTCCTCGTGGACGGCCAGACGCACAATCAAATGAAGAGACGCGGACCCAGGGTAGAGCCGGTAACTCCTGCCGTTTACACGAACGGAAATGGTCACTCCGCCACGTCGTTGCCCTCGTCTGATGTGGACGAATCGAGGGAATTGTCCCTCCAGGATCTCGTCGAGATCATCCGAAAGGGAAAATGGATCATTGCGACCAGCTTTATCGTGATTCTGGCGCTTACGGCCGCCTATACCTTTACCCGCGACCCCGAGTACCAGGCTACGAGCTCGCTTCAGGTCAACACGCAGAGCTCGACGCCGCAGCTCGGTGACCTTTTCGGGTTCGATCAGGGTTTCCGCAACGTGCTGAACGAGATCGAAATCCTGAAGTCGCGCACGATCGCGACGCGGGTTGCCGAGCGGCTGTTCGAGCGGCCTCCGGCGGACAACGAAGAGGACGCCTACGCGGTACTTCAGGAGCCCGACGAAGGTGCCCTTACGGTGGAAATGGTCGTCGATCGGCTGCGGGAGAACTTTGTTCGCATCTCGCCGGTGAGCCAGGACGTCGACTTCATCAACATCGTGGCGATGAGCTCGAATCCGGAAGAAGCCGCCACGATCGCCAATCTTTATGCGGAGGAGTACGTCGAGTACAATCGCAACGCCAGTCGTGCCCGAATGCGCGTCGCAAGGGAGTATCTCGACGAGGTTACCGGCGACTTCTATACGCAGCTTCAGTTGTCCCAGGATCAGCTTCAGGGCTTCATGAGCGAGGAGACGGTTGTGGCCCCGGAAGAAGAGGCACGACAGCTTCTCGGTCAGATTTCCGAACTGGAGAAGATGTCCTACCAGACGCGCTCCCAGCTCGAGATGGCCAAGTCTGAGCTTACCGGGTTTGAAGAGGAATTAAACGCGCTGATCCCCGGACTCGCCGACCGGCTCGCCTCTGCGGACGGCAAGGTGATCGACCGATTGAGTGAGAGTATCGCAGCACTGGAAGTCAAGAAACAACAACGACTTGCGCGAAATCCGGGATTGGCCGCAAACCCCGACAAGGAGCTGAACGAGATCCGTGGTGAAATCGAATCCCTGTCGCAGCAGCTCGACGACCGTATCGCGTCACTGATTGCGTCCGAGAACGGAATCGTGAATGCCAGCGAAACGACGGAGGAGTCACTTTCAACGATTGCGTACCTCCGCCGACAGATTACCGGCAAGAAGATCGAGACCAAATCGCTGGAGGCGAGGCTCGGTCCGCTGGAAGAGAATCTGGCCCAGTACAAGGCGCGATACAGCGTACTTCCGGGACAGCAGATCAAGCTCAACTCGCTGAGCCGCAACTACGCCACGCAGGAGAAGCTGTACAGCGAGTTCTTCGAGCGAAAGGCGGAAGCTGAAATCGCCGAAAAGTCGGAGCTCGGTTATGTCGAGATCATCGACCACGCCGTTGTCCCGTTGCTTCGCGTGAAGCCGAACGTTCCGGTGAACCTGGTATTGGGCTCCCTGCTTGGACTGATGCTCGGTCTGCTGGCCGCCTTTGTTCGCCACGCACTCGACAATAAGGTCCGCAAGCCGGAAGACGTCAAGAAGCTTGGCCTGAACCTGATGGGGGGGATTCCGAATCTCGACCGTGTGATCAAGTCGGATTTCGACGGCCAGAAGCGCGTTTCGCTCAACGGTACGACGTACGACACGGCCC
>JAGQWL010000191.1 GCA_020437385.1 Bacteroidota bacterium
AGCCAGTACAGGTTGAGAAAGGTCGCTGCCACGATGACACCGGCCGTAACCGTTATTCCTTTTCGGTCGCGCCTCGACGGTTTCCACAGGGCGGGAGCAACGAGCAGGTTTGTCAACGCGCTGAACCATCCGACAAGTCCCAGTTCACCGGTGATCGCGTACCAGAACGCCTCGATGCCCGGGATGGTGCCGAGGTCGAGCGGTTTGCCGAGCAGACTGATTCCCGATGAGGTGACGGGAAGCGCGAATGACACGGCGAACAACGCGAAGCCCGCGACCAACACGCGACGCCAGGTGTTGGTGCGCACCTTGGAGAACTCCTCCGTCAGTTCCGCAATTGCACCGAGGTCCGACGACGCAAACTGAAAGGCATCCTTCGGATCGAGTCCGCCGGCCACTTCGTCCTGGAATGCTGCCCGAAGGTGATCTTCGAGTTCATCGACCTCGTCGCGCGAGAGCCGGCCAGAGAGTGCAATTTCGTTTCGCCATCGTGCGACGGCGGTGTCAAGATCAAACATGTCGCATCCCCCAGGAATTTCCAAGAATCTGGCTTAATGCTTCCCAGTGTTTCCGGTCTTCGGAAAGCTGGCGCTTTCCCTGTGCCGTAATCGTGTAGTACTTACGCCGGCGGCCGGTTTCAGCGACCTGCCAGCGCGACTTGACGAAGCCATCCTTTTCGAGTCGATGCAGAACCGGATAGAGCATTCCTTCCGACCATTCCATCCTCCCGCCCGAGAGCAGGATGACGCGCTGCAGGATCTCGTACCCGTAGCTTTCGCCGTTTGCGAGAATCGACAACACCATCGGCCGCGACGACGCGGCTACCAGCTCTTTTGATATGGGAAGTGGCTTCATGGCTGTCGATACGTAGAGGTATTAGGTATGTTTCCGGGGCGACTTTTTTGGCGGAAATGTGTCCCTGATGCGCATATTGTACTTTCAGCCCCCCAAACATCTCCAGCGAGCCAATGCCGAAACTAGTCATCCTTGTCGCCCTGACCCTCTCCTTCGGCACCTGCGGACGCGGTCCGGAGGCCGGCAGCGCGAACGCAACAGCGCCCGACGAGGAATCGCGCCGTGTACCTCCCTCTGATCCGGCGCAGATCGCGCGAATTCAACTTCCGGCCGAGCTCGACCGCGTGCTTCGGGATTATGAAACCGGATGGCGCAACGGCGACGAGAAGGCGCTCGCCGCCCTGTTCACTCCAGACGGATTCATTCTCCGGCCCGGTCATCCGCCCGTCCGAAGCCGCGACAGCATCGAAGTTGCGTACACGAACTCCAGCGGCTCGCTTCACCTGCATGCCTTCGACTTCGGCCTTTCCGCATCTACGGCCTTCATCATCGGCGGATACGGATACGGACCTGACACCCCTGACTCCGGAAAGTACCTCCTTGCCTTGCGAAAGCTCGAGGACGGGAAGTGGTACATCGCCGCGGACATGGACAACGGCAACGTTGGACGGTAACACTTACTGTCCCGGGATCGGCACGCGGTTCCAGATGTCGAGGTAGATCTTCCAGTCGCCGCCGACCTTTCGCCAGACGATGACATACTTGCCCCGCCAGTCCGCGCGGCTGCCGTCCGCGCGTTCGGTCGTTCCCTCGTAATATCCCCAATCGTACGCCTCCGAGTCGCCGGTCAGCCGAATCTCTTCGGGCGTGACTCGATGGTGCACCGTACGACTTGTCGCATTTGCAGGCGGTGTCCAGTAGGTGGCGATCGCGTCGCGACCCGTAAGGATGTCGCGGCGGTCGGGGAAGATGCTTGCATCCGGCGTGTAGGCATCGACGACCTTGTCGTAGTCGCGGCCCACGAGCGCCGCTGAAAACGCGTCGATGTGCTGCATGATCGTCCCGATGTCGGTCGCGGCAAACTCACGCTCGAGGCGCTCGTACACGGCAGCAAGTGAATCGATGAGTGCGCCCGACTTGTGCAGGTTGACTTCGCCCTTGAACGCGCCAAGCGCCAGGGGATCGAGTTCATCTACGAGTGCAACCCAGCGATTCCACGACGGCAGATCCGAAAGATTGCGGAAGTACAGCTCGTTGAATCCATCCACCGCGTAGTAGCTCGAACGATCGATCCAGTTGTCACCATCCATCGCGAACACCGCGAACGGCGCGATCATGTCTGCGGACGAGGCATCCAGGCTGTACCGTTTACCAAAACTATACCGTGCAGCGAGCCACTGACGCTTGCCAACGACGCCAAGCGACGGATCGGCGGGAAACCACTGACCCGTCGCGTCATCATAAATCTCCAGCCAGACATGGTCGTTGTGGTGTTTGCCGAACACGGACATCCGCGGGCCCTTCTCGGCGACGAGTTTCGCGGCATCGACCTGGCGCCTCGGCGTCAGAACGTGAATGTTGATTTCCCGCACCCTGCGCATCTTCAGCCCGAGCGTCTCCATTGATGCGCGGGCTACCATTGCCAGTTCGTTGCAGTTTCCGCCGCGGCGCTCGAGAATGTCGCGGACTGTCCGTTGCTTGTAATCCGTTGCGGTCCAGTCAAAATTCCGAGCGAACCAATCGACTATCTGATTGGCGCGATCGTAGTCCGTGTTCGCCGTTGCGGTGATTGCACGAGAGAAGCCGGGTAGATCGGACAGTGCGAAGCTGTAGAGGCTGTCGGTAGCGCCCGATTCGGCTGATTGTGCGGATGCGTTCGTGGTTGCGATCCACGCCAGAACAGCAAGTAGAAGAAGCTTGTTCACGAAAGTGTCGTTGGTAAAGACTCGGGTCGTTCGAAGTGCAGGTTACGCACGAATCCGAACCTGGTTGTGTCGCCGGCTTCACTTGATGCCGCATTGTGACGGATAGCACGTGACGGATAGCACGTGACGGATAGCACGTGACACGCCCATCGAAGGCGCTTGCGCGTATCGCCTAGAAGCGCAGCCTGAACACGGTCTGCTCACCGGGCTGGGAGGAGGCGGCGATGGAACCGCCGTGGCGTCGCATCACCTCGCGTGCAAGTGAAAGCCCGATCCCCGATCCATCCTTCTTCGTCGTGAAGAACGGCACGAACAGCTTGTCCATGGCCTCCTCGACGATGCCGGTCCCGTTGTCCGTCACTTCGATCACCGCGCGTGAACGGGAGTCGATAAACGCGCTCAGCTGTATCTGCGGGTTTGCAACGCCATCGACGGCCTGAAGCGCATTCTTCGTCAGATTGATCAGCACCTGTTCAATCTGGTCTCGGTCTGCAGTCAGCTCAAGCTCTTTCGGTTCGATCGATGTCGTCATCACGACGCCGCCCCTCGCGGCCTCTTCGCGGTACAGCTCGGTGGCGACCTTGAAAAGTTCGGATACCGGTACAAGTTCGAGCGTGGGCGGCGGAACGCGGGTGAGTCGCCGGTATTCGTTGACGAACCGCAGCAGCCCCTCCGATCGTCGCGCAATCGTGCCGATCGCACCGCGGACGTCGGACATCGTCTCCGCGTCTTCCTCCGGTCCCTCGTGCGCCGGGATGCCTTCCAACAGGCCGGCTGCGGTCGATGCCAGCGACGAGATCGGTGCGACGGAGTTCATGATCTCGTGCGTCAGCACACGCGTCAGCTTCCGCCACGCCAAGGCTTCCGCTTCGTCAAGTTCACCGCCGATGTCCTGCAGCGAAACCAGCTTGTACGTTTCGCCGCGCATCTTGAATCCCGTCGCGTAGATCGTGAGCTGCAATGAATCTTCGCCGTTGGAGACCTTCACGAGATCCTTCGATCCGTATTCGAGCTGCACCAGTTTCTCCACGAGCTCCGGACTCACTGTCTCGAGCGCGTTGATGTTGCGGAGATGCGGAATGTTCAGGAGTCGTTTGGCTGCGGAGTTTACGAGGTTGACACGCCCGTCCTGATCGAATGAGATCAGCCCGGTGCCGATGTGCTGCATGACCGTTTCGAGGTAGCGGTAGCCCTCTTCCTTTTCCGCACGGGCCGCGCGGAAATCATCCATCACCGCCCTGAAGGCATTGGTCAGCTCGACATACGGAGCGCCGCGGCCGCCGGTCGTGAAACCCTGAGAAAAATCGGAATACCGGATTGCGTCGAGCAGCCGCGCGAGGTCCCGGTTGGTCTTTTCGATGTAGCGGATGAGCGCCGAGACCTGATAGGCCGCGAGCAGAACCAGAATGCCCGCCCACATATACGAGATGTGCGCAAACCCGAGCAGGCTCGCTGCGGCCAGAGTCGCCGCCAGCACGAGCGCACGGATGAGTACGCTGATTCGAAATCGACGGAGTATCACAGTCCGTATTTCTCCAGCCTTCTGTAGAGTGACCCGCGTGTGAGCCCAAGCTGGTCGGCGGCCTGGCTGATGTTGCCACCTGACTTGTCGAGCGCACGCCTGATTACGGTCTTCTCGACCTCCTCCAGATTGAAGGTATCGAAAACAAATCCGTCAAGCGCCTCGTCCGGCTCGTGTTGTCCGGCGAAGAAGAAGTCGTCCGGTTGAAGCACGGTCGACTCCGTCATGATGACCGCCCGTTCGACCATGTGCTGGAGCTCACGAACATTTCCGGGCCAGTGATACTTCTCCAGTTTCGCGACGGCGGCAGGTGAGATTCCGGTGACGGGGGAGGAGTACCGCTTCCGGTACATGTCGAGGTAGAAGTTTGCGAGCAGCGAGATGTCGTCGAGCCGTTCGCGAAGCGGCGGCATCCGCAATTCAACCGTGTTGATGCGGTAGAGCAGATCCTGGCGGAATCTGTTTTCGCGAACCATGTCGTAGATCGGCATGTTGGTCGCGCAGATGAGGCGAACGTCGAAGGGGATCGGCTTGTTGGATCCTACGCGGATCACCTCGCGCCTCTGCAGGGCCGTGAGCAGCTTGGCCTGGAGGGGCGGAGAGAGGTCGCCGATTTCATCGAGGAACAGCGTCCCGCCGGATGCGATCTCGAAGCGGCCGGCCCGATCCGCGCGTGCGTCGGTGAACGCGCCCTTCACGTGCCCGAACAGCTCGGACTCAAACAGCGACTCGGGAATCGCCGCCATGTCGACGGTTACGAACACTTCGTCAGCGCGTTTCGACGCACGGTGTACGGCACGTGCGGCGAGTTCCTTGCCGGTGCCGTTCTCTCCGAGGATAAGCACGTTTGCGTCAGTGCGCGCGACCTTGTTGATGGTCTCGAAGACCCGAATCATGTTTGGCGAGCTGCCGATGATGTCCCGGTACGGCGAGTCGAGGTCCTCATTGAGCTGGCGTCCCTGCGACTGCAGTCGCTGGACCTCGACGCGGCTCTCCCGAAGCCGGGCGGCGGACGTCAGGGTCGCGAGCAACCGCTCGTTCTGCCAGGGCTTCAGCACAAAGTCGGCAGCCCCCTGCTTGATTGCCCGTACCGCTGTCTCGACGTCTCCATACGCCGTGATCAGGACGACCGTCGCCGCAGGATCGATCTCGAGGATCTTCGCGAGCCAGTGGAATCCTTCTCGTCCGCTCGTCACGTCCTCGCGAAAGTTCATGTCGAGGAGGATCAGGTCGTAGGACGTGTTGTGCAGCAGCGACGGCACGCGCTCGGGGTTGCGTTCGGTGTGAACCGCCCGGGCGTGCTTCTTCAGCAGAAGCTGGAGGGCATGCAGGACATCCGCGTCGTCGTCGACGATGAGAAGGTTGCCGAAGGTCGTTGACATGATTGTGGGGTTGATTTGCAGGCACCCGGTCCTTTGCAACAACGGTACCACGAGCCCGACACGCGCAGTCAACGAAAAACACGCCAGTCAGGATTCAGTCAACTGTCCGAATTCGTACACTGCTGTTGCATGAGCGACCAGCGTGGTCCGTGTCATCATCAGCCAAAACGGCCCTGACGGTGGAGATTCGGGGTCTGTTCACCGTTCGTCACCGGTGGCACAGGCCTTGCAAAACAGGCGGTGACTCGCACCCCAATCGCATCAATTCAACAGCATCAGTCACTCAATCAACGTGCAAGTGGAGCAGGATCAGCATACAAGTATTCTTTCGCGGAAGCTCGGCGAGGGCGAGTACGGCAGCACCGGCGAGGGGTCGGACCGCCGCATTGCTCGCTCTCGCTGGACGCCGCGCCGCATTCTCTCGATTCTGGGAGTCGTGGCCGTAATCGCCCTCATCGCGTGGGCGTATTCGACCGCGACCGGCGGTCGACGGCTGCGCGTGGATGCGGACCGGGTCACGATCGCGGACGTCGAGAACGGGCCGTTTCAGGAGTATGCGCAGGTGACCGGCAATGTGTTGCCGCGCACAACCGTGTATCTCGATGCTGTCGAAGGCGGCCGCGTCGAAGAGCTCTTCGTGGAGGAGGGCACGCGCGTAGAGAAGGGCCAGCCGCTGCTGCGGCTTTCGAATAACGACCTGCAGATCCGGCTGATCAATGCGGATGCGCAGCGAATCGAGCAGATCAATCGGGTACAGGACACGCAGTTCCGCATGGAGCAGAACGCGTTGTCGCTGCGACAGCAGCTCGTGCAGATGAACTATCAGATCGAGCGCCTCCGACGGGCACACACCCGCAACAAGGATCTGTACGCGCAGAAAGCCATCTCCCAGCAGGAGTTTGACCAGACCGAAACGGAGCTCGACTACTGGATGCGCAACAAAGACCTCACGCTTGCCGCATACAAGCAGGACTCGCTCCGTATGGCAAAGCAGCTCGTGCAAATGCAGGGATCGGTTAATCGGATGGACGCGAACTTCCGCGTCATCCAGGAGATCGCGGACAACCTGACGGTGACGGCGCCCATCAGCGGACAACTTACAGCGCTCGATGCCGAAATCGGCGAGCTGCACTCAGCGGGGTATCGATTCGGACAGATTGACGAGCTCGACGGATTCAAGCTTCGCGCCGGCGTCGACGAGTTCTACATCGCCAGGGTTTTTGCCGGCCAGACAGCGACAACGCTGCCCGTCGCCGGCGAAGAGTACAAGCTGATCGTTCGTCGCGTCTACCCCGAGGTGCAGAACGGTCGGTTTGAAGTCGACCTCGACTTTACCGGGACGCAGCCGACCGGCATTCGACGAGGGCAGACGATCCGGTTTCGGCTCGAGATGTCGGATCCGGCCGAGGCGCTGCTGATTCCGCGCGGCGGATTCCTGCAGACGACCGGTGGCTCGTGGGTTTTTGTCGTCGACGAGGACGGCACCGCGAGGCGACGTGACATCCAGGTCGGCCGGCAGAATCCACAGGTCGTCGAAGTGATCGAAGGCCTCGAACCCGGCGAGCGGGTCATCACGTCCAGCTATGAGTCGTTCGGCGACGCCGACATACTGGTCCTCAATTGAACTGATCAGCCGTCACGTGAAACGGCGCGCTGACCCTCACAATCAGAACAACTCAGCCGGCACCACCGGCCGCGAAACCAAACGACGATGATCGAGACTATCAACCTTTCCAAGAGCTACCGCACCGACGAAGTCGAGACGACGGCCCTCAACGACGTGTCGCTGAAGATCAACGCCGGCGAATTTGTGTCCATCATGGGACCGTCCGGATGCGGCAAGTCGACCCTGCTCAACATTCTCGGACTGCTCGACAGCCCGACATCCGGAACGTACACGTTCGACGGTAATCAGGTCTCCGGACTCTCCGAGCGACAGCGTGCCCAGCTTCGGAAGGGCAACATCGGATTCGTCTTCCAGTCGTTCAACCTCATCGATGAGCTAACGGTGTACGAAAACGTTGAGCTTCCATTGCTCTATCTCGGCGTTTCGGCATCGGAGCGAGAGGCACGAGTCGGCGCCGCGCTCGAACGGACGCAGATCATGCACCGCAAGAGCCACTTCCCGCAGCAGCTCTCCGGTGGGCAGCAGCAGCGCGTGGCCGTCGCCCGCGCCGTTGTCGCGAACCCAGGCCTGATCCTGGCTGACGAACCGACCGGTAACCTCGACTCGACCAACGGCGAGGAAGTAATGAAGCTGCTCACCGAGCTGAACGAGGCCGGAACCACGATCGTCATGGTGACGCACTCCGCGGCGGACGCAGAATACAGCCACCGGACCATCCACTTGTTCGACGGCCACATTGTGACCGAGAAGTTTGTTTCAAAGCCTCACATGGTCTAAGGCATGCTGCGCCACTACCTGCATCTGGGCCTGCGTCTCCTGCGGAAGCAGCGGTTGTACGCGGCAATCAACCTGATCGGTCTCTCGATCGGATTCGCCATTGCCGTGCTGATCTTCCTTTTTGTTCGGGACGAATTCACGTACGACAACTGGCACGACAACATCGACCGGATCTATCGCGTTGATCGCGTCGATTTCAACCCGGACGGAAGTGTGGAGGGTGAAGGTCCGTGGATGCCGTATCCGTTTGCGGAGGCACTCGGCCGTGAACATCCGGGCGTTGAAAACACCGTGCGGATGTTCGACGACAGCGTCGAGCTGCGTGTAGATGGCGAGATTGCAGAGCACAGCGTCCTGTTTGTCGATTCGTCCTTCTTCGACGTTTTCGGCTACGACATGTTGAGTGGTGATCCAGGAACCGCCCTCGTCGATCCGATGTCGATCGTGATGACGGAGACTGCTGCGAGGCGGCATTGGGGAACAACGGACGTTCTCGGCAAGACGATCGACGTTCGGTTTGAAGACGACTACAAGCCGGCCGTCGTTACTGGCGTCGTGGCCGATCCACCGAAGAACACGAACATCCCGTTCGAGTACCTGCTTCCGTTTCATCGTACCCCGATGGAGTACGGATGGATCGCGAACCGGACCGAGAGGTGGAACGCGTCGTCGTTCATTGTTTATGCAATGCTTCGGGAAGGCGTCAGGATCGACGATGCCCAGGCAACACTTTCGACATTGTGGTCGAAGTTCTTCCCGGATCGCTCGGAACGGCTCAGGGCGGAAGGCGCATGGACGGGTGAGGGCGACCCGGCGACCTACCGCTTCCTTCCGCTTCGCGCTGAACACCTCGCCACGTTTACGAGTGGGTCCTTCGTGCCGACGAGTGATCCGACCTACTCCTGGATCCTGCTTGCAATCGGGGTTGTGATCCTCGCGCTCGCCTGCATCAACTTCACGATCCTTTCCGTTGGTCGGGGGGCCACGCGCGCGAGCGAGATTGGCATTCGCAAGGCGATGGGCGCGCACCGCACGCAGCTGGTCGCCCAGTTTGCCGGCGAAAGTGTGCTGCTGAGCCTGCTCGCACTGGTGCTCGGCTTCGGTCTGTCGGTGCTGTTGATGCCGTCGTTCAACTCACTGTCGGGCAAGTCGCTGACGCTCGGATTCACCAACGATCCGATGTTGCTTGGGACACTTGTGGTGGTGGCCGTGCTGACCGGCCTGATCGCCGGCTGGTACCCGGCGCTGTACGTGTCGCGGCACCGACCGTCAGACGCCCTTCGCGGCCGCTTCTCTCTTGGCGGTGCCAGCCCGATCACAAAGGTTCTCGTTGTAACGCAGTTCGCCGCATCCATCGTACTCGTCGCCGGCGCGATTGTGATGAAGCAGCAGCTTCACCATATCCAGTCGAAGGATCTTGGCTACAATCCGACGAACGTGCTCGTCGTCCATTCGAACGGGAAGGACGGTGAGGAGTTGGCGAACCATCTCGAGCAGACGATCGGGTCACGCGCAGAGGTGGAGGGTATTGCCGCGATGAGCTTTTCAATGAACCGCGGGCTCGACCAGCGCGGCTGGAACGGAGGCGGCAAGGACTTTCTTTCGTTTGTGTATCGGATCGATCCGGATGCACCCGCTTTGCTCGGTGTCAAGCTCGTCGCAGGCAGGCTGCCGGACCCGAATCGCCCGTCAGACCTGTATCGTACGGCGCTGATCAACGAAGCGTTCTGCCAGCAGCTCGGCTACTCCCCGGAAGAGGCTGTCGGAAAACCAATACCGGGATTCGGCGAGGGACCGCCGCCGCCTGTTGCCGGCAACGGGAACTCCAACGAGCAGTTCGACGATCTCGAGGCGGCGCTGAGTGCTCGCCGGGAGACCATTGTTCTTGGCGTGATGAAGAACCTGAATTTCCGCTCGCTCCGGTACGAGGTCGAGCCCATGATCATGACGCCGAGTGACGACGGGTCGATGAACTATGCGCTCGTTCGCGTTGCCGGAAATCCGGCTGGGACCATCGCGGCGCTTCAGGATTCGTGGAACTCCTTTGCGCCCGAGATCCCTCTGGAGTACACCTTCCTCGACGAGGACGTCGCGATGTCCTACAAGGATGATCAGCGATGGAACCGCGTGATGGAATATGCCGCGGGGATAGCCATCCTCGTGGCCTGCATGGGTCTGTTCGGACTGGCGGCACTCTCGGTTGCGCGCCGCACAAAGGAGATCGGTGTGCGGAAGGTTCTCGGTGCCTCGATCGGCAGCATCCTGCTGCTGGTCTCGATGGACTTCGCGAGACTTGTGGCGATAGCGACGTTGATCGCCGCCCCCGTCGCCTACCTCGCGCTCAACCGATGGCTCGAAGGTTTCGCGTATCACATTACGCCGTCTCCGATTGCACTGGCGGCGGCGGGAGGTGTGGTGCTCGTGATCGCACTGCTGACTGTGGCCGTCCACTCGATGCGCGCGGCACTTGCCGACCCGGTGAAGGCACTCAAATACGAATAAAGCAGATGGAGTCGGAGGCCGGACAGCGTCGTCGGCCGGCCGACGGCGTTGACGGAAGATCAACGACCAGACGAATACGAAAAACACTACGGATTGCCGTCAAGGGGCACTCCCTAACAAGCGAAGGAATCAGCGATGGATGAGCCGATCTACGAACTGCGAAACGTCTCCCGATCCTACGGCAGCGGAATGACGCAGAACCACGTCTTGCACGACATCTCGCTTGACATCCGCGAGGGCGAGTTCGTGTCGATCACGGGTCCGTCCGGATCGGGTAAGTCGACGTTGCTGAACATCATGGGGATGCTCGACGCGCCGACGCGCGGCACCTGCTCGTTCATGGGACTCACAACGCACGACATGAACGAGAAGCAGCGGGTCAAGATGCATCGCGAGCACATCGGCTTCGTCTTTCAGGCGTATCACCTCATCGACGACATGACGGTGTACGAAAACCTGGAGACGCCGCTGCTGTATCGGAAGGTCAAGACATCCGATCGGAAGAGCATGGTGGCGGACATCCTCGACCGCTTCAACATCGTCGCCAAGAAGGATCTTTTCCCCGAGCAGCTTTCCGGTGGACAACAGCAGCTCGTCGGAATCGCCCGCGCCCTCGTCATCGAGCCGCGCGTCATTCTCGCCGATGAGCCGACCGGCAACCTGCATTCCAGTCAGGGTGACATGATCATGGACCTCCTGCGCAAGCTCAACCGCGAGGACGGCGTGACCATCATTCAGGTGACGCACAACGACACGTATGCCGGATACGGCAATCGCGTGATCGAGCTGCTTGACGGTCGTGTTGAGTCGATTCGGAGCCTTGAAGGGGCCGAGTCATGCTGAAGAACTACTTCCTCGTCACCCTCCGCGCATTCAGGAAGCACAAGCTGTATTCGCTGCTGAATGTCTTCGGCCTCTCGCTGGGCCTCGTCGTTGTGCTGCTCGTTGCGCTGTTTGTGCGGTACGAGTTCAGCTTCGATCGCTTTCACGAACGCGCGGATCGGACGTATCGCGTCGTCCAGGAACAGCCAAGGAACATCTACCTTGGATCGAACCGGTTCGCCGTGACACCCGCACCGCTTGAGCGGGCTATCGCCGATGAGCTGCCCTACGTCGAATCGGTCACGCAGGTGAACGACGTTCGAGCAATGGTCACCACGGATGATGGACCCGGCGTATACGAGGCGGGCATCTACGCGACCCCGACTTTCTTCGATGTCTTTGACTTCGAGCTCCTGCAGGGGGATCCGGCAAGTGTACTAGCGGAACCCGGCTCCATCGTGATCACGCCCGATCTCGCGGACCGCGTGTTTGGAACCCAGGATGTGGTCGGCAAGACGTTCGATCTCGTACCCTATTTCGATCGCAGCACGGTGACGGTAACCGGCGTTGTTGCGCCTCCACCGGCCAATTCGCATTTCGGGTTTTCATATGTCGCCACGTACGCGGGAAACGAGAACTACCAGAACGGCGGATGGGGCAGCAGCAGCTACATGACCTACGCGGTCCTCAGCGACGGCGTTGATGGCGAGCGTTTCGAGGCGGATGTCCAGAAGATCGTTTCACGCGAAATGGGTGAACTGAGCTGGATCAAGGAAGGAACAACTCCGATGCCGCGCTTCTACCTCGAGCCGCTGACCTCGATTCACCTGCGTTCGCACATCAATTTTGACATCGCGGACAACGGCGACATTCGCTACGTATACCTCCTGCTCTTCGCCGCCGCCATCATCATTCTCACGGCGTGTATTAACTATATGAACCTCGCCACCGCGCGAGCGGCGGTACGCGCGCGTGAGGTCGGAGTGCGTAAGGTATCCGGTGCCGACAGAAGCCAGCTCGTTCGGCAGTTCCTCGGCGAATCGGTGTTGATGGCCTTTGTCGCGGTCGCGCTTGCCGTTGCGGCGGCGTCACTTCTGCTGCCTGCCTTCAGCAATCTCGTTGAACGCGACATCCCGCGCTCGCTGCTCTTCTCCGTGCCGTTCCTGGTTACGGTGCCGCTTGCCGCTCTGCTGGTCGGGGTCATCGCAGGCAGCTATCCCGCATTTTTCCTGTCGCGGATGGTCCCGGCGAAGGTACTGAAGGCAAGCGGTACGATGGGCGGTTCGCGGTCACGTCTGCGAAACGCACTTGTCGTCGTTCAATTCGCGGTCGGCGTCGTGTTTGTGGTCGGCACCGTCGTGATACACCGGCAGATCGACTACATCCGCAGCTACGATACGGGCATGGACAGAGAGCGTGTCGCCGTCCTTACCGTTCGGGATCGAAGTGTCGACGAGCGATGGCCCGCGTTGAACACTGAGCTTTCCAACGTTCCGGGCGTACTGTCGGTCACGAGTGCCAGCGACATTCCGACGAACCTCGGCTCCTCAAACGGCGTGCGCAACTGGGACGGACACGAGGGCGACGAAAGTGTCTCCGTGTATGTCGCATCGGTCAACTACGGACTCATCGAACAGCTCGATCTTGAGCTGGTCGAAGGCCGATCGTTTTCGGAAGACCACGCGACGGATGAGGGCAAGGCGCTGATCATCAACGAGACGGCAATGCGCCAGTTCGGATGGGACAGTGCCGTCGGCAAACACCTCGATCTCAACAACGAAGGAATGGAAGTCGTCGGTGTCGTGAAGGACTTCCAGTTCCATTCGTTTCAACAGCAGATCAGTCCGCTGGCGTTCTATCTCGACACGAAGCGGGTTCGTCGCGTACTCGTGAAGGTGGCGCCGGGCGATGTCGGCGGAACGGTGACCGGATTGCGGAACGTCATGGCCACCTTTGCGCCCGCCTATCCGTTCGAATACGAGTTCCTCGATGACGCCTACAACGCAATGTATCGATCCGAGCAGCGGCTCGGCATCGTGCTGAGCTCGGTCTCTGCCCTGGCGATCATGATTGCGTGCCTCGGGCTCTTCGGCCTCGCCGCGTACATGGCGCTTCAGCGGACAAAAGAAATCGGCGTTCGCAAAGCACTCGGGGCCGGGGTCCGAGACATCATCCTGCTGTTGTCCCGGGACTTCGGAAAGTTGATCCTCATCGCCTTCGTGGTTGGCAGTCCGATCGCCTTCATCGTCATGCGGAGATGGCTGGAACGGTATGCGTTTCACACGGAGGTCGGCCCGGGCGTGTTTGTCATTGCCGCCGTGTTCGTCCTTGCGGTTGCCGCTGTGAGCGTCGGCTATCAGAGCCTCAAAGCCTCCCTCGCGAACCCCGTCGACGCGCTGCGAAACGAGTAATTGCGCAGCGTCACCCTCCGCCCCCTAAACGGAGATTGTTATCATGCTGAAGAACTACCTCAACGTCGCCCTTCGGACGCTGATGCGCCAGAAGGGATACGCCGCCATCAACGTGCTTGGACTTGCGGCCGGGATCGCCTGCTGCGTCTTTCTACTGCTGTACGTTCGCGACGAACTCAGCTACGACCGCTTCATCGATGATGCGGAAAGCGTCTATCGCGTGAACCTGTTCGAGGAGGGGGCGACGATTGCGCTGACGCCGACGATTGTTGCGCCGTTGCTGAAGCGTGAGTTCCCGGAAGTTGCTGCGGTTACACGCCTCGAAGCCAGCGGAGGCCTCTTTCGCGTCGGGAACGAGGTATACGATGAAGACAATCTGTTCTACGCGGATTCGACCTTCTTCAAGGTCATGACGCTTCCGCTGATCAGCGGCGACCCGACGACGGCGCTCGTCCGACCCTACACGGTTGTGCTGACGCAATCGACGGCCAGGAAGTTTTTTGGCGATGGCGATCCGATCGGCCGGCGGATCATCCGCAATAACAGTCAGGAGTATGAAGTCACCGGGGTGATGGCGGATCTTCCGCCGAACTCGCACCTGCACATTGACCTGCTTGCCTCATTCGCGTCGCGGGAATACTGGGCGTCGCGGGACATGTGGGGTTCCGCCAACTTCTACACCTACGTGCGCCTCGGCAACAAGAATCAGCTTCCTGCGCTGGAGCGAAAGGTGGCGGAGCGAATCGAAGAGTTGAGGGCATCCGGTGAAGAGCCCCGGACGCTCGTATTTCAGTCGATGCCCGCGATTCATTTGAGCAGCGGAGTCGAATACGAGATCGATACTTCGGGCAACATGGCGTATGTCTACGGCTTCGCCACGCTTGCCGTGTTGATTCTCCTGATGGCCTGCGTGAACTACATGAATCTCGCGACGGCGCGTTCGGCGCTTCGGGCGCGCGAGGTGGGAATGCGCAAGTCGCTCGGCGCCTTCAGGGGACAGCTTGTCGGGCAGTTCTACGGTGAGGCGATCCTGATGACCGTTGTTGCCGCCGTCTTCGGGTATGGCTTTGTGCTGCTCGGATTGCCCTGGTTCAACAGCCTGAGTGGGAAGTCCTTGACCACCGCGGCCTTGTTCAGCGGTCCGGCGATACTCCTCGCTCTTGGCGTGTTCGTTGTGGTTACGCTCGTAGCGGGGAGTTATCCGGCGCTGTTTCTTTCGGGGATCGAGCCGATGCGTGCGCTCCGCGGGAGACAGAAGACGGCCGTGGGCGCGGAAACCCTGCGGAAGGGGCTCGTTGTGCTGCAGTTCGGAATCTCCTCGTTTCTGATCGTTGGGGCGATGACGGTGCTCCATCAGATCCGGTACATGCAGAACAAGAACCTCGGATTTGACAAGGAGCATGTCGTCGAGATACCGATGAACGACCCCGCATTGTATCAGAGCTACGACGCCCTGCGCGCCGAGGCGGAGAACACGTCGGCGATCTCGCACGTGTCGGCGATGAACCAGATTCCGGGTCAACTCGGATGGACGTCACGGATGCGCCGCGAAGGTATGTCCGAAGGCGAAGAGATCTCGGTCAAGGGAATGCCCGCCGATCCACGGATCGGCCAGACGCTCGGACTCCAACTCGTAGCCGGTCGCTTCTTTGCGGATTCACCGCCGGAGCCGGATTCCGTGAACTACGAGTTTGTGCTCAACGAGACGGCGGCGCGGATTCTCGGATGGACGCCGACTGAAGCCGTAGGAAGCATCATGGAGGTGCCACCGCGGCGAGGCGAGGTCATCGGCGTCGTGAAAGACTTCAACTTCAACTCGCTTCACGTTGCGATCGAGCCGCTCGCGATCTGGTACGATATGGACCAGATCCGCCACGTTGTCGCGCGCATCGAACCCGGACGAAACGAGGCGGCAATCGCACACCTCAAGGCCACATGGGAGCGATTTGCTCCGGACATGCCCTTCAGCTTTCGCTTCATCGACGACGTCTACAATCGGCAGTACGCCAACGAACGGCGCATCGGCCGGGTTGTGACGGTGTTCGCCGGACTCGCCATCCTGATTGCATGTCTCGGACTGCTCGGGCTTGCGTCGTTCACGGCAGAGAAGCGCCGGCGCGAGATTGGCGTTCGCAAGGTGCTGGGCGCGAGTGTGTCGGGGATTGTCGGTTTGCTTTCACGAGAGTTTCTGCAGCTGGTGGGCATCGCGTTCGTCGTGGCCGCGCCGGTCACGTGGATGCTGCTGCATCGGTGGCTTTCCGGTTTTGCCGATCGCGTGACACCGGGGCCGGCTGTGTTTTCGCTGGCGGCAATCGGGATCCTGCTGTTTGCACTGCTGACGGTGAGTCTACAGGCAGTACGAGCGGCAACCGCTGATCCGGTTCGTGCGCTCAGGGATCAATGACAATAACGGAGGGACAGAATGAACCAGATTTGTGTACCGATACCGCATCCCGGATCCAATCACTTCGTAACGCTCGAAGTTACCGTCGACGGCGAGAAGCGCGTCATCAACTACCGGGTCGAGTCATTCCCGTGGAGCGACTCGGACAACCTTTCGAAACGCATCGACACACTGCGCGAATTCCTGAAGGACTACGACAGCTCCTGGGAGCTCATGCAGATCGGGCCGCCTGACGGCGGATCGATAAACGTCACCTTCCGACAGCTTCAGGAAGTAGCTGCCGGCTAACCCCCGGACCCATGCTCAGGAACTACATCAAGGTCGCGCTCCGTCGATTCAGGAGCGGCGGCACCCATGCCACAGTAAATGTTGTCGGGCTCGCCCTCGGGATGGCGGTCTGTTCGCTGATCTTCCTGCTCGTCCACCACGAGTGGAGCTATGACCGGTTTCATGCCAATGCGGATCGTATCTATCGCGTGTACCTCGAGTACGTTTCGCCGGATGGGGAGCCGGGTTACCAGGCGCTGATGGCACCGGACTTCACGCCGTCGTTCAAGTCTTCGTTTCCGCAGGTGGAAGGTGCTACACGGTTCGCAAAATCCGAGCGGGATTTTCGGATCGACGATGAGATGACGCGCGAAGATCTCGCCGAGGTTGATGCGGACTTCTTCCGGATGTTCTCTTTCCCCAGCGTGGCGGGTGACGCGGTGGCGGCAATTGCGGATCCGACTTCTGCCGTTTTGACGACGGAGGCTGCGGCGGCGCTCTTCGACATCAGGGATGGCAACTGGCAGCGGGCGATCGGTCAGTCGTTTGAGATCCCGGTCGACGAGACAAGCTATTCGTTCAGCGTCGGCGCGGTCATCGAGCCGATGCCGAACAACTCGTCGATCGAGTTCGATGCCGCAATCTCGTTTGAGAATTACGACAACATCTACGTAGGCGGCAACAACTGGGGCGGGCGGACAACTACATACGCCATGCTTTCGCCCGGCACGGATGCCGGTGCTTTTGAGGCATCCCTGCGGCCGTTCACCGACCTCGAGATGGGCGAGTACATCGCCAATATGCGCGGCGCCGAGAACATCGCGCAAGCAGACGATGCGTATGCGATGCGGCTGCAGCCGCTCACCAACATGCACCAGAACGTACAGGTCTGGCTCCCGTACGAAGCGGACGCGCACAATCCGCGTTACTCGTGGATACTCGCCGGAATCGGCTTCCTCATTCTGCTGATTGCGTGCATCAACTTCATGACGCTTTCAGTTGGTCAGTCGACGATCCGGGCACGTGAAGTGGGCGTCCGAAAGGTACTGGGCGCGTCGCGCACGCAGATTGCGCGGCAGCACTGGGGTGAGTCGGTCGTCGTGGCGGCGGTCGCGCTGCTCGTTGGGGTTCTGCTCGCGCTCCTTTCGCTGCCGGCTTTCAACAACCTCACCGGCGCGGAGCTGAGCCTGTCGTCCGTGTCACCGCTCTTGATCTTTCTCGTGCTGATGCTGCTGGTCGGCATCGTGGGCATTGTGGCGGGATCGTACCCTGCGATGATCCTGTCGGCGTTCCGGCCGGCGCAGGTTCTCAAGGGTAGTGTCACATCGCCGCGGCTGGGCCTGCTGACACGCGCGCTCGTCGTGCTCCAGTTCACCATCTCGATCGGACTCATTGCCGGCACCGTGATCATGTCGAAGCAGCTCAACTATCTGCTTCACAAGGACCTCGGTTTCGACAACGAACAGGTGCTTGCCGTCAACACGCAGCAGGTGTCGCGTACGGAGGCGGATGGTGTGCTGAACTTCTTCAAGGACCAGCTCCGAACGTACCCGGGAGTCGAAGGGGTCGCACGCGCCGGAACGGATTTTACGCGCGGGAGCGATCGGAACGGATGGGCAGATGCATCGGGCAATAACCGATCGGCCTACGACATCGGTGTCGACTACACCTGGGCGGACGTGCTCGGCATCGAGATCGTCAAGGGCCGCAATTTTTCGATGGATTATCCGTCGGATCCCACACGTGCGATCCTCGTCAACGAAAAGCTTGTCGAGGAATTCGGGATCGAGGACCCGATCGGATACGAAATGACAAACTTCCTGAGCTGGGTCTACAAGGATGAGACGCCCGTCATTATCGGTGTCGTGAAGGACTTCAACTTTCGCTCGCTGCATTCGGAGGTTGAACCGACCATCATGAACCTTCATCCGGATTACTCCAACTACTTCCGGACGATGCTGATCAAGGTCTCACCCGACAACGTCTCGCAGACCGTCGCGCACGTCGAGGATCTGTGGAACGAGATTCTCCCGGGCAAGCCGTTTACCTATTCGTTCATCGATGACGATTTCGCCGCGCGTTATCAGACGGAGCAGCGCTGGCGCAAGCTCGTCGCGTATTCGTCAACACTCGCTATCGTCATCGCGAGCCTGGGCTTGTTTGGCCTGGCGATTCTCGTCGTTTCACGACGGACGAAGGAGATCGGCATTCGCAAGGTGCTCGGTGCCTCTGTCGCGGGCGTGACCGCGCTGCTGTCGCGTGAGTTCGCGTTGCTCGTGCTCATCGCCAGCCTCATCGCGGGACCGCTGACGTATTTCGCCATGCGGTCGTGGCTCGAGAGTTTCGCGTTCCGCGTTTCAATCGGGCCGTGGGCATTTGTGGGCGCCACGGTGCTTACACTCGTCATTGCGCTGGGTACTGTCGGATTCCAGGCGCTCCGGGCGGCGAGCGCGAACCCGGTGAAGGCGCTGCGCTACGAGTAGCCAATCGTGATGGACCGCGGGCCGCGGGCGTAGCCAATCGTGATGGACCGCTGGCCACGGGCGTAGCCAATCGTGATGGACCGCTGGCCACGGGAGTAGCCAATCGTGATGGACCTCGGTCCACCGAAACCGATACAGTCGACCGGGTAGTGCACTGAGCTCCTGGACAGCCGTCGGCCTTCGTGGGCCGGCTGGTTCGAAATTGTTACGGGAGTATTAACTTCGCTGCGGCATTCCCCGGGCCGAAGAGCCCGCACATCTATGCAGCGTGACAATGAAGGCACTTCAGTTCGG
>JAGQWL010000192.1 GCA_020437385.1 Bacteroidota bacterium
CACGCTCCGGCAAGTCTTTTATGAGGGTTCCGATGTATCGGTGAAGTGAGTTTCGATCGACTCGCTCGAAGGCAACCAGCGTTTCCTCGTTGGGAATGGTCTCCAGGATCGTCTGCTCGCCGTCACTGTCAGTCGGGGCGTGGAGCGATAAGGCGAATCGGCACTGAGCATCTCTGAGAAGCGTGTGGTATTCCACGAGCGAGATGTCGAGGTACTCGGCGACTTGTTCGTCGGATGGTTCGGCCGAGAGTTCCTGCCGGAGCGTGTCGATGGCACTCTGAGCTTCGGCCAGCTTCCGCCGCCTTTCTCGGGGCAGGGCATCGATCGATCGCAAATAGTCGACAAGCGCGCCACGGATTCTCCCGTAGGCATACGAAACGAATGGGGTGCCGCGGTCTGGCTCGTAACCATTGAGTGCCTGCAGAAGCCCGAGCAGCCCAACATTCTCGAGGTCCTCGCGTGCTGCAAGCGGGTGGTCGGGGATGTTCAGACGGCCAACGACGGACCGAACCAGCGGGACAGCGGCGACAACGACTGCTTCCCGATTCTGTGGTGATGAATTGTTGGCGTACGCGACGGCAAGGCCTTGTAGGTCCTGGGCCATAGAACTACTTGTATTTCCGTTTTGTGATCAGGCTGCGATCGCGCGTTCGGATGGCGATTCGTCCATGTCACGAGGCTCAGTGGGGCTGACGGGCTCACGGGTGTTCGCGCCGCGTGAGTCGAGCACACGCATGATGCGATCGACCAGCCAGTCTCCAGTCAGAAGTGCGATCAGCGCAATACCGCCAACGGCGGCACCGGCGAGCAATGCGGAGCCCACAGTGCCTCCGGCGAGAGCCTGACCGAGGCCGGTCAGGACGCCGATAAGAAATCCAAATTGAAGCGCCGTGGTTTTCATCTCGCGGTACTCTTCTGTTTCGCACCCGTTGAGCCCGTTCAACATGTATGCCAGCGGGACCTGCGCGACCCACACGCGATTGAACTGAGCGGAACGTACCGAGTTGGTATCGACCGCGTCGCCGTCGTCGCTTGAACGGAAACCCGTCCAAATCAGATGTTTCCGCCTCCTTCACCAAAGGTTCACGGGTTGGAGCGCCTTTTTTGCGATTCGGCCCGCCGTTTAACTGACCGTCGTTCCAGCGCTGGATAGCCGTCGCGTCTCACATGGGCGGCGGCGTCGTGCGCAAAGTAAGGGAACAACGTGCTGGGCAGGTCGGACCACCGGTAAGAAGTTCCGTCCGACGGCGCGTGCCGCGCGATGGCCTCAAGGACGCGATTGACGGGCCCAGGTATGGTCAATTTCCCGCGTTGGCCTATATTATAGGCCGATCGAACGGTACACTTCCCACCTTCCGCTTGCCCAATGCCAGAGCAGCATCATATCCTGTTCGTCGATGACGAGCACCTTCTTCAGAACCTGTTCGAACGCCTCTTCACGCGTAACGGAATCAAAGTGACGAGCTGCTCATCTGGCGTTCAGGCCGTCGATCTGCTGAAGGAAAACGAGTTTGATCTCGTAGTTACAGACTTCATGATGCCTGACATGGACGGTCTCGAATTGTTGGCCCATGTCAGGGAGGAGTATCCGCACATGCGGGTGATCATGATCACCGCACACGCGAATGTCCAGCACGCCGTTCGGACTATGAAAACGGGTGCCATCGATTATATCCCCAAGCCGTTCTCGACGGAGGAACTCGTCGACCGGGTGCAGAAGATCCTCGCGCGGGAGGTCGGACCCGAGAGCCAGCCTGCCCCCGCGCCGACGCGTGTCCGTAAGCGTCAGAACGGAGCTGCGGGTAAAGCTGCCTATATCGGCGAACACCCCAACGTTGAAAGGCTTCGTGAACTCATCGATAAGGTGAGTGTGAACAAGGCGCCCGTCTTCATTCAGGGGGAGAGCGGTACCGGTAAAGAAATACTTTCACGCTTGATCCATCAGCAAAGCGATCGTTCCGAGGCTCCGTTCGTCGCGGTTAACTGTGCGAACCTTCCCAGAGAACTGGTCGAAAGCCATCTGTTCGGTCATCGGAAAGGCGCGTTTACGGGAGCCGTCGAAGACATGACCGGTGCGTTCGAAATGGCGAACGGCGGGACAATTCTCCTGGATGAAATCACGGAAATTGAACTCGGTATCCAGGCGAAGCTGCTTCGTGTCCTTCAGGAGCAGGAGATACAGAAGATTGGCTCGACGGATGTTAAGAAGATCGACGTTCGCGTGATCGCCACCAGCAACCGGTTGATCTCCGAAGCGATCGGATCTGGCATTTTCAGAGAGGACCTCTATCATCGGCTCTCAGTGTTTCCCGTAACCGTTCCGCCCTTGCGCGAACGAATTTCGGATGTGCCGCTTCTCGCCGCACACTTCATCAGTAAGTATTGCTCGCTGTACGGACTTCCCGACAAGACGCTGTCTTCCGAGCTTCTGGCCCAGTTCCAGTCATACTCATGGCCCGGAAACGTCAGGCAGTTGGAGAACATGGTTCAGCGCGGGGTGTTACTATCCGCTGAACGAACGGTGGTGGAGAAGAACGACGTTTTCGACGCTTTCTTTTCGGATTCGAACCTTGAAACGGCGGCCGGCGAGATTACTTCCATGGATCAGGTGGAAACGATCGACGACATGGAGCGGCTAATGATCATGCAGGCTCTCACCGAGACGAACAACAACCAGCAACTCGCGGCGAGACGACTCGGCATCAGTGCCCGGACGATCCGTAACAAGCTGAAGAAGTATCGGGAAGAAGGCCATATCGCCTGAGGCGAGGGGGCGATCACGTACGTCGCCCGAACAAGACCTCAGCTACTTTTTGGGCCAGGTCGTCGACGATCTCGTCGGCACCGTAGTAGCCCTGGTCGACACGGCGCTGCAGTTCAGCGAGTTGAGCGTCTGTCAGGTCCGGAATCGAATCAAGGACCCGCTTTGCCCGGTCGACATCTTTGCTCAGTCGGCCCGGCGCCTCATGATCTTCAAACTCAAACGCGGCCGGCAGGGCGGTTTTCTGAGGACGCGCCGCTTGTGATTGGCGCTTCCGGGCCGTCGGAGACTTCTTCTGTCCGTCTGACATATCAGCAAGCGTGGTTTGACATCGCAATTCGAAAGGTACCTTAAAAGCTCGACCTTTCGGGTTTGACGCTTGTGGGACAAGTTAGTGCCGTCGCTGATAAAACAGAAAAAGGGGAGGCCGCGTATGCAACCTCCCCCAATCGTGTCAAAACCGTGTGCGTTACGCCGCCAGGTCGAGTGCGCCGGGTTTGGTCAGCCGCCGGGCCTCGTCGAGAGCGCCTTCGCGAATGCAAAGCGCAACAAGCCTACGGCGCAGGAGTTGGCTCTCCGGAGAGCGCTCGTATGCCGACCGGTACAGTGGCAGCGCTTGTTTTGTCCAACCGTTCTGGACGATGGTCTGGAGCAGTTCGTCAGCAAGCGGAATCGACTGTTCGGCAATCAGGACGGAAGCAACGGCGACGGCGTCTTCGGGACGGTCTCGGTAGAGCGAAAGCCTGAACCAGTCTTCCTGAATCTCTTTGGGCATCGTGTCGATGCCACCCGGATAGGCTTTCGCCAGGTGCTTGGCTACCAGATCCCAGTCGCCGAGCATCCATGACCACGCGCCCAGCGCGGTGTGGATTTCGACTTTTGTGAGCGCTTCGTCCCACAGTGCCACAGGACGCATTCGGCGTCTGGCCAGCTGCATGTAAGCCCCTTTGAAGTCGTGGTTTCCCGCGAGGACCGAAAGAAGGATTCGGTGGCTCATCCATTGGGACGGGAAGAGATCGAGAGACTTTCCTGCATGCCTTTTTGCGAGGTCGGACGAGCCAGTAGCGAATTCGGCAGCGGCCTGTGCGGCAAGCAGTAGCGCGGAATTCTCGTTGGTTTGCGGCACCAGGGCAGCTGCGTGCCGTGCTTCACGAATCAGCGTGAGCGCGGTGCGGAAGTCCTTTTCCTGCATGGCTTTCCAGATGAGTGCAACCGATGCGTCTTCCCAATCGGAATACGCAAAGCTCAGGTCTGGAATTCGGAATTCGGTGAGGAATGCCTTCGACGACGACGTCGCTAATGAATGCATGGCTATAAGAGGGTTTGTTGGCGATTCGCCCGCATGCAAACGATCTGCCATCGCTGTGTTTGCCCCAGATCCGTCAAATCAGGTAGGGAAGCGGGTTCACGTGCGGAATCTTTTTCCACTATCTCCACCTCGTCGAACCCCGAAATACCGGCAAAAGCGACCTTTAGGCCCGAACTCGTCCGACGATACTGGAGATGGTCGTATCCCTTTTGTCGACTCCCAACCCGCAGGGACTATCCAGCATCGTTCATGGCAAAACCGAAGCCAGAGAAGAAGAATAAAGTCGGAGCTGAAGAAACCGCATTCGCCGAACTGGATACCCAGTTCGCGGTTGACGAGTCGATCATCTCTGCTTTTGCAGGTGTGGTCGGCGGGGATGATCCGGTGGAGCGGCGGCCTCCCAGCGTCCCGAATATCAGCGAGCTGCGTAAAAGTCTTGAGACGCAGGAGCGCAAGCGGGGGAATACGGGCACAAAGTCATCGACCGAGTTCTCGCCGCTGGATATCCGAGACCGTGTCGTCATCAAACTCATCTATGATGAGCTGATAAAGATTGAGGACGTCGAAACCGCCTGGCACAAGTGGCAGGAGGAACTCGCCGACGGCGCTCACATTCCTCTTTGGCGTGTCCTTGCCGCGGACCCCAACATGGATGCCGAGCAGATATTTGCTGAAGCGGCGCGCGTTTACTCCTTCAAGACCGTCCAGATTACCGATGAGGAGCTGACGCAGTTTCTCGACGAAACCGCGTCCGGACTTTCGGATGACCAATGGACGAGCTTTGCTGAACTGGAACTGGTTCCGGTTGCGTTCACAGTAGATCCCGGTCCGGACGGCAATCGAATCATTTTCGCGACCCACGACCCTGCCCGACCGGACCTTTTCCGCAAGTTGAAGGAGCTTGGTTTTCGCAAGTTCGAGGTGCAATACGCTCCGCGGACGTTTGTCCAGTCGATCCTTGACGCGTTTGTAAAGCCACCAGAAGAAGAAGAGTACGGATTCTCCGAAGGAGAGGACTTTGCCTTCGACCTCGGTCCGACGGTTTCCGAAGAGAAGAGCGGGCTCCTCGATGAAGCCGCGCTCGACGCCGAGATCAATCGATCGGCGCTGATCAACCTCTTCGAGAAAACCCTTTTTGATGCGGTTCGGATGGGCGCGTCTGACATCCATATCTATCCGAATCAGTACAAGCAGATTGAGATCCGGATGCGGGTGAACGGACAGCTGAACAGGTGGCACGTTGAGGATCGCGTTCACCCCGAGTCTTTCCTCGCCGTCGTGAAGGACAACTCACTTAACGTCGACCGATTTGAGCGCGACAAGGCGCAGGACGGCTTCATTCAGCGAACCATCGATGGCACGGTGATTCGATTTCGCGTCTCGGTCATTCCCATCGCGAACCAACGGCTTGAAGTCAGGTCCGAGAGCATTGTGATTCGAGTCCTTGATGACAGAAAGGTCGTTAAGGATCTGAAGACCCTCGGACTGAACGATCTCGCCCTCGACCGCTTCAACTGGGCGATTCGTCAGCCCTACGGGATGGTCATCCTGACGGGGCCTACGGGATCGGGCAAGAGCACGACCCTACTGGCCGCTCTGAATCAGGTAGTCGACCCTCGGATCAACGTAATTACCGTCGAGGATCCTGTCGAGTATATCATCCCGGAAGTCCGTCAGGTGAAGCTCAATCATAAGTTTGATCTCGAGGATGCCCTCAGATCAATACTCAGGCACGACCCGGACGTGGTTATGGTCGGTGAGATGCGTGACCGCGCAACCGCCGAGCTGGCGATCAAGCTGGCGAATACCGGCCACCTGACGTTCTCGACCCTGCACACAAATGACGCGCCCAGTTCGGTAAGTCGTCTTTTCAAGATGGGCGTCGAGCCTTTTCTTATCGCTTACGCGATAAACCTGATTGTAGCACAGCGGCTTATCCGAACGTTGTGCCCGACCTGCAGGAAGAAAGACTCGCCTGATGTCAATAAACTGGGACACATCGGCTTCACGGAGAAGCAGATCGTCGACGGCGTATTCTACGAGCCGACGCACGATCCGGCCTGCAAGAAGTGCAAGGGCACGGGCTACGTCGGGCGCCAGGCGATTACGGAAACGATGCCGTTTACTCCCGAAATCCGTGAGATGATTGTCACCGCGTCAACCTCTATCGGCGAGGCCGATCTGCGCGATCTCGCAGTCAAGCAGGGGATGGAAACGCTTCAGGAGTGTGCCCGCGGACTCGTCCTCTCCGGGAAGACGTCGGTGACTGAAATGATGCGCGTCGTGTTCACCGGGCTCTAGCATCTTGCCGCACAAAAAAAGGAGGTGCCTGTGACACCTCCTTTCAGGGAAATCGATCAGCGTTTAAGGCTACTGTTCGGAATCGACGTGGACGAACTTACGATCGTTCTGGCCTGTTGAAAAACGGACCTTGCCGTCGATTAGCGCGAACAGCGTGTCATCACCACCGCGGCCGACGTTGCTGCCCGGGTGAAACTTCGTTCCACGCTGTCTTACGATGATGCCCCCGGCCTTGATTGCGGAGCCACCAAAGACTTTCACACCAAGCATCTTCGGCGCTGAATCGCGTCCGTTCTTGGTGGAACCCATTCCTTTCTTGTGTGCCATCTGACTCTTCGGTGTTTTTCGATTCGTGGGCGGATACTGCGCCGTGTCTGCAAAAAAGGCTGTTGAGACCGCTTACTTCGCCGTGATCGAGTCAATCTCGATCTGGGTGTAGGGCTGACGATGCCCCTTCTTGACCCGATAGCGCTTGCGGCGCTTCTTCTTGAAGACAATGACCTTGTCGGCTTTAACGTGGTCGAGGACCTTCGCCTTGACCTTGGCGCCCTTGACGACTGGCTTGCCAATGGTTACCGTCTCTCCGTCAACAACAAGAAGAACGTTGTCGAAGGAAATCGACTTGTTGACATCCGCGTCCTGCAGGGGGACGTAAAGCTTATCCTTTTCGGAAACTTTATATTGCTTGCCGGCAATATCGACTATCGCGTACATGGTTTTCTCTTCTTTGGTGCGCACTGACGCTTGTTCAGGCGCGAGAGTTGGGACGCATCGGCATCGGCGCTGACCACGTCCGGGGTACTCGTAACAATGCTGAAGCGCTCGATATCAGCAAGCAGCATAGCCGACTAATATACGGCAGGCGGTGTGTTGTCAACAAGTGCGCGGAGCGCAGTCTTCCTGATATTGCCGCCCCCAACGGGCGGTTTTCGCGATATTTCTGTAAATAGACTATGAAATTGGACATTCCCGGTTTATCGGGACCAACGAAGCCGGGCAAACTCCTCTGCATCGGCCGCAATTACGCGGCCCATGCTGCGGAAATGAAAAGTGCCGTTCCGTCGAAGCCGATGGTGTTTCTGAAACCGTCGACTGCCCTTATCCCTTCAGGTGGCTCGATCATAATTCCGGACGCGTCGAAGGATGTTCACCATGAAGTTGAATTGGTCGTGGCAATTGGAGCCGATGGTCGGAACATCGCCCCGGAAGATGCACTAGGGCACGTCGCAGCGTATGCGGTCGGATTGGATATGACAGCCCGGGATATCCAGGCGGCGGCTAAAGAGAAGGGGCACCCATGGTCTGTCGCCAAGGGCTTTGATACGTTTGCACCAATTGGCGTGTTCGTGCCGGCAAGCAGTATCTCAGATCCGCAGGCCCTGGATATCAAACTGGAGATCAATGGAATCGTCAGGCAGGAGGGCAACACGTCCGATATGATCTTCCCGATCGCCGACCTGATTGCTTACTGCTCGACGATCTTCTCCCTGGAGGCCGGTGATCTTATCTACACCGGAACTCCGGAGGGCGTCGGACCCGTTGCGGTTGGCGATTCGCTTGTTGCCACGCTCGAAGGGTGCCCGCCCTTGACCGTGTCCGTTCGCCGCCCGTAAGCCTAGTTGGTGGCGGAAACGTCTCTTTGCAGGATGTCGTTTGCTACCTCCTCCGCCGTACTGCGCGCTGAGATCAGGCGGGCCTCTCCCGTGGACAGCAGTGCAACTTCTGCGGGTAGCGGACGCAAGTTGTAATGAGTCGCCATAGACATCGCGTACGCACCCGCGTCAAGGATGGCAAGGTAGTCGCCCTCGCGAATCTCCGAAACCCTTCGATGTCGCGCGAAGAAGTCGCCGGTCTCACAAATATTGCCGACGACATCGAAGACCGATTCGTCGGCCGAGTCGTTTGACAGATTGTAGATGCCGTGAAAGGCATCGTAGAGTGAAGGCCTGATGAGATGGTTCATCCCGGAATCTGTTCCGGCGAACGTTCGATCGGCCGTCTGCTTGATGGAGTTTGTCCGAACGAGCAGAACGCCGGCCTCCGCAACGAGAAAGCGCCCGGGCTCAAACCAGACCTCGACCCCCGAATTGGCGAGCGCGGACAGGGCGGCGTCAGCTCCGGACGCGACCTGCTTCAGGTCGAGTGGCGTCTGGTCCGGTTCGTACGAGACACCGAATCCGCCTCCCATATTTACGAACCGGAGCCCGTCGATCTGCCGGGCAACTTCGGCGATCGTTTCGATTCCTTCAACGAGTGGTTGCGGATCGGTGCTCCCGGATCCGATGTGCTGGTGGATACCGACCACTCGAACGCCATGCTGTCGCGTTGTATTCAGTACCTGCTCGAGGTAGTTTCCGGGGATGCCGAACATGGATTTTGTGCCGCCGGTTACGACGTGCTCGTGATGGCCTGCTCCGATATTCAGATTCAGGCGCACGCAGATCTCGGCGCCGGGATGACCCTTCGCGAAGGATTCGATACGTTGCAGTTCGCCGAAGTTGACGACAAAATTGTTTCGCCAGGCCCAGTCCAGTTCTTCGTCCGAAACATTGTTTGGTGAATAGAAGACATGCCCGGGATCATGTCCGCACGCGAGGGCGACGAGTGCCTCGGCAGGAGACACCGCATCGATTCCGACGCCTTCGGCCGCCATCATTTTCAGGATCCACGGATGCGAGTTGGCCTTCATCGCGTACAGCAGGCGCATTCCCTCAAAAGCGTCAAGGATATCACGTATCCGACTGCGGATGAGCGCTTCGGAGTAGACGTACGTGGGCGTGCCGAAGGTACTCGCGATCTCGAGCAACCTCGCGCGGTCAAAGGGTATCGTAGACAAATTGTTCTTTTGTGTTGGCCATCTTTTTGATTGCCGACCTACCAAACGAGAATCGGGGCCACCGTGGCCGCGGCGATCAACACCGCTCCGGGAAGGATGATACGACGGATTTCCTTCCCACCTACAGCGGCCGCGATGATTCCCTTTACGATCGTATTGGTGGCGGCAGCAAGGACAATCGCGGTGGTGGCAACGGATGCGCTCAGCGAGTCGCGACTCAGTTCGCTCATCGAAAGCGTGATCGCGTCGACATCGGCGACACCACTCACGACAGCGGATGCGTACAATCCCGCATTGCCCAGATACAGGTGAGCGGCGTTGGCAATCAGCAGGACGACTGCAAAGAGGGCACCAAAGGTCAGGGCCGGCGTCAGGTCCATCGGGTTGCGGTATTGCGTTGAGTCAACTACAGCATCCGCTGATTCGCGAAAGTACAGAACGAGTCCATAGAGGAGGCTGGCGACACCCGCCGCGACAAGCGGCGGGACGACCGACGGCAGCAGTGACGGGTTTATCGCAGAGATCTCCAGAATCATTCGGACGAACATGATGCTCCACGAAACGACAATGCCAATGGCGAGGTGCCGTGCCAGATGCGGAGAGACCTTGCTTCTGCGCCCGAGGCTGAGCGTTACGGCAGTGCTGGAGACAAGCCCGCCAACCGCACCTGCGATGCCGATGCCGCGACCGGGTCCGAAGATCTTCGTCATCACGTAGCCAAGAAAATTCACTCCCGAAATCAGGACGATCATGAGGCCGATGCGGAACGGCTTTAGAACTGTAAACGGCTCGGTCGTAGGGCCCGCATGAGGGAGGAGGGGCAGGAAGATGACAGCAAGAACGCTGAAGATGACGAAGGCCTGTATGTCGGTCTCGGTGAGTCGATTGACAAATCCACGGGTCTTTTCCTTGCTCGCCAGCACTGCGGCAGCGGCCACCCCCGTCGCAGCGACGACGAGAATTGACCCCTCGTAGGAATAGATCCCAAGGATCAACACCAGGACGCCGGCGACCTCGCTTGTCAGTCCGTGTTGTCCGTTTCGGCTGGAGTAAAAGTAGGAGACGGAGATCAGCGCTCCGATGACAAGCACTGCTGCGGGCACAAGGTAGGTTTGTTGAACCGCGTCACCAGTCGCGGCCAGCATGAATCCGAGAATACCCATCAGCGTCAAGGTTCGCACTCCGCCGAAGAGGAATTCGCCTTTGGATTCCTCGCCCTCGATCCGAAACGCAAACTCGCGCTGGAACCCGATCAGCATCCCGACCCCCGCGGCAACCGCGAGCCGGTAGAAGGTCAGGAGCGGTTCAGAAAAGAGTTCAGAGTACATGCGGACGACGGGCGTTGCTCAGATTCGAAATTCCTTTCTGGAGGAGACGGCTGCGATGATGTCCAGCGCCGATCGGATGTCGTTCGCATCGACGTCCAGATGCGTCGTGGCACGAACCGTTGACGGCCCGAACGGCACCATCTGTACTCCTTCCTTGCGCGTTGCTCCGAGGAACTCAACTGCTTTGCCCGGCGCTACATCGAACATGACAATGTTGGTGTGCACACGTTCCAGGTTGACCGAGACCGTGCCCATATTCTGCAGTCCCTCCGCAAGGAGTTGTGCGTTGGCGTGATCTTCCTGAAGTCGAGGCTTGTTGTTTCGGATCGCGTATAGTCCGGCTGCCGCCAGTATTCCGATTTGGCGCATCCCTCCACCGAGTTGCTTTCGCCTCCGGTGTGCCCGATCGATGAGGTCGGAGGTTCCACAGATGAGCGACCCGACCGGTGCTCCGAGTCCTTTTGAAAGGCAAACAGATACCGTATCAAACGGTGCCGCCAATTCGCTTTCGGTCGTACCTGTCGCTACCGAAGCATTCCAGATCCGCGCTCCGTCTAGATGAAGTGCGAGTCCCTTTGCTCGCGCAGCGGCGGCGAGTGCCGCAGTCCTTTCAATCGGTACCACGATTCCGCCAGCCTTGTTGATCGTATTCTCCAGGCACAGCAGACGAACCCGGCTTTCCCAGTAGTAGCCTGGCCTCACCGCCTCATCGACCTGATCGGGCGACATTAGGGCGCCGACGCCGTCTATCGGTGTGATCTGTACGCCGGAGAGGGCCGGCCCCGCCCCCGATTCGTAGTTGAAAATGTGTGATGACCGCTCTACCAGAATTTCGTCACCAGGCGACGTGTGCAGATAGATGCCAATCTGATTGCCCATCGTTCCAGAGGGAACGAACAGCGAAGCCTCCTTTCCCGTAAGTGCTGCGACTTCGGCCTCCAGTTCACGCACGGTTGGATCTTCGCCGAATACATCGTCGCCGACCTCAGCCTCGTACATGGCGCGACGCATGCCTTCGTCGGGCCGAGTTACGGTGTCGGATCTCAGATCGATCATAGAGATTGTGGTAGGGAAGTGCCGCTCGTCGTCAAGCGCGGTTTATCGGACGACAACGACCGACTGCGTTAAGCGAGTTGTCTGGTCCCGGATGTCGCTGGCGGTCATCGTGATAAAGTAAGTTCCACTGGCGGCTGTCCCGCCGTCAGCAACCCTGCCGTCCCAGGTGGCGGCATATACCCCCGCCGATCGTTGGCGGTCGACGATTGTCTGGAGCGTGCGTCCGGACGCGTCGACGACATCGAGCCGTACAGGTCCATCGGAGGGAAGTTCGTAGCGTATCGTGATGCCGCGCGACGCGGGATTGGGCCATGCGGCAGACAGCCGGAACCCGTTCTTTTCGATAGCGTCCGGTCCAGTCTGTGGGATGCGGCGGATGCGATGCACCGTTCGCCCGACCGCATAGCCAAGCGAATCACCGAGGAATCGGAATCTGTTAAGACGAGGGCGTAGTTGTTCGGCGCGCCAGGTCTGGCCGCCGTCATCCGTCATGTAGACAGGATCCGTCGAGTTGCCTCCGATCCAGCCGTTCAGTTCGTCGATGAATCCGATTCCCTGGACGAAATAGTACGTGTCGAGGAAACGCATTTCCGTCCATGATTCGCCGCCGTCAACCGTCTTCACGATATCAATGGGTGCACCGCTATTGCGTTGAAGCGATGCGTAACCGACCCTGCGCGAAGGAAAGGAAAGCTTCCAGATCCACTCACCCTGTCGAGGCGTGATGTGCTTGCGGACCCAGGTTACTCCGCCGTCTTCAGTCTTCAACACGACACCGCTCGACAGCGTATGATTTGCGTCGGACAGCCCGGCCACAAAGCCTGTGTCCGGATGCGTGAAGTGAGCATCGATAAGACCGGCGGCATACTCAGAAAGATCGTGTGAGACCCATGTCCTCCCGGCGTCTGTCGTGCGAAGAAAGAAGGCGGGACCCCGCACACGTCCGACGGCTACTATTGTGGTGTCATTCACAACGTACATTCCGCAGATTCCACCGGGGGCCGGACCACTGATGGCGGAGACCGGCAGCCACGTCGCGCCGCCATCGGTTGTCTCATAGAGCAGGTTGGGGTCAGTTGCGCCAAATTCTCCCGGACCGACATTGCCCGCAAATCCGTGCTGATCGGTAAGAAAGGCGACCGACCTGAAGTGTGCGTCGGATTGTACGAATTGCAGATTCCACGAGCTGCCTCCGTCGGTCGTCCGAAAAATTTCTCCGTCTCCGTTCACAATCCATCCGAGACGATCACTTCGGAAGAATGCGTCATTGAACCGCGATGTCACCGGAGCATTCGGCAGTTCGGATACAGCGAACTCGTCCTGACCGATTGCGAGACCCGGGAACAGGATGCCGCAGATGATGAGAAGAAATCGGGCTGTCGCAAGGTGCGACTCTAGTAGACGCGACGGCAATCTGAAGACCGGTATCGTGAAAATTTGTCAGCGGAAGGTGGGAGAAATTAAGCGAAATGACCTGCATTTTGGTCGAATTTCGCGGTTCTCGAAAAAAATGTGGTGCGGCGAGGTTATGAAGTTCGTCGTCCCGTGTCCTGTATGGTGAGTGCAGGCTGCATTTCCGCTGCGCTCCGGTAAACAGCAATGGCACAAACCCGTCATATGGAGGGACTCCACGTGCATGCACACGACAACGGCTTCGAAATGATTGACGCCCCTGACGACGTAGTCGAAGGGTGGTTGGCACAAGCGCGGGACGGGCACTTGCGGTCGCTCGAACTGCTGCGATGCTGGGCCTATTTCAACGCGCGAAGATACTTCTCTTCCAAAGTCCTCACTGAAAAGTCGCTAAGCCAATCGGAAGTTGGCGACCTGACATCCAAATTCTATGTGGAATTTGAACGGATCTGGCCGACGGCGCGCCGGATAACAAACTACAGCAGGTCCCTGATGCGCTGTACCCTGACGCGCTACATCGGCAAGAAGAAGCGTAGGCGCGAGGTGCCATTCTTCTTCCCGGAGTGGGAGGATAGTCAGCTGCTGTCGGGCGGCGACGAATACGACGCCGCTGCCTTTGACCGTTGGACCGAAACCGAATGGAACAGATACGAGTCCGTCCTGCTGGCGCTTTCGGAATCTGACGAGATGACGCGCAAGGTCGTATCGGCACGACTGGCGTCGCCTCCGGTCCAATACAGCGAGATTGCTCGTCGACTTCGTTCGACCGAGTCCGCACTGAGGATGCGTATGACCAGATTCTACCGACTTGTCCGAATGAAGCATGCGGAGGCCGAGGCCAGGAGGGCAAACAAACCCTCACTCCTCCGGGAGTGGCGATTGACGCAGCAGCGAAGGGGTGCCGGAAAATGAGTCCTCCCCGACGAGGAGACGAATTGGCGGCATTCCTGCGACTTGCGTTTCAAGAGCCGGACATATCGCTGCTGAGGTCGTATTATGATTGGCTTGGCGACAACGCTCGCCCGACTGACTTGACGTCCGCACAGCGCCGGTGGGTCGAATTGAATCTCCGCTTGAATCCGATCTGGCGCCGTCGCTGGAGAGAGATTTCCGATCCGCACCGTCGGGCTGACGATCGGGACAGTCGGGTCAGGGAAAGCCGATTGCCATACAAGAATCAGAAACCTGCCACATCCGGCACGTTTGGGATGGCAATGCTACTCTTGATCGCAGCCATGCAGGTCTACCTGTCGATCGGTCGAGAATCGGATGTCATGACGGCTGAGAATGGGAGGCAGATGTCGTCCGCCGTTCGCGGCCCCATCCGCAGTGCGAGGGATGTCGATGTGGCACTAGTTGACAGTCAGCTTCGGAGCCGGGACTGGTCCACAGGAGCTCGAAACGACACCGTCGAAAAACTCAAACGTGCGTTCGAGGCCGAGGACGATCTGGTCGTGAAGGCGTGGCTGGCATTTGGTGTGGCCGGCAGATTGGTGAGCCGACAAGAGTTCTGTGCGTCACTGATGTGGTACGACAGAAGCCTGTCCAGCGCCGTGGGGGACTACGGTCCGAATTTGAGTGCCGATCGGCGGAAGGCCGAAACCGCGTGCAGAACAGAGGCTACCGCCCATGCAGAACAAACTGCGCCCAGAAGTACGGCCTTGCGTTGAAGCGGCTGCTGTTGATTGCGTTGAGCTTCGCGGCCTGAAGGGACCGATTGAACGAGCCGCCGGCGACGATACCTTGATAGAGGTCTAGCATCAGGTTTCTGGTTGCCACATCGTCTGCCTTCCAGAGAGAGACCAGGACATTGTTAGAGCCTGCATACAGAAACCCTCTGGTCAGCCCGATCATTCCCTCACCCGATTCAAGTCGCCCAAGTGCTGTTTCACACGCTGACAGAACAACGAGGTCCGCGTCCAGCTTCAGGTTGTAGACTTCTGACAAATGTAGTACGCCGTCTTCACCGGAGTCGTTGTCAGTCGCGAGGACGAGTCCAGACCGGTCCGGGTTTACATCGTTCGCAAAGGCGTGAGTGGCGAAATGCACGAAACGGTATTGGCGGAGATCCATCGTCTTGATCGTTTCCTCGGCGGCCTTCTCGTTGAGCAAAACGATCGAACGTTTGTGCAGAAAACGGTCGATCCGTGAGCGCCGCGCACGGAACTCATTCTGGATCCCGATTACCTCTGCAAGACTTCCGGGCAAATACGTACGGCTCTCCGGGCCGGCGTCCTGCAAATACTCGTTAAACTCAACGCGAGCGGCGGACTGCATACTGCTCTGAAAAACAGGAGCGAGGCCAAGGAACTCCAGAGGAGCTGACCTTGCCGGTTTGTCACGAAGCTGTGTAAGCAGGGTGGCGGACAACGAATACGAAACTGGGTTTGTGCGGATCAGGAAGGGGAGACTTCTGTAGTCCATGAGTGAGTCTGACGACGCACTCTCTGGAATCAGGGCTTCGAAAGGCACGTAGTTCAAGACACCGTCTGGCACGACGATCATCGCTTTGCCTTTGATGACGGGTTCGATCGGGCGGATCAGGATGTCATAGAGCGCGGTCGCGGCAGCAACATACTCATGATAATCCTGTCCCTCGATTCCTTTACGCAGTTCCGCAACGTTGTTATCGAGATCGTCGGCTCGCGCAGAGGCGAGGAAGTGTACTACCTCGGTATCGATTGCGAAGACGTAGATTGAATCTGCGACTACGTATTCAACGAGTACTTCGTCCGGGCTGAGTGCTTCTTGTACCTGGGCTATGGAAGCGACAGAGGAGTTGTACTTCAGGTCGTAGTAGTCCGGGAAGTCGCGTTCAAAACGTCGAATCAATTCGCCGTACTGAAGGTTTGCTCGAAACAAACGATCGCGGGTCGCTTCTGCTTCTGCCGAATCCTCGATATCTGGAGGACTGCTGATGAAAGACCGCAAGTCCTGTTCAAGAGTGCGCAGCGAATCGGGAATTGAAGCGTGGCGGGCGTATGATTCCGCCATCGCATCTAACAGGGCGCCAGCGCGACCTTGTTCTGCAGCCCGAAAGGCCCGATCGGCGTATGCGATTCTATTCGAGTCGTCGTACAAGTCAAACGCCGTTTCGACGGCGTTTCGAAACCAATTCGATCCACGCGAGACGATGGCAATTTTGCTGCGCGTGTTCCCGACATGCTTTCGTAAGTCTATCGACGATTGAATTGCCTTTTCAAGAAGCCCGAGG
>JAGQWL010000193.1 GCA_020437385.1 Bacteroidota bacterium
AAACGAAAGCATTCAAAGGCCCGGTCCCGCTCTCGTCGAGCAAACTATTACAATCGCCTCGACGAGCCGCAGCTGACAGAGTGTTCCAACTGCGGCGACATGCGACAGCGTCATCACGCCTGCCCGAATTGCGGTTATTATCGCGGACGTCAGGTGAAGGAGGTAAAGGCCGAATCGTAATCCACGAAGAGCCGGAACAAGACCTGGAACGGCATGCCGATTAGAATTGCAGTTGATGCCATGGGTGGCGATCACGCCCCCGAAGTCGTCGTCGAGGGCGCGGTCAACGCTGCGAAATCGGACCCGGAAATAGAGGTCGTTCTCTTCGGCCCGGACGAACAGATTCGTCGGCTTCTTCCTGCGGATTCGCCAGAATCCGTCTCGATCGTAGATGCGCCGGACGTGATCGGCATGGCCGAGTCGCCGTCCGCAGCGCTGCGAAAAAAGACCGAGTCGTCCATCCACCGAGCGCTTGGCGCGCACAAGGCGGGCAAGGCAGATGCCTTCGTGAGCGCCGGCAACACCGGGGCCGTGATGGCCGTCTCGCTCGTTGTTCTCGGTCGCCTCGGATCAATTTCTCGCCCCTCCGTCATCGGACTCTTTCCGTCGATCAAGGGGCAGGTCGTCGTTGTCGATGTGGGCACCAACGTCGACTGCAAACCCGAGCACCTCGTCCACTTTGCGGTGATGGGATCTATTTACGCCGAACGAATTCTCGGGTGCGATAGTCCCCGTGTCGGGCTCCTGAATGTCGGCGAAGAACGTGGCAAGGGGAACGAGCTTACCAAGGCGGCCTTCGATCTCCTCGAGCAGACTCCTGCTGTCAACTTCGCGGGCAATATCGAGGGTCGAGACATACTTGCCCACGCGGCCGATGTTGTCGTGTGTGACGGCTTCGTCGGCAACGTGATCCTGAAGCTCGGCGAGAGCGTCGCCAGCGTGCTTCCGAAACTTGTCGGCGCGGAAATGCAGCACCTCGGCCTCCCTGCCGAACAGCAGCAAATCGTTGCGAAGACACTCTCGGGCGTCCGAAAGAAGTTCGACTACGAAGAATTCGGCGGAGCTCCACTGCTCGGCGTTGACGGCAACGTGATCATCGGACATGGCGGCTCGACTGTGCGCGCAATCGAGAACATGGTTCGCAGTGGTGCCCAGCTCGTGCGCCAGGGTGTGCGCGACGCCCTTGAAAAGGCTGCCTGAATCCACCCCATCCCCTGACAGGAGAACATTATGCGCACCGCTGCCATTACCGCGGTTGGCTACTATTTGCCGGAAGAACGTCTCACCAACGCCGACCTTGAGAAGCTTGTTGAGACGTCGGACGAATGGATTGTAACCCGTACGGGAATCAAGGAGCGCAGAATTCTTCGGGACCCCGCGAAGGCGACGTCCTACATGGCCGTTCAGGCAGCCCAGCAGCTACTCGACAAGCGTGGAATCTCCGCCGACGAGATAGACTGCATAATCGTCGGCACTGTCACGCCGGACATGTTTTTCCCGGCGACTGCCTGCCTTGTGCAGGATCAGCTAGGTGCGAGCAACGCTTTCGGTTTCGATCTCTCCGCCGCATGCAGTGGCTTCCTCTTCTCCCTGACGACCGGCGCGCGCTTCATCGAGAGCGGTCGGTGCAAAAAGGTTCTCGTCATCGGGGCGGACAAGATGAGTTCGATCGTGGACTACTCGGACCGCACCACCTGCATCATTTTCGGTGACGGTGCCGCATGTGTGCTGCTCGAGCCCGACGAAGAAGGTTACGGACTCATCGATTACATCGAACGTGCGGACGGTAGTCAGCGAGACCTTCTCTACATGGCGGGTGGCGGCAGTCTGAATCCGCCGACGCACGCGACCGTCGACGCGAAGATGCATTACCTCGTACAGGAGGGGCGGTCCGTCTTCAAGTACGCCGTTACCGGAATGGCCGACGTTGCGGAACAGATCATGACGCGCAACAATCTGACGGGCGACGACATTCGTTATCTCGTCCCGCACCAGGCCAATCTTCGAATCATCGACGCGACGGCAAAGCGGATGGGGATCGGTCAGGAAAAGGTCATGCTCAACATCCATCGATATGGAAATACCACCGCGGCAACAATTCCACTGTGCCTGGCGGACTGGGAGCACGAACTTCGCCGTGGGGACAACCTTGTGCTCGCGGCATTCGGCGGTGGCTTTACATGGGGTGCCGCGTATCTGAAGTGGGCCTACGACGGGGCGCGCTTTCCGGTGCCGGCCCACGTTGCGGCGGAACTGGAAAACGCCCAGTAAGAAATGAAAACAGCATTCTTGTTTCCCGGGCAGGGTTCACAGCAGGTCGGTATGGCTGCCGACCTCTTCGATGCGTACCCGGCCGCGCGCGCGCTGATTGAGAAGGCCAACGAGGTTCTCGGTTTTGATTTGTCGTCGATCATGTTCGGCCCCGACGACCCGTCGGAT
>JAGQWL010000194.1 GCA_020437385.1 Bacteroidota bacterium
CCTGCTGCGCGCTGAGGCTGCCGATTTCGATCGGATCGACGACCGAGGGCAGGTCAAGCGTGAATGCAATTGTCGCCGTTATGAGCGCACCAAAGGCCGCCGTCTTCCAGACAATATCCTTCGAGCTGGCGGAGCCGAACGGCAGTACTTTCGTCGCTACCCACGCAGCGCCAAGCAGAATTGTGCTGTGCAGCAGATAGGTGTACAACCACTCAATCGCCGCGGTGAGCATTGGAACTTCATTGATCAGAGGAATCATGGGAGTCCGAGTTTTTGGTTGGCTTCGTGCTTCTGTTGTCTGCTACAAGTCTTGCCAGGTCTTCCAGCTCCTGCGGATTGAGTTCGCCTTCCGACACGAGATGGTGAACAAGCGCCGACGCGTTGCCCTCGAAGAGCCGACTGAGCAGGTTCGAAACCATCGTCCGCTTTACGGCAGTCTCTGCGACGACCGGCCTGTACACGTTTGTTCTGCCGTCACGCCTGACGGACAAGACGCCATCGTTGACGAGTCGCGACAAAACTGTCGCAACCGTGTTGTGGGCGATTGGCCGGTCATCCTTTAGATCCGCCTGGACGTCCGCGACAGTTGCCTCTCCGCGTTCCCAGAGAGTCTTCATGACGAGCGATTGCAGCGGCGACAGCTCTTTCCGCGTTCCCTTTTTCACGTTCGTACCGAATGATGTACTACACTTGTAGGAGAAAACTACTACACGTGTAGTAAATCCGCAAGTTGCGGCATCGGCAATTTTTTTTTTTCGGCCGAAAGGGACGGTCGGAGGCAGGTTTGGACGGCTCGAGGGTATCCAGGCGCCTCAGTCGACGAAAGTGACCAGCCTGGACGAATTGAAACGCGCGGACCGAATCCTCAATACGTACACGCCTGATGCCAGCCCGGCCCGGACGATGGAATAGCGCGAATTCGAATGCGCCGTGAGCGTCACGCGCTCCTGTCGCAAACGGCGTCCGTTCAGGTCGAAGAGTTCCACTTCGACCACATTATCCGCGTCTGAGGCAATCGTGAGGAAGGCAGACGAGGACGCTGGATTGGGAAAGGCATCTGAGACGATGAAGCCATTGTTGGCGGGAACGAGCAGGTCGACCTCGCCAAGAGTGAGGGGGGTGCCGTCCGCGCGATATCCGGCGAGCCGAAACGAGTACCATGCCGGATCCAGATCGTTGATCACTACCTGGTGTCTTCCGCCAACCACGTATCCCGCATCTTGAAGCGGGACGCTGGTCCAGGCAATCCTGCTTTTTGCTGTTTGCTCGAGGCGAAGATTGCGAACCGACGGCATCGAATTCCAGGACAGCGTGACCGAACGGCCGGACAAGACGGCCTGCATGTTCGCATCCAGAACCGCCAGCGCGCCGTTCACACCTGACACGGTTATCGTGTACGTTCCACCCGGCGTCTGAATATTGCTGATGTCCCAGGCCGTAAGCATCATCGACGATGCGGGACCATTCATGACGGTGTAGTCGGGTGCGGTACTGTCGTCGGGTTCGGTAAAGAGTTTTTCGTTGTCCGAACCGAGTGGTATCGCGAAGTAGGTCGAGATTCCCAGAATGTAGTCTCCGTCCGTCTGTGGGCCGAACGGATGGCCTGCAGCGAGCAGCGAGAGGTTGCTCACGGGGTCGTTTGGATCGTCGTCGTTCATGTAGACGGGATACCCATTCGCATCGAACAGGTAGAGGCGGGAGTCGACGACAGTTCCCGGTCCCGGAGTTGTCGTGGCGGAGAAGTTCTCGTGGTCGTCGATGGTGATGCGGAAAAGATCGATGTCCCAATCGTCCGTCAGTTCACCGGAAATCGTTTGTACCGAAACTCCTGTCACCGGTTGCGCGGTTGCCGGAACCTGCCCGGCATCATCGATCTCCGGGACCGACTGGGCCAGACCGCTTCTTGTGCCAATTGCGGCCGCTAGCAGAAGCGTCACTAGCTGAAGTCTGGCGAATGATCGTTGCATCGAACGTGTAAAGGCGATCTGTCGAGGTCTGTAGCCGTGGTATCCGCAGGACCGAGGGGCTGCTGCCTGACGCCAAAGGCCTATATTGTAGGATCGTACTTTTTCGGAAAGCCTCAAGATCGCTCGTCGAATCTTCCTGACAGAGGCTCCTTTCACGTGATGCCGTGGAGTCGAACGTATTTGTCCTGGCTGTGCTGTGCCTGACCGTTGTTTTGGCGGAGTTCCTCGTGCGAAAGACGGTTCTTCGGCACGCAGGCACGGCCCTTCTGGCGATTATTCTCACGGCGGTGGTAGCTAATCTCGGCATTATTCCGACGTCGTCTACTGCTTCCGACCCGACTCCGGTTTATGATTTCATCTTCTCGGTCGTTGCACCAGTCTCGATCTTCTGGCTACTGTTGCAGGTAAGCCTCAGGGACGTTCTGAAGGCCGGGCTGCCGATGCTCATTCTTTTTATCGTCGGCTCGTTTGCCACGGCCCTGGGCGCAATTGTGGCCGTCGTAGCCGTAAGGGGTGGCGTTGTATTCGGCGACCTTGCTCCTGCACTCGGTGGGATGTTTGCAGGAACCTACACGGGGGGGAGCGTGAATTTCAACGCCGTCGCACTGCACTACAACGTCATGGCCGATGGTGTTCTTTTCGGCGGCGCCGTTGTTATCGACAACATCGTTACAGCCGTCTGGATAAGCGCCACCCTGGTGATTCCGCGTTTTCTGCCACGGGGCGGAAATGTATCAGCCAATGCGGATTCCGATGCCGGTCCGCTGCTGGGAATTGAGGAGGACACCGAGTCTCTACATCCCGTCGATCTCGGCATTCAGTTGGCACTGGCGCTCGGTGCTCTGTGGATATCGGATCTCTTGTCGACGATCATCGCGTCGTCCGCCGGATTGACTATCCCACCAATTCTAATAGTCACAACGATCGCGCTCGCGCTTGCCCAGTATCGACCCATCGCACGCATTCCGGGTGCGCGCACACTCGGCATGTTTGCGGTTTATCTCTTTCTGGCGGTCATCGGCGCGTATTGCGATATCAGGGCCGTGTCCCACATCGGCGCGCTCGCACCGGCATTAATTCTACTGACGACAATCATCGTGGCCGTACACGCCGTCCTGTTGTTCGGCATCGCCACTGTTTTTCGCGTGGATCCGGATGTGGCTGCCGTCGCGTCGCAGGCAAATATCGGAGGAGGGGCCTCGGCTCTGGCGCTTGCGAGGAGCCTGGGACGTGGGGACCTTGTTCTTCCGGCCGTTCTCCTGGGATCGCTCGGAAACGCCCTCGGAACTTACCTCGGATTCTGGGTTGCGGCGACGCTCTCGGGCATGCTGTCCTGAGCGGCTTGGACGATTGTGCGCCATTCGACAGGCAAATCTCGTGGCAGTCCGCGGCCTGGTTTGGTGGGCGCTCGTGCCACAAGGGCCATCGACCGATGCGCGTTCTGCTGCGATGTCTATCCTTCTGCGAGTCGAACCGAACTTCGGTGGGCGCCGATCATTCCTCGTGCGTACGCGAGTTCCGCAATCAGAAGGGCGTTTCCGGCAGCTCCACGCTTTGTATTGTGAACGAGACAAACAAAGCGGATGTCGTTAATCGGACACGCTCTGATTCGTCCGATCCCGACGGACATTCCGTTGTCCCGGTTTACATGGAGCCGTGGTTGCGGCTCGGCTTCCGAATCGTACAAACGCAGAAACTGCGACGGCTTGGTCGGCAGGACCTCGGCGTCAAGTTCACCGCGGAAGTCGGACATGATGCGCCGCACATCCTCAACCCTCACGGGTGACCTGAGCTTGACCGACACGGCGCACAGGTGTCCGTCCACAACCGGAACGCGGTTGCATTGTGCGCTGACGGCGAAGTCTGCCGGTTCTGCGTCGCCGGTAAACAGCCCGAGTATCTTCTGCGGTTCGCTCTCGAGCTTGTCCTCTTCCGAGCCGATGTAAGGGATGACATTCGCGGTCGCGTGCATGGCCGCGACGCCCGGTACGCCCGCTCCCGAAAGTGCCTGCATGGTTGTCACGTGGA